>JAUVXM010000068.1 GCA_030603565.1 Candidatus Aminicenantota bacterium
AAGATTTAGCCTTCTGATGAGTATTTTCGAGGGAATCCGACGTAGTCGGACGTTGAGCATGTTTGACCCACGGACGGGGGGAGTTGCGCAGACGCCGAGAAAAACGAAGAGGAATGGCGTTAAAAATCTGAAGCGAGCACAAGCCACACCTGAATTTCATCCATATCGCCATTTTTTTATGAATAGGTCAGGCTATTTACATTTCATAACTTTCCATTTAAAGTTAGCCTTATCTATTCATAAAAAAATGGCCAAGATATCAAAAGTAAAAATCATCTATATCTTTACCCTATTAGGTATTGTCTTTTGGATCGCAGCAATTATTTTGGCTCCGTATTTAAAAAGCCTATCTTCACCTATTAATAAAATAATATATTATTCATTTTCAAAAATATGTCACCAGGCAGAATCACGCTGTTTTTATATTTTCGGAAATCAAATGGCAGTATGTTCCCGGTGCCTTGGTATATATATCGGGTTTTTAGCCGGTACTTTTTATTATCCCGTTAAAAGAGGTTTTAGTACCCTGTCTCTACCAAAGCGCAAAACATTTTATTTGGCTACAGTTCCTATCGGCATCGATACAATAGGAAATTTCTTTTTTCTCTGGAACACAGCCGGATGGCTGAGACTTATATTAGGCTTCATCTGGGGAATCGTATTGCCGTTTTACTTTATAACCGGAATAGCGGATTTTATTTTAAACTTGAGTTTTATCAACAAAAAGCAATAGAATATAAAAAAATATTATGGAGAAGCAGTAATGAATGAACAAAAACCCGGAATGTTTATACCGGCTCTTATCGGCGGTGGGATTGCTGGATTATTAGCTGGTATTCCCTTGGTAAGCTGCCTCTGCTGCCTGTGGGTAATAGGAGGAGGAATTATTGCAGTTTATTTCCTATCTAAAGATTCTCCTGTAGCTCTCGGCCCCGGAGATGGAGCTATAGTAGGAGTTTTTTCAGGAATAATTGCTGCTGTAGTCGAACTCCTAATCAGTATCCCTTTCGCTCCCTTAGAAAATAAGCTCTTTAGAAATATGATAGAAGAGTTTTCTGAATATATGGATGAGATGCCTGCCGGATTTGAATCCTTGATAGATAATTCTTTTAAAGCTCCTCTTTATATTCTTTTGCTGGGCCTAGTAATAAATGTTGTCATTTTTTCTGCCCTGGGGGCTTTAGGTGGGATCATCGGTATATCCATATTTAAAAATAAAACAATCAAATCTTCTCAGGGAGTCATAGATGTTCCTAAAAACTCGATTAAGACAGAAAATTCAGATAATAGTAAATCCTGAATCCAATAAGGGCCGTACCGGGAAAAGATGGAAAAACATCAAGGAATCTCTGCATACTTTTCTTAAAGAATTCAAATATGAGTTCACTGAGAAACCGCTTCATGCAACTGAAATCTCCAGGGCAGCAATTAAAGAAGGAACTGAACTCATTGTTGGTGTAGGCGGAGACGGCACCATGCATGAGATCGCAAATGGTTTTTTTGAAAATCAGATGATTATAAATCCTGAAACTGTTCTGGGAGTATTGCCTTCGGGTACGGGATCTGATTTGAGCAAGAGTCTGAATATTCCTCCTGGGATAAAAAATGCCTTAGAAATAATAAAAAATGCTCCCAATTGTTTAATCGACGCCGGCAGAGTAAGCTTCAAGTCTCCTTCAAGTGAAAACAGGGAACGCTTTTTTTTGAATATTGCTGATTTCGGAATAGGGGGAGAAGTCGTCCGGCGGGTCAATCTCAACCGGATGAAAAGAAAAACTTCTTCCTATCTGCAATGCTTAATAGCGACCTTTATAAATTATAAAAATAAGAAGCTGAAACTAAAAATAGACGGTAAGGAACTTCCTTCCGATAAGTATATGATAGGAGCGATCGCTAATGGTAAGATATTCGGAAAGGGAATGAAAATCGCACCAGACGCCTGTTTAGACGATGGCTTTTTTGACATAGTGCTTATTAGTGGCATGAGTATGTTAGAGTTCTGTTTAAATGCCTGGCGTATATATTCAGGATCTCATCTTAAGCATTCCAAGATATCCTTGACCCGCGGCAAAAAGGTCGAGATCGAACCTATAGAAGGAGAAGATGCTCTTATTGAAGTTGACGGAGAGCTGTTGTGCTCGGCACCAGCAACATTTGAAATTACTCCCAGGATATTTCCTATAAAAGCTTATCTATAGGAGCACCAACCATACCCTCAGCTCTATCCTTTTCTTATTTTTATCTTTACTGTTTCTTTACATAACTCTTATAAAGGCTGTAATCGTTTGTAAGAACGGTCCTGCCATTTTCATCAACATATTTATATATTTTTGTATAATTTCGAATTAGGGGTTTATTATATGACTCTTGAATGGTTTTTATATAATTAATAGTCTCAGGATAGGGAGGTATTCCCTTATACTTTTTAATAGCTTCCTGGCCAGCATTATAAGCAGCAAGGACAAGTTTGGTGTTGCGTTCATACAGTTTAACCAGGTCTTTCAAATATTTGACCCCGCCTTCTATATTATCAGCCGGGTCATAGAGGTCTTTAACACCATACTGCTTCCCAGTCTCCGGCATTAACTGCATAAGCCCTACTGCTCCTTTTTTAGAAACTGCCCTTATATCGTAATTTGACTCTGCCTTTATTATTGAGTGGATCAGGTCAGGAGGTACATTGTATCTCCTTGCCATTGTTTTAATTATACCGTCATATTTTAATTTCAGGTTGGATAATGCCGGCAGCGCTTCTATATAAAAGGAATTACAAACAAAACAAACCATTATTAATATAATTGATTTTTTGTTCATACTCCTCAACTTTGTAATAATAATGCCAGATATATTAATAAAAATCAATCCCCTCTAAGGGTGATATTTTAATCCAGCATTTCTTCAATTATGGAATAGCTTTTTTTAATAGATCTGCTTAAACCCTCAATCCGGGACCCGCCGGCCTGGGCAAAATCAGGTCGTCCCCCTCCTCCCCCTCCAATAAAAGGAGCTAACCGCCGGATGATCTCATCCGCCTTTATCTTGATTAAAAGATCTTTGGTTACTGCTACTACTAATGAAGCCTTATTTTCCGAAGTTGTCCCAAGGATAACGATTCCTGACTTGATATTTTGCTTGAATTCATCAGCCATCTCCCTGAGTTCAGTACTGTTAAGACCTTCTACTATTTTGGCAAAAACTGAAATATTTTTAATTTTCCGGGTTTCCCCTTCCTTTTTTTGCATATTCTTCCGGGCAATTTTCCAACGTAAAGTTTTGTTCTCCTTTTCCTTGTCTTTTATACCAACTTTTAATTTATCCAGCTGGGACAATATCTCATCCCTGGAAGAACTTAAGCATTGTTGAATTTCAAGCAATAGATCCTCATTTTCCTGGACATATTCCACAGCTTTTAGTCCTGTAAGAGCTTCAATCCTACGTATACCAGCAGCTATACTCCCTTCCGAAATAATTTTAAATAGACCTATATTTCCTGTATTTTCTACATGAGAACCACCACACAGTTCCTTACTAAAATCTCTAACTGTAACAACTCTGACATCTTCTTTATATTTTTCCTCAAAAATCGCTACAGCACCTTCTTTTATGGCCTGTTCATAAGAGGTAACCCGGGTTGTTATAGGTATGTTTTCCTGAATTTTCTCATTGACCTGTGACTCTATCGCCTTTATCTCCTGGGCGGTTACGGAATTAAAATGGGTAAAATCAAATCTAAGCCGGGAAGGTGATACCAAAGATCCCGATTGTTTTACATGGTCACCCAGGATATGCCGGAGTGAGGAATGAAGGAGATGGGTAGCAGTATGATTTTTGTTTAAGGATCTTCTCCTGCTTTTATCAATCGCAGCTTCTACTGATTCACCGACTCCTATATTTCCTGAAACAACTTTTACTTTATGCAAGATTATATCTGGTATCGGAAAAAATACCTTTTCAACCAATGCTGAAAAATGAGTATTTTTTAAAACCCCTTTATCGCCTAACTGTCCTCCAGCCTCTGCATAAAAGGGGGTTTCGTTAAGAAAAACCTCTCCATTATCTCCCTCTTTTAATCTCTCAACCTTACTCCCATTCTTCATCAAAGCTTGGACTTCAGCATCTATGACTATGTCAGTCTTATATCCTAAAAATCGAGTATTCAGGTTTTTTACCTTTTTATAAGCTCTAGTGTCATTATGCTTGGCCTCCCCTTTCCATGCTTGCCTTGCTCTTGTTCGCTGCTTTTCCATTTCGTTATAAAAGCCGGATGCATCTATAGATAGTTCTTCTTCTGCTGCAAGCTCTTTTGAAAGCTCAAGAGGAAAACCATGTGTGTCATAAAGCTTAAACAATCTTTCTCCCGAGATAATTTTATTCTTATCCTTTTTGGCCTCAGATATGTACTGTTGGAATGTTTTAAGTCCGGCAGACAAAGTATAATAAAATCTTTTTTCTTCAGCTTGGCATACTGTAGAGATATGGGAAGCTGAAGATATCATCTCAGGATAACTGTCTTTCATAACATCAATTACACATCCCGTAAGCTTAAAGAGAAAAGGTTCATTTAATCCTAATCTATTGCCGGCTCTAAATGCCCTCCGGATCAATCTGCGCAAAACATATCCACGTCCCACATTAGCCGGCATAATCCCATCTCCTATCAAAAAAGAAATGGCTCTTAGATGATCTGATATGATCCTTACTTGTATATCGTTTTCTTTTAAAGTTGGATACTCGTAATCGCACAAATCACATACAGCATTAATAATGGGCATAAAAAGTTCGGTATCATAATTACTTTTTTTCTTTTGAAGAACCGTTACCATTCGTTCAAGCCCCATTCCAGTATCAACTGAGGGTGCTGGAAGTGAATGAAGTTGTCCATTTTCATCCCTGTTAAACTGCATAAACACAAGATTCCACAACTCTATAAAACGATCACTACCACTTTCTATTAACTTCTTCGGTTCTCCTTTTTCATATTCCGTATCAAGTTCATAGTGTATCTCAGAACATGGTCCGCAAGGGCCTGTGTTACCCATGCTCCAATAATTTTCTTCTTTTCCAAGGCGGAATATTCTGTCCTCCTTGATCCCTATTTCTTTGTTCCAGATATCAAAGGCCTCATCATCTTCCTCGTAGACAGTAATATATAGTTTTTTACTACTTATTTTATATACATCCAGAATTAGTTCCCAAGAATATTCAATACATTTTTTTTTGAAATAATCCCCAAAAGAGAAATTTCCCAGCATCTCAAAAAAAGTATGATGTTTACTTGAACGCCCAACCTCCTCAAAGTCGTTATGTTTTCCGCTAACTCGTATACATTTCTGTACGGAAGCAGCTCTCTTGTAACTTGCTTTTTCCAGCCCAAGAAAAACATTTTTAAACTGGTTCATGCCTGCATTTGTGAAAAGCAGAGAAGGATCTCCCTGGGGGATTAACGGTGAACTTTTTACAATCTTGTGATTTTTCCCTTTGAAAAAATCTAAAAAGGCAGCTCTGATTTCCTGAACTTTCATTTATGAATCAAAGCCCTCCTTCATCATCTTCTTCTACATTTTTTTTCCGCTCAATTTTTCCCATTTCCTTTTCCATATCTTCCATTGCAACATCTATAGTAGACTGAATTCCCATAACCCTTAATTTAAAATTATCCGGACTAGAAGAATAACGCATTCCCTGCTCGTAAGAGATATACCCCTCTTTATAAAGGTGGTAAATAGATTGGTCAAATGTCTGCATTTTATATTGAGATAATCCAGAGGCAATGGCATCTCTTATTAAAACTGTTTTTTCACGATCTCGAATACAATCTGCGATATAGGGCGTATTTATCATTACTTCCACTGCAGGTACCCGCCCAAAACCGTCTTTTTTAGGGATGAGCCGCATGGAAATCACAGCTTTAATAATACTTGAAAGTTGCAATCGTATTTGCCGTTGATGATGAGGTGCGAAAATTGAAATAATCCTATTTATTGTTTCAGGCGCATCTGTAGTGTGGAGGGTGCTTAGGACTAGATGTCCAGTCTCTGCTGCCATAAGAGCGGTTTCAATCGTATCCAAATCACGCATCTCTCCTACAAGAATAATATCAGGATCCTCGCGCAGAGAAGCTCTCAGCCCCCGGGAAAATGAAAGGACATCTACTCCGACTTCCCGTTGGCTGATCATGCTTTTTTTATCAGTGTGGAGATACTCTATAGGATCTTCAATTGTAATAATATTCTCTGATCTCTGCTCATTGATATAATTGATCATCGAAGCCAGAGTTGTGGTCTTACCTGAACCAGTCGTTCCAGTTACCATTATCAGGCCTCGCTGTTCATCTGCAATAGACTCAATAGTTTCAGGAAGCAACAAGTCTGAAATCGACATTACTTCTAACGGGATAATCCGCAGCACAATAGCAAGACTGTTTCTTTGTTGATAAATACTTCCTCTGAATCTACCAAATCCTGTCAGACTATAAGCCAAATCAATATCTAATTCATTTTCTAAATCTTTTTTTTGATGGTCATTGGTTATTTGGTTTGCTAATTCCCTTGTATCCTGAATTGAAAGACGTGGTAAGCCTGTTAAATTATGAAGTTTTCCAAAAATGCGGACAACAGGGAAATTCCCTGCTTTTAAATGCAGATCAGATGCCTCAATTTCGATAGCTGCCTTTAATAGGTCATTAATTTGCATATCTCACCTCTCTCCTTATTACTTTTTTATTATTTTAGTCTTTTTGTCCCATTCTTTCAACTTCTATATTCCCGTGAATAATCCAGGTCTACCTGTTTATGTTTACTCCCCACAGTAAGGGCATCTAGTTGATTTATACGGTAAAGGACGCTGGCAGTTAGAGCATAATTCAGCTTTTCGCAGATCACGAGCTTTAATCCTTCCTCTGATATCAGTGATCTCATCTTTTTGAGTATCTTTTCCTCTATATATTGAAAGGTGTTTTAATAATTCAGCCGGGCTTTGGTATCTATCCTCAATTTTATTAGACAAACATTTCATAATAATATTATTCACTTCCTTTGGAATCCCAGGATTTTTTAAACGAGGAGGAGTGATCTTTCCTAATTTTGCTTTTTCTAATATTTTAAAAGGGTCAGCATCAAATATCGGCGGCGTACCGATAAGCATTTCATAAAAAATACAGCCTATAGAATAAATATCCGATCTAAAGGAGGCTTTTCCTAAGAATTGCTCGGGAGCCATATATGGAGGAGAACCGATTCTGGTAGAAGCATAAGGAACATTATTAAGCCAAACTGATGTGCCAAAATCAGTTATCTTAACTTTCCCGTCATCTTCTGAGAATATGATGTTTGATGGGCGTATGTCTCTATGTACTATTTTATTAGAATGAGCATGTTCAGTTGCATTGGCTATCTGACAAATAATATCAATGGCTTTCTCACATACAATGGTCTTCTCTGTATTCAGGATTGTTTCCAGCGTTTTCCCTTTGATATACTCCATAACCATAAAAAAAATATTATCTTCCTTTTCCGCTGCTATCATCCTAACTATATTCGGATGATTTAAAGCAGCTTGAAGCCTAGGCTCTTTAAGTAATTTAAAAAGCTCTGTAGATTGTTTATGAGGAACTTTGATGGCAACCTTGGTATTCAACCATGTATTTTTAGCCAGAAATACAGCACCGAATCCTCCACTTCCAAGCGGACGAATTATCTTGTACTTTCCTACTTTCTGGCCTTTTAAAAACATTTCATATATTCCAAAAGTGCGATAAAATCCCTAAACTACAAACCGCTGCTGTTTCAGTTCTCAATATATTTACACCCAGGTCAACAGGTTCATAATCATGCTGAATAATATTTTTCTCTTCCTCATCAGTCCAGCCTCCTTCCGGTCCTACCAGGACAAGGGCAGATTCAGGGATGCCTTTTTTTATAACATCCTTCAGTAAAGTGCCACCCTTTTCATTAAGAAAAATATTTTTTGCTGCCTTTTTTTTCTCCAATAATTCACTCAGGTCGATCGGGGGTCTTATGGAAGGCAAGTCTGATCGTCCACACTGCTTAGCAGCTGCAAGCGCTATTTTTTTCCATCTACTCAGCTTTATATCAACTTTATTTTCGATTTTGACAATAGTTCTTGCAGGCAAAACTGGAATAATTATGGCAATGCCAAGTTCTGTTGATTTCTGTATTATTAAGTCCATAGCTTTGGATTTAATCAGTGCTTGCGCTAGCGATATCCGTACTCTCGGCTTCTTTATTTCTTTTATTTTTAAAATGAATAATCTGGTATGGGATCTGCCTGTATCTTCTATTTTTGCAAGATAACTTTTCCCTCTTTTATCAAAAAGCCACACCTTATCCCCAGGCTTTTTCCGGGCAACTTTGCTTAGGTGATAATTTTCGGTTCCTGATAATCGTATGAAAGGGAATTTAATCTGCTCTTCATTTACAAAAAAGAGATTAGAAGTCAATTTTTTCTCTTTTTAGATGAACCTTGCCATCTATGTCTTCTCCCCTAGATTTTGCAAATTCTTTAAGGATATTTTTTTGTTTTTTAGATAGTTTTGTCGGTGTTTCCACATTCACTTTAACGAATATATCACCTTTTCTGTGATTATTAACATTCCTTATTCCTTTGTCCTTAATTTTCACTATATCACCGGACTGAGTCCCGGGAGGTATTATAAATAATTCTTCACCCTCAAGAGTCTGTATTTTAGCTTTAATACCAGTGGCAGCCTTTGGGAATGAGATTGACACCTGACAGAAAAGATCATTATTTTGACGTTTAAAATATTTATCTTTATTCACATGAATTTGAATATATAAATCTCCTCTGGGAGCTCCTTTATCACCAGTTTCACCTTCACCCTCAAGCCTTAGTTTCATACCGGTATCTATTCCGGCAGGAATTTTTACTTTTATTTCTTTTTTAGTTTTTACTTTTCCCCTACCCCGGCAATTTTCACAAGGCGAAGAAATATATTCTCCAGTCCCATTACACTGTGAACAAGCTTTTGCAATTGAAAAAAAACCCTGTTGATACCGTACCTGCCCTCTGCCGTTACATTTAGAGCATACAGATTTACTGGTTCCGGGCTTCATCTTTGTTCCTAGGCATACCGGACATAGTTCCGCCCTGTTTAGCTTGATAGTTTTCTCTATTCCAAAGGCAGCTTCTTTAAGATTTATCTCCATATTTAAGACTAAGTCTCTTCCTCTTTTGGGATAAGGGTTTCTTTGGCTGGAGTGAGTTCCAAAAATATCTCCGAATCCAAAATTAAAAAAATTACCCAGAATATCTTCGAAATCTCCGAAAATAGACGAATTAAATCCCGAAAACCCATTAAATCCTTCTCCTCTTAACCCATCATGGCCAAAACGGTCATACACTGATTTCTTTTCCGGGTCTATCAAAATGCTGTATGCTTCTGAAGCCTCTTTGAATTTTTCCTCAGATTCTTTATCTCCGGGGTTTTTATCCGGATGATACTTCAATGCAAGTTTTCGATAAGCTTTTTTTATTTCATCAGAAGAGGCTTCAGCTGAGACGTTGAGGACCTCATAATAATCACGTTTTATCATCATCTTCTACCTGCGAATTTGTTTTCTGCGTTCTTTTTATTATCTCATTGATTTTATTTTCAGTAAGACCGGATGATGATTTTACTTTAATACTTTGCAGTCTCCCGGTTGACATATCTTTTGCTGATACTTTAACAAGCCCGTCTGCATCGATTTCAAAGGTTACATCTATTTGAGGAACTCCAGCCGGTGCTGCTCCGATTCCTAATAGATCAAAAACAGCCAGAGATATATTATCAGTCGCCTTTTCACTTTCCCCCTGTAAAACATGAACTCTTACCCTTCTTTGATTGTCCTCTACAGTAGTGAAAGGCATGGTCTCTTTAGTCGGTATTGTTGTATTTTTGTCAATGATTTTTGTAAAAGATTCATTTTCTGTCTCAATTCCAAGTGAAAGCGGAGTAACATCTAAAAGCAAGACAATATCCTTCATAGTTCCTTCCAGAATCGCGGACTGCAGTGCTGCTCCCGCAGCTACAATTTCATCGGGATTGATATTTTCAACCGGATCAAATCTAAAATAATCTATAATCATTTTTTTAACCAAAGGCATCCGGGCCTGTCCTCCGACTAAAATTACCTCGTCAACATCTTGAATTTCTATTTTGCTCTCCATAAAGACATCATCAATATAAGGAAATGTTTTCTCGATCAAATTTTTTGTCAGATTTTCAAGCTTGCTTCTGGTGAGATTTTTTTTTATGTGTTTTGAAGAATTTTTATCCGAGAAAATAAATGGGAGATTTATTTCACTTTCCATTGTATAAGATAATTCTCTTTTTGATTTTTCTGCCGCTTCTTTGATCCGTTGAAGTGCTAATTTGTCCAGGGAAAGGTCGACTCCGTTTTCTTCATTAAAATCATTGATTATCCATTCAACGATACGGTTATCGAAATCCTCTCCACCCAAAAACGAATCTCCATCTGTCGCTAGAACGTTAAAAATTCCTTCATTGATCTCCATAAGCGTGATATCAAAAGTCCCGCCTCCTATATCATAAACTGCAATAGTGGCATTCTTTTTATTCTCAAGACCATAAGCTAAGATTGCAGCTGTAGGTTCATTAATAACTCGCAATACTTCAAGTCCGGCAATTTTGGCTGCATCCTTAGTCGCTTGTCTTTGATGGTCATTAAAGTGGGCAGGGACAGTGATCACGACCTCTTTTACTTCATCTCCAAAATAAGATTCAGCACAGCTTTTTAAATATCCCAATATTTTTGATGAAATTTCCTGAGGACTTATTAATTTTGAGTCAACTTCAACCCTCACGTCTCCATTATCAGCTTCTGTAAGTTTATAAGGTAGGTTCTTCTTGGCTTTTTGGACTTTTTCTGAAGAATACTTCTTTCCCATTAACCTCTTTATTGCATAAAGAGTGTTTTCAGGATTCGTAATTGATTGTCTCAAGGCCAGAGTTCCGATGAGCTCTTCTCCGGTACTAGTGAAACTAACAACTGAAGGAGTTGTGGAAAGACCATCAAGATTTGGAATAACTTTAGGTTTCTCTCCTTCCATAAATGCCATACAGGAATAAGTTGTTCCTAAATCAATTCCAATTACTCGACTCATTATTTATTTCTCTTTCTTTTTAACTAATACTTTTACCAAGGATGGACGAAGTAGACGTTCGTTAAGTTTATACCCTTGCTGAAGCACTTCTGCGACTTCAGGTTCCTTAACAGAGTCAGATTCTTCTGTTATAAAGGCCTGCTGTACCTGAGGATCAAACTTTTTTCCATCAGTTTCAACCGGGGTAACATTATGTTTTTTCAGAGTATCCTGAAATTGTTTATAAATCATATTAATCCCTTCATGAAAATTTTTATTATCTGTATCGGATTCTATATCCAAAGCTCTTTCAAAATTATCAAGAACAACCAAAAAATCCCTTAAGACCTCGCTTAGTGAATACAGAAAAAAATCATTTTTCTCCCGCTCCAATCTCTTTCTAAGATTTTCATTCTCAGCCGCATTTCTTAAATAATCTTCCCTGAATTTATCAACTTCCTCTCTGAGATTTTTAATCTCTGAATCTTTTTTCTTTATTTCTTTTCTTTGATCTTTTAAATTCTCAACTTCGATTTCAGCGTCTTTTTTCTTCTTTTTCTTGTTATCAGGTTTCTTTTTTGTTAAATATTCGATCTCTATTTCTTGGTCCTTGGTTTTTTCGATCTGAGATTCGTCTTCTATTATTTTGGGCATATTTTCTCCTAACTGGTAAAGCTTATGGTTTGGCTTAAACGTTTCGCCACACAGTCAACTAATGGGATAATCTTTTTGTAAGGAATTCTCTTGGGGCCGATAATTCCCAATGAACCCAAAACTTGCTGCTTATCTCCATAATGGGAAAGAATCAAGCTGCATTCAGAAATATTTTGAAAATTAAGTTCTGATCCGATTATTACCTTGACCTTATCAAAGCTTATGAAATCAGAAATAAGTTTTGTAAGTTTTGCTTTCTCTTCAAAGCTCTTGAATAGAAATATTAGCTTATTCATCTTAAAGATCTCTGGTTTCTCCAGAAATTTTGACGTTCCCTGCAAGTAGATATGATTTATGATCTCATCTCTCTTTAAATAAGTTTTAAGAAGATCTGTGATTTTTTGCAGCGTATCCTCAACTCTCATTTTGTATTCTGGGACTTCCTTAACCAAATATTCTCTAATAAACAAAAGATTTTTTCCTGGAAAATTTGTATTAATATAATTGGCAGCTTTATCAAGTTCTCCCTGAGTAAAAAAGCTTTTTGTTTCTATTATCTCATTGACGACTAAATTGGATGTTGTAACCAAGATTATCAAGATTTTTTCTTCTGCAACCTTAATAAAACGAAGGTGCCTAAAATTTAATCTAGAAATTCTGGGGGAGATTACAAATCCTATATTGTCAGAATAATCAGAAAGTAATTTTGATGTTTCGATAAATATGGAATTAAAACTGCCTTTATTTAAACCCATACTATCCGTAGGAAAATCAATATGTTCCTGGTTTGGAAAGACTTTTTCAAAAATACTGTTTACATAGAAACGAAGGCCCATATCAGTGGGGATACGACCAGCTGAGACATGAGGCTGATAAAGATAATCATTTTCTTCCAGCTTGGCCATAATATTCCTTACTGATGCTGAAGAAATCGAAACACCCTTTTTTTTCACAACATATCCGGAACTTACAGGTTTGCCTACTTTCAGATAGCTCTCAACGACAAGCTTAAGAATATCTTTATCTTTGTTTTTTAAAAGCTTCCTTGTCAATACAAATTCTCCCCCCAATATATAGCATGTAAGACCGAAAATTGTCAACAAAACTATGGGTAAAAAGGAGATTAGAAACCGGAATCCTAAATTATCCTCATCCCGGCATATCCAACTACATTGTTGTAATCTTCGGTTACATCTCCTGATGTTTGGTATTTTATAAGCTCAGCTTCCTTAGCCCCTAACTCTTTAGCTGAAACCAAAGCCGCAGTTGTGGCTTGAAATCCGCACATGCTTATCTTCTGACTTTTTACTACATCATAAAGGCCTCGCGGATCAAGTTTTGATATTTTATCTATTGCAAGAAAATCTTTTTCTTTCGCTGTTTCCTGGCTAACCTGATGACTCATGTCAGTGCTTGCTAAGATCAAGACATCCTCATTTAATGCTTCAATGGAAGAAGAGATGCTTTTCCCCAGTTCTTCCAGGTCATTATATGATGCAAAATACGTAGTAATAAGCGGGACAATAGAACAATTTGGATTGAAGTAATGAATAAAAGGGAGCTGAACTTCGAGAGAATGCTCCATTATGTGAGCGTCTATATCTTCAGATACCAACTTTGTGCGGCTAATGATTTGATCTGCAAGTTTTGTATTAATAGGAATATTTCCAAAAGGTGTTTCCCATTCTCCTTCTCTCATTATGGCAAAGTTGGAATTTATAGTTCTATGGCTTGGGCCGAGAAGGACAATCTTATCAGGAATTATAATTGAAGAATAAACTGCTCCCGCAACAATACCGGAATATTGATAACCTGCATGAGGCGATATCGCACCCAAAGCTTTCTTTTTTTTCATATCAGGCTCAACGAAACCTTTGATCATTTCAAGTAAAGATTCTTTTTGTTTTGGGTAGAAATACCCTGCTACACATGTTTTGCGTACCATTTCCCCTCCTTTTATAATCATTGCTTCATTTATTTATATTTATTGTTTCTTTAAATTCGATTCCGAGTGCATTCAGTTCTTTAAGGACTGGTCGATATATCTGAGGAATAACGGGTATCTGTATCCCTATTTCTTTAATTTTTTCCTCAAGAACTAATCTGGCCCCTATTGCTAAAGGAAGACCAACTGTACGTGCCATAGAAGTATCGCCATCTGGAATTCCAAAATCAATAAGATACGATGTGATCTTTTTACCTCTTCCATCTGGATATTTAGCATGAAATAGGTGCTGCAAAATGATCATGTCGCGCTCCCCTTTCTTATATTGAAGCTTTGCTTGCAAATTTTTCGTTAGAATATCCAGGGCAGAACCAGATTCAAGAGGAAGAGGTTTTTTTTGAAAAAGCCCTAACCATTCAAAGGTCTTTATCACGTCCGAATCAATATCAAGGTAGAGAAAATCACTCAAAGCTGTTTTTATATCAGCATTTCCCGTGTCCTGAATTAATTCTCTTATCATACTTTCATAGCTAAAACCTTTCCAATTTTTGCTCTCTTCTTCTAAAAGCCCAATCTCAACAGCAGCCTGGATAAACGCGCACCATCCTTTATAACGTAAAGTACCCCTGAGCATCGTCGTGGCCGATTGGATGCCGTAAATATCGATATAAGGTAGTGAATTACGGTTTGGATATCCATCTAGTTCCCCTATTCCTTCAATGTTTATCTTTACGGGATTTTTAAACAAGTCTTCAGGAGCAACCTTCACGTTTCTTCCATTTTTTAAGTATATCGCTTGGTTTTTTCCGGCGAGTAAAACTCCGAAGGGACTCCATGAAAATTTGTAGCCAAGGGGATTTGTATTTGCCTCAGGAGCTGGCAGACCTCCACAGAAAGAGATAAAACTATCAATTTGTCCTCCTTCATCCTTTATTTTATGAATTATCCGCATAGCTTCCATGTGGTCGATTCCGGGGTCCAGCCCTATCTCATTTAATAAAATTATCCCTGCTGCCTTTGCTCTCTCATCCAGTTTTCGCATGGAATCGCTCACATAAGAGGCAGTTATAAGATGCTTTCTTTGCTTAATACAATATTCAGCTACTACAGGATGAAAAGTATATGGCAGCAAACTGATCACAGCATCAGCCTGTGATATCTCTCCATCTACTTTTTTCACCTCATTTATATCCAGTTTAAGAGCTTCAGTCCTTTCAGAATTTCCTGCCAACTTTTCAGCTTTGCTATAAATCTGGTCCGCTACAACGATTCTATAATCAGTTTTTTTAAGAAAATATTTTACTACCGGAGGGGCAACCATCCCCGCACCAAGAATCAATACATTTTTCTGGTTCATAACTACCTTGCTCCTTAATTATTCATAAAAAATGTCGATATGGATGACACCTCTTATGTTATGAATTTTCCCATATATTTATAATCTGGAGTAAATTCGCCTCTGAATAAAATCACGGCTTTCTTTATTTCAGAAGGAAGTTTGCATTTTCCAAAATCTTTAGAAAAATCTGCCTTTGCTATTTTCGGCATAAACAGCTCTAAAACACGAGAGAAATTGACAGAAGATTCCAATGGAATTTCGGCGGGAAGGTTATCTATAGACATTACTGCTACTCCATTTCCAAAAAATCCGTCCTTGATCTTATCCTGAATAGGATCATAAGTAAAAACAGGATTATCTGGGGTAGTAGCATAACGGTTACATTCAATAGAGCCTTTAAAATCGCAAGAAATATCCCCTATTACCTGGAGTTTTGGATGTTTTGTATTCTCAAACATCTTTTTTAAGGCTTTATTAGGCACAAAGCGGGGATACTTGGATTCCCAGTAAATACAATTCATTAAAAGCGTCAGGTACGGTAAATAGAGCTCAAATTTGGACCTGTATTTTTCAGGGTAATTATAGTAATCCTGCAAGTCAAAGACGCTGTTTTTTTCTCTCGTTTCCACCATATGCTCTTCTTTAAATACAATTTTATAGACCTTGTGAGAAGAATATTTCCTTCTCTGGATAAATTCATCCAGTTCTCCCGGTTTGATTTCCTCACATGGAAGCAGGTCAAAAATTTCCTGCGCTCCCAGCGAGGTATGTCCGTATCCGGCAAATCCGGCAATAAGCGGAGTTAAATCGTTTTCAAGTCCGTTTTTTTCAATATCCCGGCTGACCCTCAACATTTCTTTCTTAGCAGCTGCCAGGCTTTCATACTGATAAGGCTGCATTATGGATGCAAAAGGATTCTTCTTGAAACCTTTTATCGCAAGTTTTTTTCCCAAAGCGCTCAGCACTTCTATCATCCCGGCTTGACCTGCTTGAGTCCCGAAAAAAACAAGACGTCTTCCTTTCTTGTCGGTGATTTTTTCATAATCAATCAACGTACATTGCCGCTCTTTCAGCATCTTTAACATGGGCATATTTTGCTTCTGACCTTTGGTTGTATGAGAAAAAAACATATATATTCTGTTCTTTTTTATAAGCTCTTTCGGAATCTCTTTTATAGCGATAATAATCTTACAATCAAAGAGGTCTTCCTCTATAACTGCACCTTTCCGGGAAAAATCCTTTTCGGAAAATATCCGGTTAGATGAAGTCTGAACATATATTTCAAGTCCATGTTTCTTAACTAATCTCTCGATACAAGAAGGAACAAGAGCTACTCTCTTTTCCCAAGAATTTTTATCTTCTCTCCTAATTCCAATACGGTTTATCATGTCTCTGTATATCCTTTTAAAATATAAAATTATTGCACAAAGGGATTCTATGGTCAATAGACTTCTTATTAATGGGAAATGGGATAAAAGCAGAAAACAGATACTAGCCTGGATTATTCACGAGTCGAGGTTGCCGTAGATACGAGGCGCAGGGTATGAAGCTGTGGTCCTTCACCGCGAATGCCCTGTAACGAAGCAGATGCGGTGAGATCGGCTCGCTCGGAGAGTAAAAAAATGGCGATTAA
>JAUVXM010000145.1 GCA_030603565.1 Candidatus Aminicenantota bacterium
GCGGGTCTTGCAGGAAAACATCAGCAATTTTTCTTTCCCTAAATCAGAACACCTTATCCGCGCGAATCCACACTTAGGGTTGCCGCAGTCAAGATACTTATCAACCACTTCCTGAACAATGGGGCGGAGATAACCATACTCACGTTCAAAGCTTGACTCATAAGCCTTAAGGAAGCGGTCAATGTGATGGAAAATCACCCGATACATAAGCGTCCTCTCCAGATGCCTCTGACGATATACCCTGCCCATGGCAGAAATTGTGATTCAAGAAACACGCCAAAAGGCTTAGCTGCCTTGTATTCCCCTGTTAGCTGCTAAGCTAGGCTTTAGGCAGAAGTTAGAAGATGGAAACTGCTGTTTACTTTCAGAGGATAAAATGACAACTTCTCTCTTATTTCGGCAGCTATTAAAAGTTCGTGCCGGGCTTGCAGCGAGCCGCTTTTTCTGTTAACATTTAGACCACTTCATTTTACTTCTTACTTCTTCTTCCAGATAGCTTTTTTTGTTATTCCACTTTTTTCAGCAATCTTTCTTTGATTGCCCGCAATTTTTGCAATAGTACATATGATTGCGAATGGCAACTGATGGAACTTGGTCAAAAATGAGAATATATTCTATTAACCTTGATATTTAGACCATTTCACCCTTCTCAAGGATTTGATATGTCTTTCAAGAATCAAGATAGATACTGAGTGCCTTCAGTAAAGAGATAGATTTCCAACCTGCCTGGAAGAATCGAGTGATCGGCTTTCCTGCATGCTCAGCAGTTAGGATTTATGGAAGATGGAGTGCGGTTCTATCTGGTTCCTCGGATTTTAGATGTATGCTGATTATATACATATATAAAAATAAACACTATAGTCAATTTGATTAATTGTTTTACAAAATGTATATCATTTCGTTCAATCATTTGACAAAATGCATATAAATATATATATTAATTGCGCCTTTTAACTGGAGGCTAAAGTGCAAAATTTAAAAGAAATATTAGAACTTGACGGGATAGCCGAAAAAGAAGGAAAAAGATATCCAAAAAAGAGAGAATTATATCAATATATTATTTCTAAAGAGGGGAAGCATTTTTTGGGAATTGTAGGGCCCAGAGGAGTGGGAAAAACAGTTCTTCTCAAGCAATTGAGAACTGAACTAAAAAATTCTATATATATTTCACTTGATTCAATAGAGGAAGTAAACTTATTCGAATTAATAAAGAATTTATCGGAACGCTACAGCTTTATATTTTTTCTTTTAGATGAAATTCATTTTGTCAAAGATTACGATAAAGAATTGAAAAAAACATTTGATTTCCTTGACGTAAAGATTATATTTTCCAGTTCCGTTTCTCTTTCTTTATATAGATCTTCATATGACCTTGCCAGAAGAGTTATGCTTTTGAAACTGATGCCTTTTTCTTTCAGAGAATATATTTATTTTAAAAAAGATGTTCTGCTATCCCGGTTAACAATAATGAATATAATTAAAAAAGAATGGAAGCCTGAACATCTTAGATATGAACATATTTTTGATGAATATCTGAAAGGAGGAATTTTACCAATTTCTCTGGAAGAACCCGAAGTTATGCCTCTTCTTAACAATACAGTTAAAAAAATTATCCAAAGGGATATACCCTATGTTGCTTCGCTAAAAATCGAGGAGCTTTTAAAAATTGAGAAAACCCTAGAATTTATAGGAAAAGCAAGTGTCGCAGGAGTTAATTACTCTACATTATCAAGAAACATTGGAATCACTAAATATAAGGCCGAATCTTATGTTCGCCTGCTGGAACAATCTTTTTTATTAAACGTGGTTTTCCCAAAAGGAACTAATGTCTTGAAAGAGCCCAAAATTCTCATGTATCTTCCCCTGCGTTTGCTCTATCAGGAATATGAATTGGCGAAAGGTGGCCTTAGGGAAGATTTTTTTGCAGAGATGATGAAACTAAATGATTTGAATTTTTACTATCTCAAAACAAAAAGAGGTAGCAAAACTCCTGATTTTTTGGTTAGTTTTGAAGACGAAAATATAATAATTGAAGTTGGAGGAAAGGGAAAAGGACGGGAGCAATTTAAGGGAGTTAACTTAAAGAAAGCTTTGATATTAACCCATTCAAATAAAATTGAAGGGATTAAAAGACCATTATTTCTAATAGGATATATGTAAAAGCGCCTAAGGCCTGATACTCCTATGATGACATATAATGCTTCTATTTTTTGATTCCACAATTTTGAATCCTCATTATACTGCCTTAATCTAAATATTTCTTAAAAGATTTTTATATTAAGCAAAGGACGATTAGCTCTAATGAGCCAAAGGGTGGTAATATAGGTATTAAATTAACACCTGGAGGCTCAAATGGACAAGGATTATCTTAACAGACAAGAACTTAAAAATCCAGAATCGGCGGCCAGATTAACCGGAATATGCAGCAAGTGTTTTATGCTTGTTTTACTGTAATATATTTCATAAATCGAGAATTTTCTTTGTCTCATCAGATGAAATAAATTTATCTTTTGAAAGTATCTCTAAAATCTCTTTTTCATCACTTACAGACAATAATAACATCTCATTTTTCCCCATTTTATTTTCCATCCAATCTTTTAAAGATTTTCTAATTATCGCAGATATACTCTCCTTTCTAAAAAAGGCCATAGCTCTTGCCTTTTCATATAACTCTTCGTCAATTGTAATATTTAATCTCTTAATGAAATGGCTATTTCCATAGACAAAAGTCCTACATATCTGTTTATTCCCTGGAAAGTCCCTATCCAGATAATGCCTTGGCTGTCTTCAAGGAGTGAGGTTATATGGTTATCAATAATAGTGTCTCTTTTAAAATTATTAGAGTCTTTTATAAACTGGATGCATTTTCAGGGTCATGTTTAAATTGGCAAACTCCTCCTTTTCTTTTACAAGCCGGAAAAGCCCATTCCCGCTTGTTCCAAACCAAATATCCCCGGTACTGTCCTCAAGCATAGGAAAAACAGAGACAAACAATAAAGATGTCTTCTGGTCAGGTTGAGGGGGATAGTAAAGGGTGAAATTGTATCCGTCGTATTTGGCTAATCCTATGCCCGTTCCAAACCACATGAAACCCTCTCTGTCCTGTAAAATGCTAGATACGGCAGTAACTGATTCTCTGTTAAATTCAAGAATAATCTGTTCGAACCGGATATATTTTCCCACAGATGAAAACATCAGAAATGGGGCAAAGATCAAAATAAAGAAGAGAGTGAACTTTTTCATTAAAAATTAAGTTAAATATATATTCTGACCATTTTTTTCATTTTTGTTTGGATTTGAAACTCAAGCTGATCAGGGGTGGCGCGATCATGGTTGTAAGGAGGGACATTCCCAGGACAATGGTGTAGATCTCATGGGTGATAGTATGCAGAGAAAGTCCGATCAGTCCGACTATTATACCTACTTCACCTCTGGGAATCATACAGACTCCTGTCTGAATCCGGGTCCTCCGATCTTCTTTCATACAGGCGAAATAAGCTCCCAGCATTTTACTGATTACTGCCGCTGCAGTAATAACCAGGATCATTGTCAAAGTCCTAATATTAATAAATGCTCTGGGGTCAAGGTGCGCACCCATCATCACAAAGAAAAAAGGCAGGAAAAATTCACTGACATATTTGACTTTATCTTCCAGATTATAAACGCCGGCTAATTCATCGATCATGATACCTGCCATAAAGGAACCGATAATGGCGGCCAGCCCAATGATGTCAGCCAATACAGCAAGCCCTAAGCATAAAATCAGGGAGAGCATAAACGGCCCTTCCGGTATATTTAGGCGTTCCACCCATTTGCGGGATTTTTTGCTTAACTTAGGCCCCCATATAGTCAAAAATCCCACAAAGATCATAGACTCAAGTACGAGCAGGATAAATTCAGCCACGTGAAATTTTCCTCGAGCCAGCCCCCTGACGATAGCCAGGATCAAAAGCGCTAGAATATCATCCAGAACCGCCGCTCCAAGGACGATATAGGCGACTTTATGCTTGATCAAGCCCATGTCATGTAATACTTTGACTGAAATTCCAACGCTTGTGGCCAGGATAGCAGTAGCCACAAACAGGCTTTCCACTATTTCAAAGCCGAGGAGGATCATACTGCCAAAACCGATAAGCAGAGGAAAAATCACGCCCAGCAAGCCAACCAGAATTGCAGTCCGCCCCACTGTAAATAGGTCTTTTACCCTGATCTCTAATCCGACATAGAACATAAGGAAGATCACTCCGATCTCAGCAAAAGACATCAAG
>JAUVXM010000016.1 GCA_030603565.1 Candidatus Aminicenantota bacterium
TTTGCAGGAAATCAAGATTTTAACGGACTTAATTTCAAAAAGAGGCATTAAGTACCAGTAAGCTATCTTGCTTATTATGATAGATTTATATAAAATGAAAATTCAAATTATTGCCCCTCGCAATCTGCGGAATGTAGGTTTAAATGACACCCCCCCATACTTTCCACTCCAACGGAAAGTATTGCCTTGCCGGTCTTTTTCCTGCTGATACCAGCCAAAATCCTGCTTAATGCCTATTTTCTCAGCTCTTTTTCCAAGCGCAAGGGAATGAGTCGCGCTCCATAAATGTAATCCCCCAAACAACAATATAAGGACAAGACCGAACACTTTGATTTTTTTACCCGCCGGCTTTATTTCCTCAGGCTTTCCAAGAGAAAACACTAATCCCCCTAATATCCAAAAAATAAATTTGGCTTCAAAACTTCCGATATAGGAGTGGAAAAGATAATTTACAGCCAATGCGGATAAACCGGACACAGCCCCTATCATTATGAGGATATCTTTTTCTGTTTCATAAGAACGGCGAAAAAGATAAATACTCCTCCGGAAAATAAGCCAGAAAAGCCAGAGCACCCCAAACAATCCCATAAGTCCCAATTCAGAGCTGATATGGAGCCAATAGTTTTCTGCCGAATCATTCCGCCGGAATTTCTCCAGAATGCCTTTATAAGCTTTTGTATCCTGTTTATAATAATTGGGGAGCTCGATTATATATGCTCCCAGCCCTACCCCCGTAAGGGGATAATTTTTTGTCATCCGGACCGCTTCTTTCCACAAAAAATAACGTTCAGGCGAAACGCTTATTAAACTTTTAGCAGAAATGGCCCTGAAATCACCTTTCAGCCTGTTCCATAAAGTTGATGGCCCTTTTGTCAAAAAAAGCAATCCGGCCAAACCTGCTATAACAATCACGGCTGCTAAAATCTTTGAGGGCGAAAAAACTCCCGGCTTAAAAAATCTTTGATGTTTTTTCCTGTAATACATCAACATCAAGACTATAAAGATCAACAGAGAAACTATTGTCCCTAAAAATCCGCTGCGGTTGCCGATAAAAGGAAATACAACAAGAATTAAAACCACTATTCCTGAAGCAATAAAACGCTTTGCCTTCTTCCAGAAAAAAGCAAGCCCCAGGAAAAAAGGCAATACTGCAGATAAAAAGACAGCAAAAGCATTAGGGTCTTTAAACAAGGAATTAAGCTGCTGCATATTTACCCAGAACGGAGTATTTCCTGCGCTTAAATCAAAAAATCGTTGAAAAAAAGCAAAACCTATTGCTATCAAGACCGAAGCAGCCAGGGCCATAAATATTTTTTCCCGCCACCTCTCTGATTTTGCCAGGGAAATAAAACACAAAAACACAGCAAAGCCGGCCAGATAATTAGCAGCGCTAAAAAGAATGCTCATAAAAGCCCCCCCACTGGTCACGCCATTAACATTTACGATAAATTCATACAGACTATCAGAGCGAAAGGGGAAAAAACCGGAGTAGCGAAAAAAGGTTATTAATCCGGACAGAAGAATAAGAAGGGACAACAATGTCAGCGGAACAATAAGGGGCTGTTTAAGCGAAAATCTCTCGCCTGAAACAAACATATTAACGCCCCACCCGCTTATAAAAGCAAGAAAGAAAACCAGAGCTACCGGAGCCTGAGGAATGTTTTCATAGAGCCCAAAAAAGTAAGGTAAGCTGTTGAGCAAAGGAAAGAGAAAAACAAAAAAGAGCATCCCCTTCTCTTTTTTTAAGGCAGTAAGAAAAAACACCGCCAACAGAAACGGGATAAGCACAAAAAGATAAGCAGGCATAAGAGGCACATATTTATAGAAAAAGAAGGGGAAGGCGATAAGAAGGATCGCTGACAGTATCAAGGGATGGTATTTCATTTTATATTTATCATTTTTACAATAATAATTGTAGGTAATTTTTGCAAGTCTTAAAGATCCATGGTTGCACTGCTAAAAGCATAATTTTACACTGAGGACACGGATAAAACCAAGATGTTGTTTTCTTTTGCCGATGAATCGTTAAAACAAAACAACTTGATATCACTTTGCTATGCAAAGTAAGTTGAAATAAAGGTTTACATTTTGGGCGGCAGCACAAATTGGAAAGAGCTTTTTGTTTTTTGGGTGCAAACCAAAAAAGAAAAAGCTTCTTAGTCTTATCCGTGTCCATCCGCGTCCATCCGTGTCTAATGCTTTATCGATTTAATCAGTGTCTTCAGCGTCCTCAGCGTAAAATTATTTTTATGGCATTTACTTTTTCCCCATATTACAATTAGCATTATTTTTATAACTATGATAAATCTACACTTACCTGTAACATTTTAATTTTAAAGTCATGAAAATAGGAATTGACTCCCATGCTGCCGAAAAACCCGGTGAAGGCAATTGTACATATATACGCAATTTTTTATACGCACTTGCAGCAATCGATAAAGACAATGAATACATTTTATACGCAATAAATGATACTCACAATTTTTACCAAAAATTCCAGGCAAAAAATAATTTCAGTATCCGTAAACTCCCTCTAAAAAACCCGCTAATCCGCATCCCTTTCTCGCTTGCAAAAAAAACCTTCACAGACTCATTGGACATTCTTCATGTCCAGTTTATCGCACCTCCTATATTTAAGGGAAAATTAATCTCTACCATACATGACCTCTGCTTTTTGCATTTCCCGCAAACATTCTCAAAATTCGAGGCATTTCGCTCAAAAATAATAATTAAAAATACTGCCAGACACTCAGACAAAATAATCACCGGTTCCCATAACTCAAAAAATGATATCATTAATCACTATAATATCCAAGCAGATAAAATTGAAGTTATCCCCTACGGGATCTCGCCAAGATTTTCCCCGGAAAAAGATGCAAAAATTGCCCAAAAGGCCTTAAATAAACACCAAATCAAAAGACCATATGTACTGTCAGTAGGCAGGTTAAACCCCAGGAAAAATTTAATCACTTTAATAAAAGCATTCTCTTCCGCAAAAAATTCCGGCACCATCCCCCATCAATTAGTAATTGCAGGCAGGAAAGATTACAGAACCCATGACATTACCCGCTTTATCCGGAAAAACAGCTTAAACGAACATATAATCTTCCCAGGTTTTATCCCTGACGAAGAGCTGCCATATATTTACAACCAGGCCGACCTCTTTGTTTACCCTTCCCTCTATGAGGGAGTAGGCCTTCCTGTACTGGAAGCTATGAAGTCCGGAGTCCCGGTCATTACCTCAAACAATTCAAGTTTATCAGAGATCATTGCAGATGCGGGAATCACGGTGCCCCCCCTTGATTCAGAGCAAATAGCCAGGGCATTAATAAATCTTTTAAATAACCCTGAATTAAGATCCAAATACCGCCACAAAGGCCTTGAGAGAGCAAATAAACTAAATTGGGAAGAAACAGCCTCCCATACCCTTGCTGTCTATGAAGAAGTCTATAAAAGCGAATAGAAGAGTTTTTCATAGTCGGACACAACAGAATCCCAACTATGGTATTTTTTTATGATTTCCTGCCCTTTTCGGCCCAGCTCATTTTTTTCTTCCGGATGCTCAAGTGCCCAGATAAGCTTTTTCTTTAAGTCCTGCTCATCTCGTTCGTAATAATTCCCTGCATCACGGAGCACTTCCCGGTTAAAAGCAACATCTCTGGCAACCACAAAACATCCCGCCGCCATAGCCTGGAGTAGGCCGGGATTCGTCCCCCCTACCTCATTTCCATGAATATAGGCAAACGCATTTGCCTGCAGCTCCCTTATAGTATTCTTATCATAAATAAAACCTAACCTGAGTATCCTCTTGTCATGCACAGAAAAGATACGGGCCGAATAACCGGAACCATACTTAGCTCCTCCTACCATTACCAGTTTTTTACTAGTGCTTATATAAGAGAAGGCTTTTACAGAAAGAAGAGGATTGTTTTCCGGCTCAAAACGGGTGATCTGTAAAAAATATTCTCCCGGTTTTAGCTTAAAAGAGTCTAAAATCGACGCATCCCGGCTGTTAGTAAGATTTGCTCCATATGAGACATAATGAAGTTTTCTGCCATAACGCCTTTGATAGTACTTTTCAATCCCATGCGAATCAGCAATAAGGACACCTGGAAACAAGCAGGCTAACCATTCGGAAAATTCATAATATTTTTTGCCAAAAAGATTCCACTTTTCCCGCTTCCAATCAAGCCCATCTACATGCATAACGGTTTTCCGGCCAAAAACCAGAGGAATAGGCAGTAATATACTGTTAGCAACATTGCAGATAAAAATAATGTCAAAACTCTTTTTTACCGCATGAAGCAGAGATAAAAAAGTATGAAAAATTGTTTCAAAAGATTTCCATTTAATTTCCGGTATATATACAAGTCGCATACCTAAGTATTTCTCTTGTTTCTTCGGGTAATATCGGGAGCGGCAGTAAATCCAGACTTCATGCCCTTTTGCAGCCATCCTTTTTCCGATTTCTTCTGCAAAAGTCTCAAATCCCCCATACCGGGCAGGGACTCCCCTGGTTCCAAGAATTGCGATTTTCATTTCCTGTTCCAGCTCATTTGAGTATTGATTTTTCCTCAGGCAGTAAATATAACCTGGTTAATATTCTTTAAATAAGGATTTTACAATATATATGCAGTAAAAGTATAACTTTTTATTCTCTTTTAATCGTCCCCGCAATATCAACCTCAACCAAAATCCTAGCAAAAAAATAATCTTAAGTAAAATCAATTTCCCTCTCCGCCCTTTCGCCCCGATTATTGACTTATAGTACTGGAATATTGAATCAAGCCACATGCCCTGGCGGCTCTGAAATTTACTGTCTTCCTTAATATGATAGACCTGTGCCCGGGGAAAATAAACTATCTTCCCCAAAGCCTTTACTGACTTAGAAAAAGCCACATCTTCAGCATACATGAAGAATGATTCAGGAAAGCCGGAAATATTTTCAAAAGCCTGGTTTCGAACTAAAAAACAGACCCCTGAAATCCAATCCAGCTCGGCAATAAGCTCCTTTTTACGGAAATATTTCTGGTGAAAATAAAAACCTTTAAAAATCCGCGGGAATAGAATAGACAGGAAAAAAAAGTAAACAAATGCTGAGGACAATGATAGTTCATATCCACCGATTCCGGTTTGAAGATCTATATTGCTTTGAAATACAGTAGGAATTGCAGCCATATATTCGGGCCTGATATTAAGATAATCGATCAATCGTTCCAGGGAATTATCTTTAAACAAAACATCATTGTTAAGAAATATAACATAATCCGAATCAATTTTTTTCTCTCTTATCTTTTTAAGTGCCATATTATTGGCCCGGCTGTATCCTAAATTCTCAGAGTTTTCAATCAGAAAAACATGCGGGTATTTCTCTTTCACCATACCCTGAGAGCCATCTGAGGAAGCATTATCCACAATGATAATCTTGTGTGAAACAGAAATATACGTTTTTATGGAATCAAGGCAGCGGGAGAGCAAGGCTTTGCGGTTCCAATTGGCGATTATAAATATAAGCTTATTTTTTTCCATTTTGATAATTCAGGTACGACTGATTTTAAATCCTGAATATCCTTTTAAGCTTTGCAGAAATCCTAAGAGGCAGCTTCTGCCCCCACTTCCAAAAAAGATTCCGCCATCTTTTTCTGGTTTCTCTGGTTTCTCTGGTTTCTCTGGTTTTTCTGCTTTTAATGTATTCCACCAGGGGTTCTGTTACTCTATCCCAATAAAAAGAAGGTTTTATTTTCTTTATATTTTTGATCATCTGACTGCGCATTTCCTTATTTTGCGCCAGAGTAATAATGGCCTGGGCAAGTTCCTCCACTTTTCCGGAAGAGACAGTGATGCCAAGTTTTTCTTTTTCAACCAAACCTGCAAAAAAATCTCCTTCAGTACAAAGTACAGGCAGGTCGAATTTTAAATAATCAAGAATCCTGGTGCGAAAAGAATAGACAGTCTCAAAATGAGTCTCATGTATGGAAACCCCGATGTCCGCATCTTTAAAATATGCGCCTCTTTCAGCATAATCAATCCACTCCTTGTTAAAAAAAACAAACTTATTTTCAAGGCCCAGGCTTTTGGAAAGGGCCACAGCTTCTCTGGCCATATCAAATTCAGGAATTAAAGGATTAGGGTGTTTGGTGGAAAGAAAAAACAGCTTTACCCGAGGTTCCTGTTTTACCGCTGCTGCCATGGCTTTTATTAATGTTTTAGGGTCAAACCAGTTGGTTATTACCCCTCCCCATAACAAGATAATATCATCCTCACGGATATTCGGGATTTTAGACCTAAGCGCCCCCTTCCTCTGCTTTTCCTTTAAAGGGGCTGTCCCTTTCTCATTAGCCCCTTTTACCCTCTCCTCGGAAATCCCAAACGGCACAACACTTACCAATTTTTTTAAACCGGCATCAGTGTCAAGTCTTTCCGGATTTATCCGGTTAAGGCTCATGAGAGAACCCATAAACAGGTCACGCTGTCTCTCATTAGCACACAAGAAGTGGTCGCCGCATAAAATCTGGTCATTAAAGACCTGCAGGTCCTTTAAATGAATATATTCCCTGTCTTTAAGCTTAGGAATTTTCCATTTATGCACAAAAAGATTTTCCAAAGGAAATGGCACATACAGGTCAATTATCAATAAATCAGAGAGGTCCTTAAGAAAGGGAAATTTTGAAAGGATATAGCCCTGGGTAAGGATTATCCGGCTTTCAACCCCTATCTTTTGCAGAAGCTCCGGTTTTTCAACAGAATATCTAATAACATCAAAAGATAGAGATTTAAAAAAACCGTCATCTTCTTCTTTGCCCGAATAATCAGGAATACCCAGACCAACCTTAAAATGCTTTGCCAGGCTTTTGGAAAGCTCCCAAGCCCTGATCCCAGGGCCCGCCATCTTCCTGCCCACAACATCATCACTGATTACAAATAAATCATACATATCTTTTTCCTGCTTTTATAATTATAAGCAGCACCAGCAGCTGCACCACTTCAAAAAAAATTATCGCAGCAACTAAAAACCAGCGCTTTCCGAATATTCCCGGATAATTCCGCACAATTCTATCCAATTCGGCTATTATCGGCCTTTTCGAATAGGCTCGAAAGACAAGGTCTCCCCTCTTTCTAGAGCCTTTAAAAAAGTATTCACCTAATGGGTAGATATTATCCTTGTTCATCCAGGCACAGATGGAATTTTGCGGTGAGGATAGAGGTGAACTGAGTGTAAAGTAATACTTTTTTCCTTTTGACTCCCGTACAGGCCTAAATTGAATAGGATGAAATAAATTATCTCGCACTTCTGATGCATTAAACTCTTTTTGAACCAAAACTTCTCCGTTTGAATTTATTTCCCTTAATTGAAAAAAAACATCTTGATTATTTGTCCTTGTATAGGTTCCTAACATTATTTCTATTCTGGATAAATAGTCTCTCTCTGCAATAAAACTCTGACCTACTGTATTTCCCTTAGAAATATTTGGAGATGTATCTGTATTAGGATAAACTTCAGTATCAAGGCATACGTGTTTTTTTAAAAAAATTAAATAAACATTCATAAAAACAAAAAGAGCTATTAATGAAGCTCTGATTATTAAGAAAAATTGCCTCTTGCTCTTCATCAGGAAATTAGTCTATCACCACATATATGTATATTCAAATAATTTATTCTAAAAGATAATGGTAAATAAGAAATACTAACTTGTGTTTTTATTAACTACAAATTACAATTATTCATTATAAATAACTATAGATAATGAAAAAAATCCTCTTTGTAACCCACCTCTTCTACCCTGCCCGGGGTGGAGTGGAGATACATATCAAGCGACTTTCCAAAGGACTGGCGAAAAAAGGCTATCATGTTAAGGTTTTGACTACAAATGCCTATTCCACTGAAGGTTTTTTTCTCAATGACAAGCGCCGCATCGAAAAAACAAATGAAATCATTGACGGCGTCGAAGTTGAACGCCTCAGCTTTCGTACCTATGGTAGAAGACTTCTGAATTCCATGCGTTCCTTAGCCTGCCGGATAAAATATCCCGGCAACGAATGGGTCCGGTTCTACTCTTTCGGTCCCCGAAATTCCCTTTTTCTGGAGAAAAGCATTCACTTCCAACCTGACCTCATTTTTGCCGCGCCCCTTCCTACTTTTAATATCTATTATGCTAACAAAGCAGCAAAAAAATTGAATGTCCCCTTGATTGTTATTCCCTCATATCATATTCATGATCCTTGCAGTTTTTTTAACTCCATATATTTTAAGATCATGCGAAAATCAGATTTAGTCATGGCTCAGAGTGATATAGAAAAAAAGTTTTTAGCAGAGGCAGGAAACATCGATGATAATAAAATAGTTATTTTCCCACCTCTACCTTTTGACAAAACTCTTATGGAAAGAAAAATACAGTCAAAAGAAAAAATAAAAAAAACATATGGGATCAAACAGAAGTATGTTGTTTTATATTTAGGACAACATGGAATTCATAAAAATATAGGACCCGTACTAAAAGCCATGGGCAAAGTATGGCAGTCTTCCAATGATGTGGCTCTTGTTATTGCCGGCGGAACAACAGAATACACAAAACATTTAAAAGATTTATCTATCCCTTACAATAAGCTCAATATAAAAAAGGTTTATTTTCTTGAAAACTTTCCGCAGGAAAAAAAGAGCGACATATATAACATGGCTGATATATTCATTTCTTTGTCAGAATTCGAGTCATTTGGCATTGTATTTGCTGAAGCCATGTTGCATAAACTTCCTGTTATTGCCAGCATCAACAGCGTGGCTCGTTCAATCATAGATGATTTTCATACAGGTTTTCTAGTCAACCCTTCCTGTGAACACGAAGTTTCCGGAGCAATACTCGGACTTATCCTTGATGATAATATTAGAAAAATCTATGGAAACAATGGAAGAAAAATTGCTTTAGAACGATACAATCCTGAACGAATTTTGGAACAATGGAGTAAAATCTTAGATACCTTATTGATATAATCCGGCTGACGGCAATATTTTTATTTTGATTTTAAATTTGTCTGTAAAGCCATCGTTTTCCCTAACAAAAACAAAATTATATTCCCCAAAAAATCCGGCTCCGGGCATCCAATAGAATATGCCTTTCTTTTCATCAAAGGAAGAGCCCACAGGAAGCGGACGAAGCTCTTTCCCCATAACAAGATACCCGCAATACTTAGCTCCTAAACTGCTACCCATCACAGCTTCATAACCAATTAAATCACTAAGATGAACCTCAACCCGACTCACTTCCTCTATCTCAATATTCACAACGCCCTGCTCGTCTGGATAAAGTTTTTCTAAATTAGCCCTAATATAGCCTCTCTTCACTCCTACAAATTCAGGCCCATAAACCGGAACCAAAGATAGATCTGACAAGGAAGAATAACTAATATCACCCTCAATACTGAGTCCTAAATCCGACTGGGCTGTCCCACTGTTCTGGATGCTGAAATAACGGCTGCCTATACCCTCGCCTATTCCTTCACTATCATAGGCTGTCCACTGGATCGTATGTACCCCGTTCTCATAGGATTGCAAATCAATAAAATAATGCCCATACGAGTTATCAGTATTAGCATAATCCGTAAACAGCGAAGCTACACTCGCAGAATAGTTGCCATATTCAGCAAGGTTCCCTTTTAATTCCCCGTCAATATACACATATATCGATGAGCCGTCAAAAGGTATGTATTTTGGTTGGGGTGTCAAAACCCAGCCAAAATTTATATTCCCATAAACTGAGTGAGGAAATTCCATCCCAGGCGCAGGCGTGTCAATCGATCCGAAAGGTTTCACAGCATTATCATTATCACACGTTATAGTCTTTGTCCCCAGGTCGGTCCTATTACCCTCCACATCCCAGACAAATGCATGGAGGACATATGTGCCGTTTCCCCTGCGGGCAAGCCCATAGGTCAGTAACATGTACCCCCATCCGCCTTTATAACAAAAAGGATACTGATTATAGGGGGGATCTGTTTCTAAATTCGGCCTCGCTCCCTCTACAAAAAGTGCTGTCCCTACTGGGACCAGCCCTTCCGGGTTTATTGCCTCAGGAGGATCTTCAGGCTCTGCTCTCCGCCATATCTCAACCCGGTCTACTTCAATATCATCCAAGGCCCAGCCTGTCACAGGTATCTGGCCTCTCACCTGGGAAGCGCCGTCAACCGGTGTATCCCAATATCCTATAGACGGCTGGGAATTACCAGAAGCATAAACCTGCATTGAAATATAAACAAACTGAGGAGAGTTTGATATATCATCAGAAGTCAGAGTGATCAATCCGTCATATTCACCCACCCAATATTGCCTAGGGTCAATTGCAACCGTAAATTTCCCATTTCCCATACCTATTGCAGGCTCAACCAGAATAAAATCCTTATTGGATTCAACCCTCCAACTCACCTCTCCACTCCCGCTTACACTCACAACAACTTCCTGAGAAGATGAAATTATATTTCCATCATTCATTAAACCAAAATTTAACTTATCTCTATTCAATATTATTTTTGGTTTTTCCTGATATTCCTCTTCTACAACAATCGGCCAACGGGCATAGCAACGGTTTGTATTTAATCCATCCGAATAAACAGCGTAAATATAATATGTTCCTTCAGCTATAGACGAAACATTCCAAGAATAACCAGCGTCTAAAGGATTTATACCTGAGGCGATTTGAATACCGTTAAATCCTTCCCCATCTGAATCATAATACAAAGATAAAGATGACGAAGATGAATAATCATCGCGATAACTCCATTCAATTAAATATGAGTTTGCAGCTCTTTCAAACGCAGCTAACTTAACATTTTTAATATAGAATTCTTTGGGATCTGAAAATTCATGCGGATCAACTCTAAAGTTATCGATCATTCCTTGCCAGCCTGTCAAGGAAGGACTGCCACCAACATCGCTCTCATTCGGGATAGATTTCATATCAGCTATGATTTTATTCATCACTAAAGTCCCGTCCTTGCTTCTTATAACAATATCCTCTGAAACATTTTCTACTTCTTCACCAAGATTTTTCCATATGATCCTTGCCTGCGATCCGCCCACTAGATTTCTTTGTCCGGGCAACCCCATTTCCAGTACTAATATGCGATACCTATCACTGTCAATATGATAGGCAGCTCCTCGCTCAGTCCACCACAGAGTATAGAGCTCAGGATTTCCTACTTCTCCACCATTTGAAGGAGCACTAATCCCATTCAAGACTGATATTGCTCCCAGATTTTTTCCTACTTCATCTTCCGCATTAATAGTCCCTATCTGCATATTTTCTATATTTCGAGAATAATCAATATCATTTATAGAATCCATATCCCACGCATTATTTAACTGGGATGTGGCAAAATCATCACTACTCCCTTCTTCCGAAGGAGAAATAAATTTCATTAGAGGAATATCATTCACAAGATAGCAACCAGGAGAATATACCAATTGATCCGAAGTTCCGGAAGCTCTGATGCCTACATAGTATGTACCATGCGGCAGCCCTCCTGCATAAAAAGAATATGAACTACCGCTTACATTGCCGGCAATCCTACCTAGATTACCATTGCCCTCATAATAATCATCATCAAGAAAAATATCGACCGGCCCGGAGGCTCCATTCCAGCTAATAGTCCTGAATAATTCAATATCCGATTCAACTAATCTTATCCAGTCTAATTTTATGTTTTCACCTGATATTACGGTCGGATCTATCCGCAATGAATCGACTTCCCCTGACCAGGCCTCACCAACAGCAGCTCCAAGATCAATTAAATCAAGATAATAGATATTCCATCCTTCATGAGTCCAAAATGCATTAGAAATGCTTACGCCGGAAAATATCGTGTTATTACTCCAAATAAGCTGACCAACAGAAGACGAATCCAGCTTCATGCGGAACATAATAATTCTGAATTTAGCAGCATCAATAGGATGGTTTGTCCCAATTTTCCCAAGAAAACAGGTACCGGGAACACCTGTATCTAAAATGGAAATATTAGGATCATTACCTACTGTTTCGGCTGAAAAAATTCCATCTGTGAACAAAATATTTGTAAGGTAGGATAGCGGTTGGTCATCCACATAAAGCCACCATCCCAAATCTGCCCTGTCCTCCATATCCCAGTGATTTTGAAATGACAAAGCGGCATAATCATCAGCAGAACTGAGAATTATTTCACTGGCAGGAGATGTAACACTAAGCTGAGCAGAGATGTAATTGGCTACGCAAAAAAATAGAACGATTAAAAAAAAGATCTTTTTTCTATGCGCACGTATTTCCAATCTATCTTATTTATATGCAAAAAACGTGCCATAGGATTATCAGGCATAATTTATGAAAACATTTTAATGCTGTTCAATTTATGAACATAATTTGTCACTAAATTGTCCAATTATTGTTGAAAAACTATACTTCTCTTGATATGGACAACTTATCTTCATCAATATTATACATACTCAACTTTGAACAATCCCTGCACATTTTAGGTGGGGTGTTCGTAAGAATATGCCTGCGCAGCTCGCGAAACTTTTTGTTAAACCACACGTCTTCAAAAGAAACATCCGCTGAAATAGTCCCGTATTCTGCTACACCATGACAATGAGGACAGGGGAGGACATGGCCCCCTGCGTTTATAAGGGTATAATTGAATGGCAAGGTGCAGTAAATAGAATTTCTATCCATATTTTGCTTTATTTGCTTCTTTGGTTTTTTAATAGGTTTTTTTATCAATTCCATAAACTGCAAGTATCCACTCTTTATAAAATACTTTGGGTTTCTGGTTAAAATGTTTAAATATTTTTTCATCCGATTTTTGTCGATTTTCTGCTTCCGGGCCTTTGTGTTTTCCTCCTTAGCACCAAATTCAGCAGGAATTGTCAGAATAGTCAAACCCAGTTTTTCTGCTTTTTCCCGAGCCCTTTTGAGCCAAAAATCCGATAGTTCTTTATGATGAACCAGCGATTCTTTTTCCATTCCCAGCCCGTCAAAAATTACTATGTGCCGAAAATCCAGATAAGAGACTTTTAATTCCGCAGCTAAATCAACTAATTTTTCAACTTCTTCAATATTTGACCTCATTAAAGTAATGTTGAATCTAAGTGCCGGGGTAGAACTTTTCAGAGCTTCTTTTTGTTTATTTAAATATTTTATATTGCTTAAAAAACGGTCAAACTTAGCTCCCCTCCTAATATACTCATATATCTCCTTTGAAGCGGCTTCTAGGGATAACATTAAATCAGTCACCCCATATTTAATAATGGCATTTGCTTTATCCTTTGTTATCAATACGCCATTAGTAGCAAAATCGATGTGTGGAACATTATATTTGGAGGCAATCTTTAGAATATCAATAAAATAAGGAGACATAAGGGGTTCACTCCCACATGAGAGAGTAAGAGTTGTGGCGTAAGGTAAAAGATTATCAGCCATATTTGAAAAAGTATCAGGTGTGAGATAAACCGGATCTGCCTTAAAATATTTATCATGGGAAAAATAACACATCCGGCACCTTAAATTGCACTTATTTGAAATATCGATGACTACCGTCATAAAACGTGGATTCGGGGAGACAATATTACAACTCTTTAGAGTTTTATGAAATTCAGGGATCTTTCGAATATTTAATATCTTTTTTGTTATTTCATCGTTAAGCATTTCTCATTCTCACAGCCTTTAATGAAATAAAAATTACTGCTCTGAAGAGATTAGCTTCTTATTTTTGGAGTAATTCTTATCTTGATTTTTATTTTAGCACTTATTCCACAATTTTTCAATTTCACAAAGACAAACTCATATTCTCCAAAAAAACCGGCTCCGGGCATCCAGGAAAATATGCCTTTCTCCTTATCCAGGGAAGAGCCCACAGGAAGGGGACGAAGCTCATCCCCCACAACAAGATACCCTTCATAGCCCCCACTCCCAGATCCTGCCTTTCCTGTCTTTACCCTGTTTTCCCTGCCTACTGCCAACTGCCTACTGCCGACTGTCTTTCCCGCTAGTCGAATCTCAACTCGACTCACTTCCTCTATCTCAATATTTACAACTCCCTTTTCGTCAGGATAAAACTTTTCTAAAGCAGCCCCAATATAGCCCCTTTTCACTCCTATAAATCCAGATCCATCAACCTGAGCCGAAGATAGATCTAGCAATGATGTATAGCTCCTATCGGCCACAACACCCAGCCCCGAGTTCGAAAGAGCCCCTCCCGTGTTCTGGATGCAAAAATATCGACTCCCTATCCCTTCGCCTACTCCATCAGAGTCATAGGCTGTCCACTGAATCGTATGTACCCCGTTCTCATAGGATTCCAAATCAATAAAATAGTGCCCATAGGAATTATTTGTATTTGCATAACCCGGAAACATCGCAGCTACACTGGCAGAATAATTGCCATATTCAGCAAGGTTCCCTTTTAATTCCCCGTCAATATACACATATATAGATGAGCCGTCAAAAGGTATATATTTTGGTTGGGGTGTTAAAACCCAGCCAAAATTTATATTCCCGTAAAAGGAGTGAGGAAATGCCATGCCTGGAGCAGGCGTATCCAGAGTTCCAAAGGGTTTTACTGCATTGTCATTATCACAGGTTATTGTCTTTGTCCCCAGGTCGGTCCTGTTTCCCTCCTTATCCCAAACAAAAGCATGGAGGACATATGTGCCGTTTCCCCTGCGGGCAAGCCCATAGGTCAGCAACATATACCCCCAGCCACCTTTGTAATTGAAGGGATACTGGTTATAGGGAGGATCTGTTTCTAAATTCGGTCTCGCTCCCTCTACAAAAAGCGCTGTGCCCACCGGCACCAGCCCTTCCGGATTTATTGCCTCAGGAGGATCTTCAGGCTCTGCTCTCCGCCATATCTCAACACGGTCTACTTCAATGTCATCCAAGGCCCAACCTGTCACAGGTATCTGGCCTCTCACCTGCGTAGTGCCGTCAACAGGTGTATCCCAGTACCCAATCGGCGGCTGAGTCTGACTGGAAGTTAAAACCTTTAAAGTCACATTGACAAATTGAGGAGAATTTAAAGCATTAGCAGACGATACGATTATAGAACCATAATAAATCCCTTGTGATAATCCTGAAGGATTAACAATTATGCTCACTACTTGAGCATTGGTTCCGAAAACAGGGCTGCATTCAAGCCAGGATGCATTCCTGACTGCAGTCCATGTCATATCCGCTGTACCTTCATTCAAGACCATAAATTGTTGAGAAGATGTAACATCACCCCCAGGATTAGCAGCAAAAATAAAAGATGCCCTTGAAACATTAAGTATGCCTACAGGAATTGCCGAAGGATTAATCGGTCCTGAAGAAACTTCACTTCCAACATAACCGTTAATATTAACAGCAGCAATTTTATAGTAAACGATACGACCCGTATCAAATCCAGCATCAGAATAAGAAATATCTGCAACTCTCCCAATTTCAGAGGATGGATTACATGCAAAATCAGAGGAATAGCCACGGAAAATAACAAACTCCTTAAAATCATCCCAATGGCTCCACTTATGGTTCAAATCAGACCAGATCTTATCACTCCAGTCTAAATCAATTTCGCCGGATATCCCGTTGAAAGCTCCCGTAAAACCATTGACAACCGGTGGTGTAAATACAACACCTAAAGACTGTCTCGCGCAATCCTTAATCGCATTTAAAAACTGAACCGCAGCAAGTTCCCTGTTTGTACCTTTGTACTGCCACTCTTCATTTCCCATCCAATAAAAAAAACTTATCATGTGGGCATCATTTTCATAAAGGCGAATCATCCGATCATAAATATCCTGAACAGAACTCATGGGAATCCCTGTCCCAGCATGTACTTCCGGATTATATTCAAGCGCCGCCCAGTTCGAACTCATATTTTTTATATTCTGATCTGCATAACGGGAAGTCCTAAAGAAAAGGTTTGCATTGATTTTTAGGTCATATAGAGTAATTGCCATGCCAATATCGGAAAAAGCGTCTGCCGTCCACATCGGTGAAGCTGATGTGTAATAGCGGGGATTTAAGAAGGGAATAAGAGGATCATCAGGTCGTGTGCCAAAAAGATGGTCAGCTGGGATCTGATGGGTATAATACTGGTTTTTAGGAAATCCGCTATCCCTGCCGATAGATGCCATATCCTTTACATAATGAGCTACCAGTAATTCCCGGAAACTATGCCAGAGATCCCAAAAAACATCTTCTCCTTTTTGCTTCATTTCTCTCGGAGGATCAAAACCTCCTCCAATGTAATAAGCCCCTCCATTAGGCATTTGCCCATCAAAAGAATAATTTGCAAAAGGAATCGCATTGCCCTCAAAAGAATCCTGTAAGCTCCAGTTATAATACTTTAAAGCCCAATTTGAAAAATTAGTCCCAAAATCAGAATTAAAATTTTGCAAACCATTTGCTCCCTGATACCTTGCCCCTCCATTTGCGTATCCTTCGCCTTCATATTTACAACCAGCGGCATACATTCCCGCATGCCTAATCCAATCCCTGAATTCAAGAACAGCAAAAGAAGAATAATCACAAAAATCGGTTTGCAAAAAATTAGCATCATCTATTCGCCAAAAATTTAACTCTGCTTCGCCAGGACCGCTGACGACTATTGCCAAATCCGGGTTATCATCCTGTTTTTGTTTTAAAAAATCAAACATTGCCTGAATCTTTGCTTCATGAAACTCCCTAAGTTTTCGGGCATATCGAGAAAAAGTGCCAAAGACCTTATCATTCATAACTCCTGATAATTGATTTGCAGCAGCCAGATTATTATCGTTATACCACTGCCCATTTCGGATATCTTCTTCCTTAGCCTCTTTGTATGTATTGACATTTCTTGATAACCCATAATTGATAATAATATGAAGCCCTACCTCATACTCTTTCGCTTTTGCTATCAGGTTCTCAACTTGATTTTTAAAAGACTGTATCCCAGCATCTGCATTTGCAGGTAAAGTAGACCAATCCATTTCTATCATCACAAAATGTGTAAAATAAAGGGGAGCATATATTCCATTTCCAAACTGGTTTTTAATAATATTTATTTCTGAAGCACTTGAATTTAAGCCATAAGTCATCGCAAAAATAAGCGAATTATCATAAGTAGGCCTAGGTAATTCCTCCGAAAAAGAAGTGGAAACAAAAATAAGAACTAAACCCAGGCACAAAAATAAACAATATTTTCTTAACGCCATTTTCCTCACCTTATTAATCATATTACTATAACCTCTTCTTTATAATAAGTAAATATTATTATCTGTAAATAACCTTTTCAGATGAATTATGGGATGAAAGTTTCTCACCCCTTAATCGTTTACGGTTATCACCCCAGGAAGGCTCTCATTACCATACATATCTACTGCCCTGATTTCATAGGTATAATCACGGTTTTTTTCAGCATCACGGCGCATGTACTCAAAAATCGCTGAATCAAGTTCTGCTATAAGCACTTGCGTACTATCTTGAACTTCATAAATCCTGTATTGTTCCACATTAATGTTCCTGGGGTCAGCCTCCCAGGTCAGCCTGTGAACATATTCGATTATAATCCAGGCACGGTTAACCTCTATCTGACCCTTAAAATTTATGGGTGGCTGGATTTCAATCTCAGAAAAATGGGCGGTAATGCTTTTATCTTTGTCCATTAAAACAGACATGGGGTTAGCCCCCCCTGAAACATCACCACTCCATTCTGAAAAAAAAAACCCTACCTCAGCAACCGCCTCTACATTAACTTTATAACCGGCATAATAATCATATATCCCGGGCACAGGCTTAGTGGTCCCTCCTTGCCCAGCTTTAAGGGAAAGGAGGTAACTCACTCCTTCCGGCAGTTGGATCTCCCGGGAAAGTTGTCCTCCGGTCCCCTGGGAGTTGACCGCCCGTATTTTGTAATAATATACCTTCCAATTTTTAGCTGTATTATCATCATACTCGTAATCCTCTATACCGGCTAAAAGATGGGCTTCATCAGCAGCAAAATCCGGTGATTCTCCCCGGTAGATTTCAAAACGGGAAAAATCACCCCACTCCTTCCACTCCCAATTTTGATTTTTCCAAATCCTACCGCTGATAGAGAGGATGTTTTTTCCCGAGCTTTCATTATGAACGCCTGAAAATTCAACCACTTGAGGCGGATCAAAGACAGTATTTAAATCAGGTCTGCAGGCTATATCTCTAACCTGCCTTACAAACCTGATTAGAGCCTGCTGTTTATTCATTCCCTTGATCTGATGCTCTCCGGATGAATCCTTCCACCTCCAGAAATTGATAATATGGGGGCCAAAGCTGTAAGTGTTCAAATATTGAGCAAGGATATCCTCAACACTGCTTTCACTCACATTAAAACCTGTAGGATAGGTCTCAGCATCATATTCCATAATAGCCCAGTTTGAAGATAAAGAAGAAAGAGCCTCCAGCCCGTGTTTTGTGCTGCGGGCAAACCTATCCGGGAATTTTATGTCATACAAAGTTGCCCCGGGAGAGCCTAAAGGGGGAATATCAGCTGTCCAGAGAGGAGAAGCTGAAGAATGATAACGTGGATTTTTATCCTGCGAATCAGGACTAGTGCCGAACAGGTAATCTCCTGCAATCTGATGGGAATACCATCTATCATCCGGAATTCCTGCTGCAGCCGCCCAGCGGGCTACATCCTTTACATAATTATGGACCATGGTTTCCCGGAATAGGTTCCAGAGGTCCCAGAATTTATTTCCAGGCTCCATAGTTCGAGGGGGGTCAAATCCCCCTGCTGTAAAATTAGGTCCTGAAGCAGGCTTCATACTGCCGTGATTATATTCAGACAAGGGAATCCGGTGAGGATCATCATTTTCCTGGTCTTTAGGGTTAGTATCATAATCATCATCCAGGCTCCAATTGAAATATTTAAGGTCCCATAAGGTAAATGAAGTACCAAAATCCTGATTAAACGCCAAAAGCCCGGATAAACCCTGATATTTGCCTCCACCTTCAGAATAACCCTGGCCTTTATATTGTCCGGAAACGTCATTATAAAGACCCTCATGGCAGGTCCAGTCGCGAAATTCAAGGACAGCAAAAGGAGAATAATCACAAAAATAATCCTGGAGGCTTTGGCTGTGTATTATGCGGTTAAAATTAAGCTCTGCTTCCCCCCAACCACTTAGAGCAGCAAAAATTTCAGGTTCCTGGTCCATTTTTAGTTTTAGAAAAGCTAAAGCAGCCCTGGATTTAGCTCTGAGATTGTGCTGCATTTTTCGGGCATAACGTGATAAAGTACCGAATACATACTTATCCAGAGGATCAGACTCACTTATCTGATCATTCGCAGCCAGCTTATTATCATTGTACCATTGGCAGTTGCGGATATCTTCATCTTTGGCTTCACGATAGATCGACAATCCCCGGGAAAGACCGGCACAGAGGACAATATGCAGCCTGACATCTTTTTCTTTGGCATTATGGATATATAGTTCTATTTTATCTTTAAAATCCTGAATGCCATTATCCGCATTTCCCCAGCCGGCATGCCAGTCCAGAACAGGATCGATATGGGTGTGGGAAAAAGCCAGCCAGGTATAAAGGCCTAATGGGAAATAATTTTTAATATAATCGACTTCCTCTAAATCGGTTATAGAATGTTCAATGCTTACAATGAGCGCATTATCATAAGTAGGAACCGGCAGCTCCTCTGCAGATAAGGATGCTGTGGAAATAGTAATAATAGAAGCACACAATAAGATATTTATTATTTTCTTCATCCTGGTTTCTCCAGAGCAATGTTATTAATGGTAATTAGCGGACTAAAGTCCGCGTAATTCCATAGTAATTAAACGAGCATTAGCTCGTAAATTACGTGGGCGCTAGCCCATTAATAACTACTTACAACACAAGCGTCAACTCAAAAATAACATGTGTATTAACCCTATCTATTATTTTGTGAGAATTTAAACAAAAGTCAACCGTTATTTATTAAAGGGGTATCCTATGTATCTTGAAAAGCTAGAAGTATACAAGATTTCAAAATCATTAAGCGAACATGCTTGGGTAATATATAAAAGAATGAAACTTGAGTTTAAATTTACTATTGGAAAGCAATTCCTTAATTCAATAGATTCTATTGGGGCAAATATTGCCGAAGGATTTGGCCGGTATCATTATAAAGATTCTATAAAATTTTACTACAACTCTAGGGGATCACTATGGGAAGCTAAGCACTGGATAAGCTTGCTCCATGAAAGAAATTTTATTAATGATAAAGAATTTCAGGGTATGACAAACAATTTAAAAATATTAGGGATAAAACTGAACAATTTTATAAACTCTTTAAGAAAAATATCGGAAAGTAAGTAATGCTAATTAGCGGACTAAAGTCCGCTAATTACATGGGCGCTAGCCCATTAATTACTATTAATTACACAGGCGTAGCCTGTAAATAACCATGAATTAAATCAAATAACGACGATAATACCTCCTTATCGTAGCAACATCAATCTGTGGCATTTCCAGCTCTGCCTGCAGACAGCAGTAAAAAGCAGGATTTTTCTCTATCACATCCCTCTCCCTTATATTTTTCTTTTTTATTCGCATAAAAGCAAGCCTTTTAATCAAAATAGCAGGAAAACTTAGCCCCAGAGAAAAATATGCTCTTGTATAGGAAAAGGCCTTTCCAAGCTGCCATTTTTTCATAAGGGAAAGATAATTCCTTATATCCTCTCTCATATAATTTTTTAAAAACCCCAACATTACCCGTCCCTTAAAAATTTTAAGCACAAGTCGCAGGCGGTTACGAACAACAAAAGCCAATTTCTGCTTTTCCAGATAAGACCCCCCGAAATCATGATATACAATAGCCTTTGCTTCCGGGACTACTTTCCAGCCCCGCAGCCAGCACCTAAAGCTCCAGTCTGCATCTTCATAAAAGCTTTTATACCCTTCATCTACAAGACCAACTTCCTCTATTGCTTCCATCGAGAGCATAACCGCCCCAAAACAAGCCGAAGGAATCTCCTTTAGAGCTTCAAACTGGCCTATATCCACACAATAAATAAAATTATCAGTCCCCCATCCCTGGTTATTTATCTGATTACCAATTCCATTTATAAAACCAGGCAGCCGGGAAAATTTCAGCATCGGTGAAACCGCGCCAATTTTCCCATCACTTCCAACTTTGCGATAAAGATGCTCTATGCAATCCGGCACAAGCTCTGTGTCTTGATTGAGGATAAAGACATATTTGCCCTTCGCTTCTTTTATCCCCCGGTTTATCCCACCGGCATAATGGCGGTTCTTTTTCTGAGCAAGAATCCGCACATCAGGAAAATGTTTTTTAAGCAGTTTAACCGTATTGTCTTTTGAAGCATTATCAACTGCAATGATCTCTAAATTCTTATAGGTTTGTTGTCTTATCGATGCGAAGCATCTCCCAATATAGTTTTCGCCATTATAAGTAACAACAATTACAGAGATAAGATCACAATTTTTTTCAGATGAATCCTTTTTGCTTTTTTGGGCCGGCTCCTCTTTAATATCAGTCCGGATAATTCCTGCACACAAAAATATATAGAGATATTCATCTACCAATCTTTCCGATAAATCAGCTTGGGATTTTATCTTTTCAAATATTTCGCTCTTTGTACCAGGCAGACTTTCCCAAATAGCTTTCCCCCATTTATCAGTCAAAACCCGCTTGCCTGTTTTATAGACAAAAAAAGGTGTTTTTTTTTCAGATATCAACCTGAAGTTCCTACTTCTTTCAAACCTTTCATTTGCCTTAATAAATTTCATTGAAATCCTAGATTAACATTAAAGCATCTCTTCTCCACTTTTTATCATCTTATGATAAAAATCAACCGCCTCTTCCGCTTCTCCTAAATAAACTTCCTTTCCTCTGTTTAAAACTAGGACTCGGTCACAGATCCGATTGATAAGTGCTGCATCGTGAGTTACCAAAAGAATGGTTGCGCCTTCCCTTTGAAAAGAAAGGATCTTTTCAAAACTTTTTTTCTGAAATACTTCATCTCCTACTGCAAAGACCTCATCGATAAGAATAATATCTGGCTTAAAAAAGATAATGCTTGAAAAAGCTAAGCGGATAAACATACCTGACGAATAGTTTTTTACAGGAACGTTAATAAATTTCCTAAGCTCCGAAAATTCAATTATATTTTCAAATTTCTCCATTATTTCAGATCTTGGGACTTTATAAATAGAGCCAGTCAGAAAAATATTTTCAGCTCCAGTAAGCTCAGGGTTTATGGCCGCCCCTAATTCTATCAGAGGAGCAATATTCCCCTTTACATAAACATTTCCTTGAGAAACTGGGAAAATACCTGCAATTATTTTTAACAGTGTACTTTTGCCGGCTCCATTGCCACCAATAACCCCAAAGATCTCTCCGTGTTTGGCGGCAAAGCTTACATCTTTAAGAGCCCAAAACTCTTTTTTTTTCTTTTTTTCTTGCCGTGAAAGAAAAAACTTGACTCCCACTTCATCTACTTTTATCGAATATTTTGAATTTGCCATAATAATTTTTAGGATAAATGAAAAACAAAATATTTTTCATTTTTAAAAAAAATAAACATACCCGCCCCTAAAGTAAAAACAGTTATAACCAGCACTCGTAGAAGAATCCACCAGGGAGGAAACTGGGCATAATACACCGGGAAACGGAAGCTATGGATGAAATAATAAAAAGGATTTAACAGGAAAAACTTTTGATATTGCTGTGGGAAAATATTAACTGTATAGATAATTGGGGTAAGGTAAAAAAAAGCCTGGAAAATAATTGCAATAATATGCTGAACATCCCTTACTTTTATATAAAATACAGCCGCAATAAGCGAAAATCCCAAAGAAAACAGAAAATGAAAAAATATCACCACAGGTAAAAAAAGAAGATTCCAGGTTAAAGGCACGTGAAAGGCAATCATAAACCCAATTAGAACACCTGTTAAGATCAAATGGTCTACATAACGGGCCAGCACACTGGATAAAGGAAAAAGAATTTTCGGAATATAGACTTTTTTTATCAAGTCCTGATTATTTACAATAGAAGCAGTAGCAACCACTACAGTCTGCTGGATCATCAACCAGGCAGTAAGTCCGGAAAGAATAAATATGTGATAATTTTCAATCTGAAACTTCATAATCTGAGAGAATACCAGTGCCAGAATCAAAAGAAAAAATAGCGGATTAAGGATGGTCCATAAAAAACCAAGTACAGAATTGCGATAGCGTAGCTTTAATTCATTCGCAACTAAATTCCGCAACAGGCCCTTATATTGAATTATTTCAGAAAATTGTTTTTTCATCTTCCCTTATTTATAATCTAATCCACCACTTGATTTCAAGATTGATTATAAAGATATTTACTTTTTTGTTCTATTAAAGGATTTTAACATTTTCTGAAAAAATCCTTTTACGCCTTTTATAATCTTTATTAAATACCAGCTGTGGCTGTTGTATATCCCTTGCAAAACCAATATTTGTGCTTCTCTTTCTCTTTCAGATTCCTCCAATTTAGCTTTCTGTTTCCCAATTTCCTTTGCGTAAACTTTATTTAGTGTCTTAACAGCTTGATCTTTTTCCTGAACCTGAGTATTGAGGAAATGGACAGTCTGTTCTTTTTTTAAGAGCTGTACAGCAAGCGTTTTGGTAAATTTTTCTGCTTTCTCTTCTTTAACATAAAGAGAATATATCCACTTAGAAAGCGAAGAATCCTCAGCAAAATTGGGTTTGTCCTCATCAACAAATAAGCTATATATCCAATCAAAAAGAGGGCGGCCATCCGGCGTTCTATCCTTCATAAAACGCTGCAGATCATTACATTCCCTACAAATATCGAATTTAACTCCCTTATTAACAATATTTGTTTTTCTTGATAGAATTGTTTCAATCTCTTCATCTAAAAGATTCCCCATGACATTATCTCCATCAAGGTCATGACAACATGATAAAACCTCTCCAGTCCAGGAGATAAACATTGTGCTTTTAAAAATATCGCATCTATAAGCATCAGAAGGCGGCATGGGTGTTGAACAAACAACATCTCCCTTGAGAAAACCGCCGCGATTATGACACATAGCAAGATAGATCGTTTTTATTCCTTCTTCTCTTAAATAGTTAATTATCTCTGCAAAATGATTCTGGGTTTGTTTTGTTACACATACATTTGCGCAAACTTCTGTACTGGAACCCTTACTCATATCAACCGCATTTTGAAGATTTTTTTCAGCTTTCTCAAAGCTTAGCCCTCCCATCATATTCTCATAAACGGCTTTATCTGCGCCATTAAAACTAATAGTCAACCGCTTTAAGCCAGAATTAATAAGACGTTGTGTATTTTTTGGTGTCAGTGCTGCTCCATTTGTTGTAAGAGAGGTTTCCCCTTGATTAGATACATATTTGATAAAATCATAAATCAAAGGGTTAAGCAAAGGCTCCCCCATACCTGAAAATTCAATAGAAAAATCAGCTTTTTTGTTTTTAATCTTATCAGCAATAACCTGAAAAGTAGGCAAATCCATTTTTCCAGAAACACGACTAATCGCTTTATGAGGACAATGTAAACATTTAGTGTTGCAAAGATTAGTTGCTTCAATTTCAACATGAAGAGCATCAATGCTCATACTCAACCTCCAAAAATAGAATCATCATTTCAAACCCCTGCATGCGGTGATTTTATGATCAGATGAAATACCGGCACCATATAATTCCAGATACAGTAATTGAAAAAAACAAACTCAACCAGCACAAACACTGCCACAGCTTTTTTCCCTGCCCCTTTGCGAATAAGATCCCCAAAAGTCTTAAGCCCCAGGGTAAACAAATAGGCAATCGGCAGAATAAGCGGAAAAAAATGCCGTCCCTGTGCCCCCATACCATGACTTCCGTAATAAGTCCATACTGCCAATAGTTGAAAAATTATGGCCAAAAGAAAAAATCCGCTGATTTTTAAATAAAAAGCATTTTCAATTTCTCTCCGCTTCCTTTTAATCTTTGCTAAGATATATTTTACAAAATACACCCCTACCCCAATTATTGTCACAAAAATTAAAACTCTCCAGATAAAATATACAGCTATACCAGTCCCAAAACTTGCCCAACCGAATTTTATTAAAAAACTATCACACAGCAGATTAATAAATCCTGTGCTCTGGGAATCAAAAGCAAGCAGCCCGGGAAGCGCCTCGCCTATCTCAGCAAAGCTTTTTGTAAAAAGTCCGATACTGCTATCAGCCTGAAGAGGAAAAAGTATGACAAAAAGAGTAGAAAGCATAAGAACAGCCATGAAAAAAGTAATACTATACACAATTAAGTTTTTATATTTTTCCCCCTGGATAAGGAAAAACGGAACTATTAGACTAAGCGGGAGAAGCAGAAAAGTTGACCTGTCAGTCATAAAACCAGCAAGTGCAGAAGCATAAATGAGTATAAAATAAATTACATTAACCTCTCCTTTTATCAGAGAAACCACTGCATAAAAAAAGACAGCACTTAAAAATATTGCCATACAATCGGCATTTACAGAGACAATATTTACCAGAAACTGTGGTAAAAAAAGCATAAAAAGCAAACCCCAGGAAAAAAGCTCCTCATACTTTCCGGCAATTTTCCTTAATGAAACTGCGGTGAGAAAGACAGCCCCAAAAATAAACAAAAAAGATACCAGGCGGCACAAATAATAGGCAAAGACAATATCATCCCTGAATAAAACCCTGACCACATTCCCCATAATAAAATGATAGAGGAAAATTCTATTCAATCTATCTCTAAAATCAGAGGAGGGGCCATAATCCATGATAAAGCGGATATCGGATATCTTATCAGGCAGATCCTTAGGCCTACCCATACCCAAAAGCTTCCACCAGTGGTGCTCATCCATAAACCGGATAATTTCCTGCTCCACAACTTCTCTCTGTCCCTCTCCCCTTGCCTGGATAAGAACAGCCCCAAAATGCTGAGGCTCATCCGGATTCTGAAAAGGAGGAATAATAAAATTAAACAAAACCCCCACAGCAGCAAAAAATACCCCAACTTTCCAAATCTTCATCCTGCTTTCCTGCCTTTACTGTCTTTCCTGGTTTTATTTACCATTTACTATTTTCTATTAACAGGTTTTATCCATTTACTATTTACTATTTTCTGTCTTTATCCTGGTTTCCGGCTTGGCCGTCATCCCGGACTCCGATCCGGGACGGAATGACGATTAGCTCTTATAGCCTTGGTTTTCCTGCCTTTTCTGTCTTTCCTGGTTTAAAGGTTTACCTTTGTGCTCCAGCACAAACTGGAAAGAGCTTTTTGTTTTTTGGATGCAAGCCAAAAAAGAAAAAGCGCCTTCTTATCCGCGTCCATCCGCGTCCTCCGTGTAAAATAAGCCTTCATGGTTTTAATTTTTCTGCTTTTCCTATGGTAATTGTCTTAGCCAATATCTTAAGATCAAACCACAAACTCCGATGCTTAATATAATATAGGTCATATTCCAATTTTTTATCAGAATCCTCTAGGGAAGCCACATGGGGATAATTAACCTGAGCCCAACCTGTAATGCCCGGCTTCACCCTATTACGAAGTTTAAACAAAGGGATCGTTTTTCTTAACTCTTTCTCAAATTCAGGCCTTTCCGGCCGCGGACCTACCAGACTCATCTCACCCCGGATAATATTGATAAGCTGAGGCAGTTCATCCAGATGAAACAGGCGCAAAATTTTTCCCACTGGAGTAATCCTTATGTCATTCTCATGCGGCCAAACCGGACCTTCCTTTTCCGCATCTTCTATCATAGACCTAAATTTGATAAGCTTGAAAATCTTCCCATTTTTACCTACTCTTTCCTGGGTAAAAAACACCTGCCCCTTGGAATCCATTTTAATGGCCAAAGCAATAAACGGCCATATAACCAGACTTCCTAGCAGCAGCAAAAAAGCAAGCCCAAAATCCATCAATGCTTTCATGCTTTTCCTTCTTTCCCTGCTTTCCCTGGTTTCCGGCTTGGCCGTCATCCCGGACTCCGATCCGGGACGGAATGACGATGCTTAAACTCGCCGGAATGACGATTAGCTCTTATGGTCCTGGTTTTCCTGGTTTTATTTACCATTTACTATTTACTATTAACAGGTTTTATCTATTTACCATTTACTATTTACTATTAACAGGTTTTATCCATTTACTATTTACTATTAACAGGTTTTATCCATTTACCATTTACTATTAACAGGTTTTATCTATTTACCATTTACCATTTACTATTAACAGGTTTTATCTATTTACCATTTACCATTTACTATTAACAGGTTTTATCTATTTACCATTTTCTGTCTTTATCCTGTCTTTCCTGGTTTAAAGGTTTACCTTCGTGCTCCAGCACAAACTGGAAAGAGCTTTTTGTTTTTTGGATGCAAGCCAAAAAAGAAAAGCGCCTTCTTATCCGCGTCCATCCGTGTCCTCAGTGTAAAATATCATTTTAAACGTTTTAGTTTTCTTGCTTTTTGTTTCCTTGTTTTAATAGATAAACCTGCCCTAACAAAAGCTTCGGCAAAAAAGCCACAAGATGCAACATAATAGCATAACTCAATGCCAGCCCTTTTGAAATCCCAAATATTGAAAGCGCCAAAACCACAACATACTCAAATATCCCAATCTTCCCAGGAACCGAAGGCGGGATGTTACCCACCTGAATAGCAAGCAGGACTACCAATCCTACCCAGAAGGAAAGCTCAATGTTAAAAGCTTTAAACATAAAAAAATTTGTCAAAGCCTGAGCACCTACAAATCCCAGAGACAGCACCAGCACCAAAGCAAAAACTTTAGAGCTTTTTAGCAACTGAAAAGATTCAGTCCCTGACTCAAAAAAATCCAAAACTTTTTCTCGATATTTTTTCGGAAACAACCCGGATATCTTCCGTAACAGCCTGAGGAACATCTCAGGTTTAAGAATAATAAAAATCATAAAAACAACTGTCAGAACACAAAGAAAAAGAGCAGCCAAATGCCCCTTTATCTGCTGTTCAATAGCAAATACAGTGGGAATAAATATCCAGAAAGACAAAAACACAAAAAAATCAAAAAACTTCTCAATAAAAACCGTACCCATTGCATAACCTGCCGGAACTTTATAGTGTTTGGAAACAAGATATGCCCGCACTATCTCTCCAAATCGAGCTGGGAAAACAATATTTGTATACTGAGAAATAATATTAAAGCGAAAAAGACGACCCAAAGAAATCTTTGCCTCAGGCTTTAAAAGAATCTGCCACCTCACCCCCAATGCAAATACAGACAAAACCACATTAAAAAGCGCAACAACAACCCAAAAAAAATGAACCCGGGAAAGAGACATTCTCAAAACCCCCCAGTCTATCTTCCTGAAACAAAGCCACAGCGCTACTCCAGTAACAAGAAAACTAAAAACAACCCGAACCCACTTCTTCTTAAGAATATTTTTTATGGACATGATCTCCGTCGGGGACGGTCCTTAATTTCTTAACAATGTAGCAATGTAACAATGCACCTTCCAATTATTTAAATAACTTCTTCTCTATCCTCTTCTTCTTAAGCTTCACCCACACTCTATCCAATTTTGCATACCACAAAGCTACTAAAAACGCTGTTACTCCAAAAACACCAGCTATCATAGGATCATGGAGAGAGCCGCTGATCCCTGCAAGGATTAAAATCCCGCCAATATGAACAGGTTTTAAAAAAGAGCTGCCGGAAAAAATCTCTTTCCAACTTGTTTTTTTCAGATGAATTAAAAATTCATGATAACTAAACGTTGCCAAAACAACAGCCAACCCAAAAATCCAGAGAAAGTAAGCCAGCACCCTCCCCCATGGAAAACCTATAGCCTCATTCATCTCTTCCTGATTTTATATTTTTTTCTACTTTTACTCAACCTTTGCTACTTTTCCGGCTAACAAAGTAAGCCAGAAATCCAACTCCCCAGCACACATGCATAACAGCCCAAGCCCCAGCCACCATAAGCCTCCGCTTTACAGGAACCACCTCTCCTGCTTTTCCTGTTTTCTCTGTCTCTCCTGCTTTTCCTGCTTTTAAAGCTATCCCCCCCAGAACCAACAGATAAGCAAGCGGCACTCCCCAAAAAAAAGTCAGCCAAAAACCAAGCCCCCCAGAAAGCCCAAGACCTACAACCAGAGCCACCGGCGCAGCCTGCCTCCACGAAGTCATAGCCTTATGCTTTAAAGTCGTATATGCCCGCCCTTTTCCATACCTGAAATACTGCATGGCAAGCTTTTTAAAGCTTTCTCTCGGGAAGTATTCTACTTTAAGCGAGCCGTCTATATATATTTTTTTACCTGCTTTTGAAATTCTTAAATTAAGCTCTGCATCCTCATTCGGCACAGCTTTTGGATCATAAAGCCCGACTTCATCAAATAGACTTTTCCGAAAAGCTCCCAGATACACAGTATCTACAAATCCTTTATATTTACCCAGATGCCACCTGGCATCCCCTACACCCACAGGATGACTTAAAGCCATAGCAATTACCTTCTGCCCCTCATCTTCTCCCTGAGGAAACATCATGCCCCCCACATTAGCAGCCCCTGTATCCTCCAGCATCTTTATACACTGCTTAATATATCCCTGGGGATATAGACAATGAGCATCAGCCCTCAGGATAATCTCTCCCTTCGCCTCAGCTATACCTAAATTCATACCATAAGCCTGGGATCTGCCGGGATTTTCTAAAAGCTTTACCCGAACCCCCTTGTCCATAAAAGACTTTACAATCTCCTGAGTTTTATCCTCACTCATCCCATCTACGACAATAAGCTCGCAATTGTCCCGAAAATAATCATCCTTTAAACTCTCAATCGCCGGCAAAATAAACCGCTCCTCATTAAAAGCCGGCATAACAACACTAATTTTTATCTGCTTTTCCTGCATTTCCTTAATTCCCTGGTTTCCGGCTTGGCCGTCATCCCGGACTCCGATCCGGGACGGAATGACGATTAGCCCTTATAGCCCTGGAATTACGGATTAGATGCAAGGCTATGACGACTACACGTGTCGATAACTTCCCTATCCAGCCGATCTGAAATTGATTCTTCAGTCACAGCAAGATCATAATGAGTTTGCAAATTCATCCAGCTTTGGGCGTCCGTGCCAAAAAAACGGGCCAATCTCAAGGCCGTATCAGCTGTGATCGAACGTTTCCCCGAGATGATTTCGCCGATGCGCCGCTGGGAGACACTTATGGATTTTGCGAGTCTATATCGTGTAATCCCCATAGGTTTCAGAAAATCTTCCATCAGAATTTCACCAGGATGGATTGGGGGCATATCTTTTTTCATGGTTTCTCTCCTTTAGTGGTAGTCAACAATTTCGACGTTATAGGCGTGCCCATCTTTCCATATGAAGCAGATTCGCCACTGGTCGTTAATTCGGATACTCCATTGGCCTTTTCTGTTGCCTCCAATCTTCTCAAGCCTATTCGCAGGAGGGATTCGGAGGAATTCCAGGGTTGCTGCTCCATGAATTTGTGTCAGTTTGCGAAGGCAAACCCGTTGAATATTCGTCGGCAACCGGGAAGAAAAAGAACCCTTGAAAACCTGCTCGGTATCCTTGGACCGAAACGTCTTAATCATTAACCGATACTAACAAACGGCGTTAGTATTGTCAAGCGTTAGTGCTGCTCAAGCTGAATACGATTAAAATTTGGGGCTATCTTCTGGACATCCTGAAGAGAAAATACCGGGTACATTGAGAGCTTTTTTTGAAATTCAATTATCTGCATTAAATTCTACAAAGCATCAAAAAAGTATCTTTACAGAATCATATTAGCATAAGTAATAAAAGGATACAAGAAAAATTGCTAAGAATTTCCGCCTTTATCCTGGTTTCCGGCTTTCGCCGGAATGACGATTAGCTCTGGTTTCCGGTTGTTTTTTGGGTGAGGGTTTTCAGCAATGTAGCAATGAAACAATGTAATAATGATTCTTTAACATCCGCGTCCTTAATGCAAATAAGCCTCTAAGCTTTTACTTTTCACCATTTACCATTTACTATTTTCTGCCTTTATCCTGCCTTTCCTGGTTTAATGGTTTATTCATTGCATAAATATTGCCATTCATTTATTTATTCCCAGCCATTTTCTTAATTTATATTTATTATTTCCTTGCAATTATCTTTAATATTTGATATTTTTTAACAGTTCACAGGTTAAGGGTAATCAAAGATTACAGATTGCCTTTGTATAAGGCCGTGAAGTATTAGTAAGGAGGACTCTGATTATGAAAAGGATAATTGAATCAAAATTGCTCCAATGGAAAAACAAAACACCCCGAAAACCCCTCCTTCTACAAGGGGCAAGACAAGTCGGGAAAACATATGTTCTTAGAAAATTTGCCAAAAACCATTTTAGCCACACCCACTATTTTGACCTTGAAGCATCAAAAGTCGATCTTACCACTATTTTTAATGACTCGCCCTTAGACCCGAAGCAGTTAATCAACAAATTGAGCTTTGTTTCCGGAAATACGATTAACCCCGAAACTGATATCTTAATCCTTGATGAAATACAGGCGATTCCTAGAGCCATAACCGCCCTAAAGTACTTCTGCGAGAATATGAGTAGGCTGGCTGTTGCAGCTGCCGGTTCAAATCTGGGCGTTGCCCATAGTGATGAGCCGTTTCCCATCGGAAAAGTTGAAAGTGTTCATATGTATCCCATGAATTTTGAAGAATTTCTTGCCGGAACAGACGAAGAAATGGCGCTGACATTTTTAATGAATTTCAGAGGTGGAAAGATCGATGATATTTATCACAGGCGTCTTTTTGACTTGCTGAAAGGGTATTTTGTTACGGGAGGGATGCCTGAAGCCATCAGTCAATACTCTGCCAATAAGGATACGCCGCTTGAAGCATTCAGGAAAGTCCGGCAACTCCAGAAACAGCTCATTTTTCATTATGAGAGCGATTTTTCAAAATATGCAGGGAGTACGAATTCCCGTCATATTCAGCGGGTATTCAGGTCGATACCTCTTCAACTCTCAAATACACAGGACAAAAAATCAAAGAAATTCAAATTCAAGGACGTCATTTCCAAAGGATACAGAAGCTATGAGCACCTTGCAGATCCCGTAGAGTGGTTGACCAAGGCAGGACTTGCCTTAAAAGTCAATACAAATTTACATCCGTCCATACCTCTTATGGCCTGTACAAAGGAAAACAGCTTCAAACTCTTCTTGTTTGATATCGGCTTGCTTGGCGCTATGATTAACCTGAAGCCGGAAAGCATTCTGCGCTATGATTATGGTTCTTATAAGGGTTATTTTGCTGAAAACTTTGTATTACAGGAGTTATGCACATACGGTTTCAATGAAATCGTCACCTGGTCAGGCAGAAGTTCTGAAATTGAATTTGTGCTCGAATTGAACGGAAATATCATCCCGGTGGAGGTAAAAGCCGGGTTTAACACCAAAGCCAAAAGCCTGCAAGCATTTATAACAAAATATCATCCGGCTTACGCCATAAAATTTACCGGAAATAAATTCGGCTGTAACAAACAAAAACGTATATTCAATTATCCATTGTATATGATTTCAAAATTTCCCGAACTTTCAAAATCGGCTGATAATCAAGCGTCTTAAATATTTCCCTGTCTTTACTGTCTTCCCTGCTTTTTCTGCCTTTTCTGCTTTTCCTGGTTTTACTGTCTTTCCCCATTTACCATTTCCTATTAACAGCTTTTATCCTGGTTTCCGGCTTCCGCCGGAATGACGATTAGCTCTTATGGCCCTGCCTTTTTTGGTTTTATTTACCATTTACTATTTACTATTAACAGGTTTTATCCATTTACCATTTTCTGCCTTTATCCTGGTTTCCGGCTTGGCCGTCATCCCGGACTCCGATCCGGGACGGAATGACGATTAGCCCTGGTTTCCGGCTTCCGCCGGAATGACGATTAGCCCTTATGGCCCTGCCTTTCCTGCCTTTATTAACCATTAACAATTTACTATTTACTGCCTTTATCCTGGTTTCCGACTTGGCCGTCATCCCGGACTCCGATCCGGGACGGAATGACGATTAGCTCTTATGGCCCTGTCTTTCCTGGTTTTTCTGGTTTTATTTACCATTTACCATTTACTATTAACAGGTTTTATCCTGCTTTTCCCGTTTGACCATGAACAGAAAATGGCATAAAATAATAAAAACACATAAAGGAGCAGTAACACCCCAATATGGATAGTAAGTTAGGTTTCTATCTGATATCATAGCAAAGACTAACCATGGCTACCGTACTGATAAGTGAAACAGCAAAAAAATATCTCCTCGCCCAATCAAAGAGTTTTCGCCGAAAAATCAGGGATAAATTTGAATATCTTGAAACAGGTATATGGGAAGGCAGGATTAGGGTAAAAAAGCTAAGAAATGTTTCCTCGAAATGTGTTTTTGAAGTAACGGTCGATAAAAGAACTAAGTTACTTTTCTCTCTGGGAAATTACAGAGAGGCGGACAAAAAATCTCTGGTTGTTTATGTCTGGGGTTTTGTTGTTTTAGCTGAATCGGCAGGAAAAAGCAGCGATATCCTTCCCGGGGGTGTTCCTTTCTTAAAGTTTCATAGCTATGACGAGGTCCTTATGGAAGACATTGATTTGGAGGAGTTGAAATCTTCCTATTTTACCCAGGAACATATTACAGAAAAAACCCTGGATGAATCAGGCAGTTGCAGGTGGTATCCGGTCGATGAGCTTGAATGGAAAAGAATTCAGCTTCACACGGGGGGTGATTTTGAACTCTCCCTTTGTTTAACCCCTGAACAAAAAGATGTTCTTAAGTCAGCGCTGCCGCTTATGGTTTCAGGGACTGCGGGAAGCGGAAAAACAACATTATCTGTATATTACCTCTTAAAGCCGCAATTAAACCGGAAAAAGAAGATTCTTGTTACCTATAATAAATACCTTAAAGATTTAGCTGAAGAGCTCTACAAGGGTCTTTTAAATGAAACGGACAGGACGAATGAGGTTGAATATCCTGATTTTTATGTTTTTAAAGAGATAAAGCAGGAGATGGCAAAAAAAGGCGGGAAAATTTTTCTGCCTGAGAAAGAGGTGGATTTCAATCATTTCATGAAGATTTTTGCCTCCCATCCTCTGTCTAATAAATTTGATTCCGCTCTGGTTTGGGAAGAGATCCGCTCGATTATAAAAGGAGCTATGCCTCAGGTCAATATTTTGGTATTGGAGAAAGCGCTTCACGCCCTAAAAAATAATGAGATAAATTTAGGTTTAAACAAACAGGTTCAAAAACAGTTCATCTTATTTTCCCGGCTGGAGTCCCTAAAAGCAATTGATAAATTTGTCTCAAAATACTTAAATACGGATATTTCGTCTTTTTCCGCTCACATCTTAAGGTATATGCAAGAAGCGAGTTATAAGGATAGAGTCTATGCGATTATTGATAGGACCTTAAATACTTTAAAAAAACAGAAAGAAGCGCTTGATAAAAAATATCTGTCTTTCCTTGAGTATGAACTTTTAGGTAAAAAGAAAGCCCCCAATTTTAAGTTTAACCGGAAAGAGATCTATCATATATTTGAATGGTATCAGAACAAACTTGAATCTGAAAACAAGTGGGATGAACTTGATCTTGCCCGGGAAGTCCTGAGAATTTATGCCGGGAAAGATTTCAAAGACTACACCTATGATATTCTTGTCTGTGATGAGGTTCAGGATTTCACCGACATCCAAATCAGTCTGATGTTTGACATGGTTCAAGATCCCTATAATGTCTTTTTTGCAGGGGATACAAAGCAGACAATAAATCCGAGTGGATTCAGATGGGAAGATGTGAAAAGACATTTCTATGAAAGGAGGCTTGATGTTCCTGAACTGAAACATCTGACTCTTAATTTCAGAAGTTCAGGTAGCATTGTGGAGTTATCCAATATTTTGCTCGGGTTAAAGGAAAAATATTTAGGAATAAAGTCAGAAGAATTGCAGGAAGAATGGAAGTATAAAGGTAGACCCGTAACCGTTGTTTCAGGTATAAACGAAAATGATATGCTTGAGATATTAAATGCAGCAGGAGCAAAAAGAACAATCCTCGTGCGCACCGAAACCCAGAAAAGGAGATTAAAGAAACGGCTGGCAACAGAGCTTATATTTACCATGAGAGAAGCTAAAGGGCTTGAGTTTGATACAGTTGTTCTCTGGAAATTTTGTGAAGACCAATTTTCGCAAGATGTGTGGAAAGTAATCCTGGATATAAGCAAAAGATCAATCCATGAAGCAACAATAAGACATGAAATAAATCTTTTGTATGTAGGAATCACAAGGTCGCAGAAGGACCTGATCATTTATGACGGGAAAATACCTTCTTTGATTTGGGAAAATCAACAATTAAAGAATGCTGTCTATATCACTGCTGACCGCAGTTTTATTAACGGTATCTGGAATGTTATCTCAACCCCGGAGGAGTGGATTGAAGAAGGTCATTATTTCTTTGCAAGAGAATATTATAAAGCTGCTGTGGAATGCTTCAAAAACGGGGGCGATGCAAAACTTTTAGGCAAAGCATCTGCTTATTATTATGAGAAAACAGGAAAATATTCTAAGGCTGCTTTAAATTTTGAGAAAATTGGAGAAAACAGGAAAGCTGCAGATAATTATGAGAAGGCTGGAGAATATAATAAAGCGTTATCATTTTGGAAGAAGTTGAAAAACGAAGACAGATTGTTTAACTGCCGCATAGAGATTTATAAACAGGAAGGAAAATTTCACAGGGCTGGAAGCCTCTATTTGGAAAAAAGAAAGTATAAAGAGGCGGTAGAGTGTTTTGATAAAGCTGCGGATTATAAAAAAATCGCGGAAATATATCTAAAGAAACTTAAGAATCTCAAAGAGGCTGCGAAATATTATGAGTATTCCCATGATTTTAGCAAGGCTGCCGACCTTTATTTCCGCCGGAAATCCTATGCAAAGGCTGCTGACCTTTATTTTAGAGGGGGAAACACCCTTAAAGCCGAGACTCTGTGGGAGAGGACAAAAAACACAGCCCGCCTCCTGGAATTGTATGAAAAAACCGGTCAGGATGAAAAACGGTTTAGAATTTACGAGAAGCAAAGAAACTTTGGAAAAGCAATAAAATGTCTGAAAGCATTAAAAGAAAAATCACATCTCGAAAAAGAAGCTGAGGAACTTTTCATAAAGAGGAAATATTTTCAAGCCCTACTTAGATTTTATGTCATTAATAATCATAAGAAAACCGCAGAGTGCTATTTTCGCCTGAAAAAATATGAGGAAGCAATAAAACATTTTAAGTGCGCAAAGGATAATTTTTCGGCAGGGAATGCCTATAATAAAATCGGAGATTACAAAAATGCGCTCAAAAGCTATTTAAATGCGGAAAAGGACAGGAAGAACGGTTATCCAAAGGCCAAAAAAATGGTCGGCAGAGTCTCTGCTGATGACTGGATATATAAACTCGCCATGGAATTTTTCTATAAACAAAAGTATGCCGCAGCAGCTGTTTTATTTTTAGTTTTTAGTAACACATTTCCTGAAGCAGGAGCCTGTTATGCCCTGATGAAGGAGAGGGAGAAAGCCTTTAAAGCTTGGCATAAATGCCAGAGGGTGAAAGATTATGAACAGGTCGCAGATATATGCATTAGAGAAGATATCGTTGAAATTGGAGCAGACTTTTTTTTAAGCAGACAGAAGCAAATGTCAGATATTTTTGACTGGGCGGATTTACTGGATTGGGGAAATAACAGAGTAGTAAAACTTTTTGACATTTATTTTGCTGAGAAGCAAAATCCGGATGAAATGCTTATTTGGGGATCATTTCTCGGCCAAATCGATTTTGAAGGTGAAATCTGGGAAAAGACTCTTTTTTATTTGGAAAAAGGCGGAGATTATAATTTTCTTATAGATTATTTCGACACCTTGAAAATTTTAGAAAAAAAAAGATTCAAGGAGGCGTTGGCAAAATTTAAAAGAGATATTCCCGAATTGAAAAGGTCTAAGAGCTGGGAGAACTTAGCCCTCAGGCACTTCCTCCTTGATAACATTGATGAGTTTAACAAAATCATCCCCAAAATTAATATAAATGAGAGCAACTATAATTATTTTCTTCTGGGAGAAAAAAAGTATTTCAATCAGGGCGTTACCTGGTCTTTGGAAAATGGTCTTATTCAGAGGGCCAGTAAAATTCTGACAAGACAGGGGAAATATGAAAGAGCAGCGGAGGTTTTTGAAAAAGCAGGGAATTTCAGCAAAGCTGCTGAGTATTATCTCTACGGCGGTCAAGCCGGTCAAGCCGCTTTGCTCTACAAGCGCTTGGAGAGATTTTCCCCGGCAGGCGATGCCTATTATAAAAATAAGGACTTTCAGAATGCCTTAAAGATGTATAAGAGGCACACACCTCAAAATAAAAAGAAAATAGCAAAAACATATGAAAGATTGGAGGCTTTTGAGAAAGCAATGATTTTATGGAAAGAAATAGGTGACAAAAAATCATTGGAAAGATGCAATAGAAAATTGGAAAAGAAAAAGCAAGGGGAACTTCGATTTTAGAGGAATATTTTAATATTCTCAATGAACTTTAAGATCTACCCTCTGGTTTCCCCTTTTCCAGTTGAGCTTTTTCTGCTATCATGCTATTATTCAAATAAACACATAAGAGGATTTGGAATTGTCAAAACATATTATAGTAAGTGAACAAATTTGGAAAGAAGGGAATATGTATTCTTCTTACTGTCCGGAATTAGATGTTGCTTCATGTGGCAAGACCGTTAACAAAGCAAAAATAAATTTAAAAGAAGCACTGGAAATATTTATAGAAGAGACCACAAAACTCGGCACACTTCATGATTTGCTTGAAGAAGCAGGGTATAATATTTCGTCAAAAGATAAGGTTTTAATTAAGCGTAAAGAGATTATAGAGTTTGATACTTTTCAAGTTTCAATAGGGAAATAATTTTTGCCGAAGATATATCCTACCGAATTGCCCCCTGCCTTTATCCTGGTTTCCGGCGAGTTTAAGCATCGTCATTCCGGCGAAAGCCGGAAACCAGAGCTAATCATCATTCCATCCCGGACTCCGATCCGGGACGGAATGATGATTAGCTCTTATGGCCCTGGTTTTCCTTATTCATGCATTATATTTTGTATAAAGCAGAAAAATAATATAAAATATCAATACACTAATAAAACCTACATTCCGCAGATTGCGAGGGGCAATAATTTGAATTTTCATTTTATATAAATCTATCATAATAAGCAAGATAGCTTACTGGTACTTAATGCCTCTTTTTGAAATTAAGTCCGTTAAAATCTTGATTTCCTGCAAA
>JAUVXM010000098.1 GCA_030603565.1 Candidatus Aminicenantota bacterium
ATCCCTTAGGGTTAAGACCTCTCACGTTCATATACATACCTTTTGTTCGCACGCCGCCAGTTCCAACTCCGACAGCTCTGTGCAGTGCTTCTTGCCATTTCTTCCTGCACAGTAACAGGCTTCATCCAATCCGAGAGATTGACCAGCTGCAAGGCTTAACGAAGCTAATCTGTTCATTTTCATTACGGCTTACTCACTGAGCACAGAGAGCTTCAGCATCGCTGTCACCAGCAACTACTGTCTCTGCCTCTTCCGGCTGAATGGCAAATTAGCCGGACCGGATTTTCACCGGCTGGCATCTATACGCTTCGTGACGCACCGGATCGACTCCAGATGTATTTGGCTATAAACTCTTCCTACCGAGTCAGCGCTGGGTAAAGCTGTTCCCAGCCATTTTTTCCAGAAGTTATTGCCATTATCCTGTTCCAAAGCATTAAGGCTGCCCAACTGAGTAAGCATCATAATAAAGGCACTGGAAAATATGGTTGAGGTATTAATGGATGGTTTTTGCCGGGAGTCAATAATATCAGAGACACTTCTGCTAAAATGATAGACTTTATCTGTATAGTGAAGAAAACGCCTGAAGATAGCTTAATCCGTTTTTCTTTTTATTTTATCCCAGTAAATCGAAGATATTTTTTCCAGTAACTCATGAATATTTCGGTAGTTATTGACCCATCTGCGGACGAGCTCTTCTTTCTCTTTAGGAATAAAAAGCTGCTCGAATTTGCCGTTTTTAGTTCTTGTCAGATAAAGACAAATGTGTCTATAGTTTGTCTTTGCGCATTTACAATTCAGTTTCCCGCATTTGAGTTTTCTTACTGATAATGAGCCATTGATAAATTCTCGGTAACTGATAATAGGTTTGAGTTTTGATCTGGAGTCACGTTCTTGGTTGGTCATTTGGCTTTTATACATGATAACCTCTCATATCTTACATATATGCTATATAAGACTAGCTGTAATGTCAAGCCTTTTTTGCGAATGCGAATTTGCTCAAAAAGATTTTAGTTGAATAATAGTCTGTTTATATGAGAAGACTATGTGAAAAAATATTTAACTTGCGGAATCGCTGGCCTTCCCCTATCCTTAAGGACTATTGACCAATGAAGTAGAATATGCCAGAATACCTGGAAAAGCAGGTAAAAAAAAGTGAACCGGATAGAAAAAGCAGGCTTTATAAGCCTGCTTTTTCTTTTTCTTTTTCGCCCTTGGATTTTTCCATCTGCTGATTATAATCCTAGAGAAACTTCTCCTCTTAAAGAACAGTACCTGCAGGCCTTTACCCAGGGAATTTTTTTCCAGTCAGAAGGGAATTTTTCTCAAGCTGTAGATGGCTTTAATTCCGCTTTATCTATCGCATTTAAGCTTAAAGACAGAGAAAAACAGTGCCATACTCTAATCAAAGCAGGCCTTATACAGTGGAACATGGGAAATCTGGAGGAAGCAGAAGCAAAATACAAAAAAGCTTTAAACCTTGCAGAAATACTAAATACTGGGCCCTTGCAAAAAAAATGCACCGCAGTTTTAAAGATCCAAAAGCTTTATTCCCAGGGAAGAGGATTCCGAAGTTCAGGAGAATATAATAAAGCAATAAACAGTTTCCAGCAAGCTATTGACCTGGCCCGTTCAATCCACAGTAAAGAGCATGAGCTTAAATGTCTGCGCCACTTAAGTTTAACCTACGACTCCCAGTACAACCTGGAAAATTTACACTTAAATGCAAAAAAAGCATTGGATATAGCAAAAGAACTGCATCATAAACGGGAAATAGGATTAAATTCTATTAATTTAGGCATCTTTTTTGAAAAAACCGAAAATTATTCCAAGGCTTTAAGCCATTATGAAGAAGCACTAAAAATCGCCAGAGAATTAAATAATCGGGATAACCAAGCTGCCTGCCTGAATAATATTAGCATTATTTATAAAGAATTGGGAAACCATGATAAAGCCATAGATTGCCTGCAACAGGCTTTAGAAATAGATAAAGAATCTGAAAATGAGATATATATAGCAATGGACCTGAATAACCTTGCTGAAACATACAGAAAAAAAGGGCTTTTCACAGGCAAAAAAGAAGACCTGAACAGAGCCTTAAATACTTTTAAAAAAGCACTGGAGTTTATAAAAAAGAAAAAGAGCAAAAAAACCGAACTGCAAATTTTAAATAATATCGGGACAGTTAACTCTGACCTAAAAAAATATAACGAGGCCCTAAAATATTTTAAATCCGGACTCGACCTGGCTGAAGAGATCAAGGACAAAGAAAGTTTGGGAATGATCCTTAATAATCTGGGAATAGTATATTATAATCTGGGCAATTTTCAGGCTTCCACCCAAACTTTCCAGAAAGCGGTAGACTTAGCCCAAACAACCGGAGGAGATAATATTTTATGGGAAGCTTATCTGGAATATGCCCGTCTTCTTACTACCCAGAAAAAATTTCCAGAGGCTTTAAAAAAGTATAAACAATCCATCTCGATAATCGAAAATCTCCGCTCTGAAATAAATCTAGAAGAGCAGAAGGCCGGTTTTATGGGCGATAATAAAAGAATCGAAGCTTATCATAGCCTTATCAATCTGCTTGTCTCTCTCCATAAGGACCATCCGGAAAAAGCCTATGACCGGCAGGCCTTTTACTATCTGGAACGGGCCAGAGCCCGAGCCTTTCTGGATCAGCTTAGAATATCCGGTATCGACATTTCCCAAAATGTTGACTTTAAGCTTTTAAACCAAAAAAAAGAAATTGAAAAAGACATGTCAGAAATCATTGCTAAACTTTACGCCTCCGACCTATCTGATGAGAGTAACAAGAATCTGCACAAACAATTAATAGATAAAGAAAACGAATATGAGACTCTAAAACGAGAAATCCGCTCCAGCAGTCCGGTATATGCAAACTTTAATTTCCCAGAGATCGTCACTCTTAAAGAAACGCAAGCGCGGCTTCTTGACTCAAATACAGTTTTTATTGAATACATGGCAGGTGAAAAAAACTCCTGGGCCTTTTCAGTAACAAAGAATGATTTAAAGATCTTCCCTCTTCCGCCTTTAAAACTCCTGCGGACAATGGTAACAGATTATATAAAAACCTTATCAGATAAAGAAAACCATGACTTTCATCAAGGCCATATCCTATACAAAACACTGGTCTCACCTGGTCTGACCAAAGGGATAAAAAGCATTGTCTTTTTCCCGGATGACATCCTGCTTTTTCTTCCCTTTGAAACCATTATCACTCATAATTCCCAAACAAACTGGCTGATCAATGACTATGACATAGCCTATTCCTCATCAGTTTCCTCTTTACAGGAAATCATTCTGCGCAAGAAATCAAATGGGAAAAAAAGATATATGGACCTATTGGCCTTTGGTGACCCGTATTTTGGATCAAAGGAGAAGGGAAATACCAGTTTCAACTATTCCCGTCTTAAATACAGCAGCACTGAAATCAGGAAGATAAGCCGGCATTTTAAAAAAAGTAAAGTATTTCTTCGAAATAAGGCTTCTGAGGAAACACTTAAAAGTCTATCCTTGGAAAATTATAAGATCATCCATTTTGCCACTCACAGCCGGATTGATAATAATAAACCAGCCCGTTCTCACATAGCCCTTGCCAGAAATAAAAACACAGCAGAAAATGACTTCCTCGAAACCCGGGAGATCTATAACTTAAAACTTAATGCAGACCTGGTAACCTTATCAGCATGTGAAACCGGCCTGGGAAAGTTCATCAAAGGAGAGGGCATTGAAGGACTTAACCGGGCATTTTATTATGCCGGGGCTTCATCCGTTCTTATGAGCTTGTGGCCGGTTAATGACCAAGCCACATCACAACTTATGGATAGGTTTTATATTCATTTAAAATCATCAGAGTCCATCGCCAGAGCCATTCGAAAAACTAAACTGGAAATGATCGATTCTGACAATCTATCCCATCCTTATTACTGGGCCGGTTTTATTATTTCCGGAAAAGCAGACCAAATTATTTTCTCCAGACGATACAAACAATTATTTTATATTGGTGCGGCTTGCCTGCTAATATTCCTTATGATTACCTTATTTCGTAAAAGTAGATTTCTTCTCCGGAAACACTAAAAATCAGTTTTATCCAAGATTCTTTAAAGGAAATGAGAAAATAAAGGAACAAAAACACTCTATATAAATGCTAAAACAAATCTATTTTTTACAAGCTTACGTTACCATAGATATAAAGCATAGCGGAATATGCTAGTGCTATATCTGAGATTCATGAAACATGGAAGATGGAGAAAACCCAGCTGCACTAATAGGAAAAAAGTCAATTATTACTTTGAGTAACAGGGCAGATAGACTGTTAGTAGGATTTTGGAAAAATCAGGACAATATATTGACTTTTAAGAAGCTGCCATTAGCCTTGATATACTTAATAAATAATTTCGACGCATTACACTTTAAAAAAATGTTAATATAAGATAGGAATGAAATGACAGATAAAAAAGGAAATAGGGAAAATTTTTGTGAAATAATCGAAAGATTCACACTATTCATCCAGGCGCACATTCAAAAATTCAATCCTCAGAAAAACGGCATCGACCCATATGATATTGCCCAAGAAGTGAAAATTAAAATATGGAAAATTCTAAATGATGAGAAAAAAATCCAAAATTATTCGTCTTATATTAAGAAGGTTGTAAACTCGACAGTAATAGACCAAATAAGACGCGTAAGACGACAAGAAGGGATTATCAATTTAGAAAAACAAAAAAGAATATCAGAACAAAAAAGTTTCTACTCCAGGAAAATTTCCGGAGTTAAAGACTTAAAACATGTTGTTAGTGAAGCAGCTGATTCTCTTATGGAATCCCGCCGTAAAGCAGTACGGCTTTTCCTATTAAACATGACAATTGAGGAAATTGCACATATCTTGAACTGGAGCAAAGCAAAAACGAGAAACTTAATATACCGTGGTCTTGCAGATATAAAAAAAAGGCTAAAGAAAGAGGCCATCAAATATGAAGATTAACCGATTAGCTGTAATGAAACTTTTTAGGAGTTTTATCGCTACCCCCCTCCTCCTTTCCAGAAATAGATGCCCAACCCCTGAAGCTATCCTTAGATATCTTAGAGCTAAAACATCCAGGAGAGAGAGAAAAAAAATCACATCCCATATAAGCCGCTGCTCTTCTTGTGCTAGAGAAGTTGACTTCATTCTAAGGATTTTCAGAGAGGAAAATAAATTATTCCAAAGACTTGGTACAGCCATGGAAACAGCAAAACCAAATACTTTTTCCCATCCCCCTGCATGGAAGTATGCTGCCGTTTTAATCCCTGCCATTCTACTAATTTCACTAACTATAACATTTCTTTTAAAAACTTCAGAAAGAATTCAGTTCCGCGGAAAGTTGAATAGCTATATCACCCTTGAGCAACCAATAAATAAAATGACTCCTGAGGAAATCAAATTTCGATGGAGCGAGGTTCCGACTTCGGAATATTATGTACTAGAAATATTTGACAAAACACTTTATCCCCTTTGGCAAAGCAACAAAATCATTAAAAACAAAACCTCTCCTCCTATGGAATTATTAAACCGTCTATGTCGAGGTGAATCCTATTTTTGGATGGTCACGGCTTTCTTATCTGATGGAACAAAAATTGAGTCCTCCCTTGCTGATTTTACGGTAAAAAAATAACCCTATATTATCGCGAAAATATAGGAGTTATAAAATCTCCATTTAAAACAAACGGTGCCCAGTAAAAAGGATGTTTGAAGTTAGAATTTATCATCTTAAGTTTTGCATTACATAGAGCTTGAGACTTGCCACTCCCTCTGGCCAAACATCTATAAAAAAGTTTCATAAATCGAGCAGTAGGCTTATCTCCGATATTCCACAATGTAGATACAACAGACCTGGCGCCAGTATAGAAAAATACCCTTGGAAGCCCCAAAATTCCTTCTCCTGCTTTCAATGCCCCTCTCCCTGTTTGGCAGGCTGAAAGCACAACCATCTCCGCTTTAAGTCTGCTGTTAAATATTTCCCTCACTTGAAAAAACCCATCTTCCTTTTTATTATCATTAAGAGACAGAACTAATGCTGACCGGTAAGGGAATTGCTCATCAAGAAATCCATGGCAGGCAAAATGGATTATAGAGTAATCCTGCCCTACAGTATTCTTTACTATGCGCTCATCAGCAAACTCTCCAAGATAAATACTGCGATTATCTCGAGGAAACACTTTTGCAATTCCCATAACTTCATCTGCACTATATGGAAGCGGCGAAAAATTAAAACCCTGGTCTTTATATAACTTTTTATAAAATTGGTCTGGGCTATGTCTGACTTTATTGGCCGGAATGGAATCAACCGAATAATTCGGAGCCCCAAAAGCCAATAGTTTTTTAGTTGGACCTTGTTCTGCATTGTTTTGCAATAATAATCGAAGTGCTGTGGCAGAGGGGATATAGGAAATCTCATATTTATAAATCAGAAAATCTCTTTGTGACGATTCAGAATCAGAGGGAAGGATAAGAGTCTCGAAAGGAAGATAACACAATATTCCATCCGGAGCAATGATTACCCGTTTAACTGAATCAGGTATTACTTGCTCTGCCCGAGCAAAAAATTCCGAATATAAACGCTGGGCTGCATAAACACCCTTAAATTGGCCCTTTGGTAGTTCAGAAAGCTCCTTAAGATAAGCCTTTAATGACCTTCTAATCCTCTCCCGCCCAGGAAGAAGAAATACTTCATACTTTGATGAGGTTATAATAAATATGAAAGACTGTTGTTCACCAAGCAGATATTCAATAATCGCACTCTTTTTATCCAGAATATTCTCTTGAATTTCCATCACACTACATGGTTCATCCTGAGCCAGACTTGCAAATTTAGGATTCTCAATCCGAATCCGAGCCATTAAAGCCGCATACTTATCCTCCGCCAGCTCTATTTTTTTTTCAATTACATTTCTTTCCTCAGTCTGCTCTCCTAAATATGTAAGTTTTCTGATAAAAGCAGATATCTCTCTGGAAAGGCCTTTCTCTTCATCTTTTAACTCCTGGCTCAGCTTCGCACGGAAGCCAACCTTTGATTCAGCCATAATATCCTGAAAAGCCCCAGCTTTAGCTTTTTCTGCTAAAAGGAACATCTTATATCTGAGATCTCTGTCCTTATTTTCAGGATAAAGTCTAAAGTAAAGCCCTAAAAGATGTTCATAGACTTGGAGTTTATCGCGATTGTATCCAGCCTTGTTTACATCTAGGATAATTCCTCGGCGAACCTGCTCAATAACCTCAATAGCTTTTTTGAAATACTCCTCTGCTTCTAAAAATTTATGTCTGTACTCGTAACTGCACCCTAGGCCAAAATAGGCTTCCCATAAAACATTATAAGCCCGTATCTGTTGGCCTAAGGCTATGGCCTGCTTTAAATACTTCTCTGTCAAGGGCCAATGTTTAAGGTTTAAATAGGCAAGGCCAGTATTTGATAAAAGCATAGCTTTAGCTTCCAGATCCATACTCCCTTCGGCTTCAGCTAGCCCTCTCTTCAAATATTGCAAAGCTTTTTGATTCTTTTCTAAATCAAGGTATAAATTTCCGATATTATTTAAGACCCGGATTGTAGTTTTTTTATCCCCTGTTTTTTCTCTAAAGTCTAAACAACGTTTGAAATAATCAATCGCTTGAGAATAGTCTGCCTCATCCTGGCTGATTAAGGCTTTTTTGTGAAATAGAAACCCAAGATTATTATAATCCATTGCTATAAATCTATCATCCTCAGCTTCCATGTCTATTTTTAGTGCTTCCTCAAAGTACTCTTGAGCTTTGCGGAAAGAGCCAAAATCGCGATAAACATTTGCCAGGTTACTGAGATTTGTTGCTATATATCCTTGATTATTCAGTTTGCGGGCAATTTCCAATGATTGAAAATAAGCACTTAACGCTTTAGAATGATCATTCAATTTTGAATAATAAGTACCAAGATTGATAAGCCCGTTACAGATTTCTCTTTCGTTCTTAAGTGTACGGGCAAGCTTTAATCCCTGTTGGATTAACTCATAAAAGCTGTCTAAGTCAGACATTCTCCAGTATACAATGCTTAACTGCCGCAGGCATTTAACCTTATGTTCCCGGCTGAATACTCTCTCGGCTAAAGTAATAGTCTCCTGAAAACATGCAATTGCCTTCTGGTATTCCCCATCATTTCGCAGCTCTACACCTTCAGTATATAACCGGTATATATCAACAGCAGCCCGGCATACATCCTGTTCATGCTTCAACCCAAGCTCCTTTGCCAGGGCAAGCCCCTGCCTATATAAAACATCTGACTCCTCAATCTGCCCGATATTCCAATTAAGCACGCCCAGATACATCAAACATGCAAGCTGTTGTTCCCGTATCCCAAGCTTCCTCGCTAAGGCAAGCCCCTGCTCGAAAAATCCGATAGCCTGCTTGAATTCCCCCGCAGCCAACAAATCCTTGCCATAAAGCAACGCATCCCCGCTATCCTTACCCTGCCCTCTCCGGCCTCCTCCATCCCCGGAAGAGACAGGCGAAAATACAAACGCTGCAAGCAAAACACACAGCAATATCTTCCCAATCACGCGCAAATTGACTTTTCCCAACATAGAGCAGAAAACTTAATGCAAATTCCCGGCAATGTCAAATTAATTTAATTTTTTTTAAAAAAACCCTTACATTATAAATTTACTTGTGCTATACTGCATTTAATTCTTGTTGTACTGGCTGGGCAAGAATTGACCCTCTTATTACCCCCTTTTGCTTATATTCCCCTAACAGCCAGTATCACCCCCCCACCCGGCTGGCAGCCCTCATTTATTATCTGCTATTTTCCCTTCTCAGTCTTCCATTTATCCTTTGCAATTTCACATATACCCTGTATTATTTGTACAGGAGAAATTAAATGAAAAACACAGCCATCATCCCCCTTATATTTCTTATAGCAGGCCTTGTATTCGCTGCTTCTGAAACAAGACCCCGGTTACGGGAATTCGGGCTTAAAACAGGGGTTATGCAGCCCGGCAGATTAAATGCGATAACAGATGTCAAAGGCGTAACAGTAGGCCAGGTTACCCTTATCAAGGGAAAAAACATCCGCACAGGAGTTACAGCCGTACTCCCCCACAGCAGCAATATCTATCAGGCAAAAGTACCGGGAGCTGTGTATGTGGCAAACGGGTACGGAAAACTCACAGGTTACACCCAGATAGAGGAACTGGGCAATATTGAAACCCCCATAATTCTTACAAACACCTTAAGCGTCCCAACAGCAGCGGCTGCGGTTATAGACTATATCCTCTCCCTTAAAGGTAATGAAAAAGTAGGCTCTGTAAACGCTGTTGTGGGTGAGACAAATGACGGGTATTTAAACGATATCAGGGGCCGGTATGTGAAAAAAGAACATGTGCTGGAGGCTATAGAAAAAGCAGAGTCCGGGCCTGTAAAGGAGGGTTGTGTAGGCGCGGGCACAGGCACTACCTGCTATGGGTATAAGGGCGGCATAGGGACTGCCTCACGCAAACTGCCTGAGGAGCTGGGCGGCTATACAGTGGGTGTATTGGTCCAGACCAATCACGGCGGAGTGCTTCAGATAAACGGCCTGGCTGTGGGGGTAAAGCTGGGTAAATACTCATTTAAGCGCTATCTTGAAGGCGACACAGACGGATCGTGTATGATGGTTGTGGCAACTGATGCGCCCTTAAGAAGCCGCAACTTAAAGAGGCTGGCAAAACGGGCGCTTTTGGGGATAGCGCGTACCGGGGGGTATTATTCCAATGGCAGCGGTGATTATGCTGTCGCCTTTTCTACGGCTGAGGAGCTGAGGATCCCGCCCAGGTCAGACTCAGAGACTCTTAAAATCGAGGTGCTGCGCAACAGCCGGGTGTCGCCCCTTTTTCTGGCAGCGGCTGAGGCTTCAGAAGAGGCGATTTTAAACTCGCTTTTTAAAGCAGAGACTGTAAAGGGGCGGGACGGCCGCATTCAGGAAGCGCTGCCTCTGGATAAGCTCAAAGAGATCATGGACACAGGCAGAGGCGAAGTAAAATGAAAAAGACCATAGGTATTTTGGGGGGAATGGGGCCTGAGGCTACAGCATATATGTACAATCTGCTTATTAAAAAGACAGAGGTTAAAAAAGAACAGGACCACATCAGGGTGGTTATCTTATCCGACCCGGGCGTGCCGCCGCGTACAGATGCAGTGCTGGGAAAAGGGCCGAGTCCTGTGCCTTATCTTGTAAAAGGGGTAAAAACGCTTATGGGTGCGGGTGCGGATTTTATTATTATGCCCTGTGTCACAGCCCACTATTTTATCCCCGAAGTTAGAGAGCAGGTGGATTTTAAGCTGCTGAGTCTGGTTGAGGAATCTGTCAAATGGGCAAAGCTTAAGGTGGCAGGGCTTAAAAAAGCAGGGATTGTAGCAAGTACCGGCACTTTAAAGTCGCGGCTTTTTCATGATGCATTTGAGGGAGAGGGAATTGAGCTGATCGCGCCTGAGGGAAAAGCGCAGGAAGAGGTTATGGAAGCTATCTTTGGAGGCAAAGGCATTAAGGCCGGTTACACAGAGGGGGGGGCCCGTGAGATGATTTTAAGCTGTGTGAGGAAGCTTATAGAGCGGGGGGCTAAGGCTGTTATTGCAGGGTGTACGGAAGTGCCGCTTGTTTTAAGGGATGCGGATATTCCGGTGCCTCTTATAGAGCCTATGCGGATTACGGCTGAGGCCGGGATTGAGGCTGCGGGGTATAAGAAAAGCAGAAAATAGTAAATGGTAAATAAAACCGGGAAAGGCAGGAAAAGCAGAAAATAGTAAATGGTAAATAAAACCGGGAAAGGCAGGAAAGTCAGGAAAAGCTTTAAAACAACACTGCCAAGGGAAAAATGGGGACAGGGTACTTTTTTGGCTGCACAAAAAAGTACCCTGTCCCCATTTTCCTTCAGGAAAAAGTTATTTTAAATACTGTGCCGGCTTTGGTATCCAGGTCGAGCTTTCCTCCAATCTGTTTTGTCAGGTCTTTTATCAGCTGCATGCCCAGGGTCTCAGGTTTGCTAATATCTACTTTGTCCGGATGGCCTATGCCGTTATCTTTTACGATTAGTGTTTTTTCGCCCTTTTTGTCAGTATGGAATTTAACCATAACCTCCCCTTTTTTGCCTTTGGGGAAGGCATGCTTTAAAGCATTTGAAACAAGCTCATTTATCAGCAGCCCCACAGGCACTCCCTGATTTATATCAAGGTGAACATCCTTAACATCTGTTTTTAAGATGATTTGCCTCGGGTCAATCTGGTAAGTCTGCATCAGATGAGTGGTAAGGCTCCGGATATAGTGGGTAAAATTGATCTTGGCAAAATCTTTATACTTGTAGAGCTTTTCATGGATGATCGCCATGGAACGGATGCGGTTCTGAGCGACTTTAAACATATCCTCTATTTTTTTATTCTTGGCAGCATAGGATTGAAGCCTTAAGAGGCTTACTACTATCTGCATGTTGTTTTTTACCCGGTGGTGGATCTCTTTTAGCAGCACCTCTTTTTCTTTAAGCGAGTCTTTGATTTTGTCGTCTGCCTCTTTGTGTTCTGTAATATCTAGAAGTGAAGCCACACTCTTTTCGGTTCCTGGAATCATGTCAACAGCCAGAAACATATGCCTTACTTTACCGGCCCGGTTAATGAACCGGAATTCGTATTTTCTAGGAGCGTCAGTCCTGTCCTTCCGGCGGGAGTCATGGTGTTTTTTCATCCTCTCAAGGTCTTCCTTTACCACAAAATCCGTCCACTTCTTTTTGCCCTCTATTTCTTTTTTTGAAAAACCGGAAAGTTTTACCATTTCCGAATTAACAAGAGATAGAGTCGCATCCTGTTCGATTATAACTGTGGCACTGGCAGTGGTCTCAAAGATAGCTCTGTATTTCTGCTCGCTTTTCTGTACTTGCTCTTCCATTTTAGCTTGCATAATTACAACACCAATAAGAGATGCAATTCTTTCCAGAGCGGTTCGGGAAAATATGGGGATCTTATTTAATTTGTGGGAAGCAACATTAATACAGGCAACAGCCTTTTTATTATGGAATACCGGTAAAATTGCAATTGCACACAATCCTTCTTTAATACGTGCATTATCTTTGTAAGT
>JAUVXM010000124.1 GCA_030603565.1 Candidatus Aminicenantota bacterium
CATTGGTTATGCGGTTAAAAGCTCTCTTGATTTTTCCTGAATCCATAATCTTGGCTTTGATTTTTTCTTCCATATTTTCTCTCCTGATGTTCTTTTAACAATAAATAATACTTGGTAAAGGGGAAATAGTAAATAGGAAGATGAAATTCAGGTGTGGCTTGAGCTCGTTCAGATTTTTCACGCCATTCCTCGTGCTCTTTTTTCGGCTTCTGCGTAACTCCCCCCGTCCGTGGGTCAGACATACTCAAAGCCCGGCTGTGCCGGGTTCCCTCTAAAAGAGCTCTCAGAAGGCTAAATCTTCAATGTCGCTTCAGCCACATCAGAATTTCATTCGTTGTAAGATTTTAAATAATATATAACTCCATATTTATTTATTTTCCTTGTCTTTCTACCCTAATCCCTACCCCATAATCCCTAATCCTGCATTTTCTTCATCTACGGCAACCTCGACTCGCCTTTGGTAAAAAAATGGCGATTAAAATTAAAAATGAAAACGAGAAAAGATTTAAATTAACTATTCTTGATAAAATTTTGCATATTACTGAAAATAAATTAATAATAGAAACATCGCCATTTTTTTATGAATAGGTCAGGATAGATAGTTTTTTTCATTACATCTCCTTCTTAAAGATTTATGAACTTTTATTTATAGCACTGGATAATACAATACACAGAAATATAATGTCAATCAGATTTCAATACATGTAAGCTTCTCTTAATCCATAATAGATAGATAAAGAAGGGGAGATGTTTACTCCTGTTAATAAAGATTAGACAAGGAAATACTATTTTCCTACAATATTAGAGCATTTAGCCTGGATTATTCACGAGTCGAGGTTGCCGCAGATACGAGGCGCAGGGGATGAAGCTGTGGTCCTTCACCGCGAATCCGCTGCAACAAAGTAGATGCGGCAAGATCGGCTCGCCTAAAAGGTAAAAAATGTCGATTAAAATAGATATTTCATTGTGAACGAAATGATTAATTATCTAGCGGCAATAATCAGAGTAAAATACTGATTAAAAAAGATGTACCATACATATCGACATTTTTTATGAATAATTCAGGTTAGAGAAGGAGTCTAAACATGATCGGGATAATGTCTGATTCACATGACAATCGGGAAGCCCTTAAAACTGCAGTCCGGTTATTTAATGACATAGAGTGCGAACTTGTCATCCATGCCGGTGACTTTGTCGCTCCATTTGCCGCCAGAGAACTTGAATCTCTTTTATGCCCTTTAAAGGCGGTCTTTGGCAATTGTGATGGTGAGAAAAAAGGGCTATCCAATACAATTTCTTCATTCGGTAAGATAAAAGAGGCTCCTTTTTGTTTTCCCTTTGCCGGCTTGAATTTTCTGGTAACCCACACCCATTTTCGCAATCCCTCTTATCTTAAATCCGAAAACTATGATGTTCTGATTTTCGGGCACACCCATAAACCGGAAATCAGCAAGCAAGGAAAAACCCTGGTCATTAATCCAGGCGAGACCGGAGGATGGGTAACTAACCGCTGTACTGTGGCCCTGTTAAACCCCGCAACTCTTAAAGCTGAAATTATTCCAATATAAGCATCAACAATAACTGACCTGGACTATTTATCAACAGGCAGATGCCATTTGTGTCCCGTGCCATCTGCTAATACATAGGGAAAAGCTGATATACGCAAGCGGGCGCATCCCATAGGAATCAAGGTTACTGTTTCAACAGGTTCATCTGTCTTTGCCGGGCTCGGCTGGATTTTTCCCACAAGGCCCAGATGGTCCAGCTGCCAGGCAGAAATCTTCCTTGCCTTTACCCGCATTTCAACCGGAGCTGCTTCCGCTTTAAAAGGCTGGTCATCCTCAGGCCAGGGGCGATGTATAACTTCAAATTGTTCTGCTGAGTCTCCTGCTGCCAATAAAAGTCCATAGTTCCAGTCACTTGTCGGATGGATCTCCCAGGTCGGCCATTTATCTGTACCTCCATGTCGGACATATTTTTCTCCTATCTTAAGAGAATATGTTAAGGGACCGCGGCTTACTGAAACACTGTTATGGTTCTTAGCCCAAGTTTTAACCCTTATATCCAGGGGCAATCTCAGCATCACCTTATCGCCGTCTTCCCAGCTTCGGTCGATTAAAATGTAAGCGCCTGGCCGGGCGGGTATCTTTTTTGCCCTGCCGTTTATTTTAAGTTCCGGCCGCTCACACCAACCAGGAATCCGTAAATATATGGGAAAAGACACATCTTCTGCTGTTGAAATCACAAGCTCGATCTTATCGTCAAAAGGATAGTTTGTATTTTCTCTGATAGTAACTTCGCCGCCATTACCAACTTTTGCACTTACCTCCGAGGCACTATAAAGCACTGCCGCCAGGCCATTGTCCTGGGTAGCTGCCCAGAGATGCTGGGCAAAATACGGCCACCCCTGCCCTGAATTGTGCTGACAACAGCGGTGGATATGGGGATTCATCAGCAGCATAGGGCCTCCATTTTGCAGGCCCGGAGATTTGTCACCGCTGTCTGAAAGAACCATATTAGGTGCAGTCAGATAGCGCAGGGCTTTTAGGTCTGCAGTCATAGATGCTGGAAAAGAATTAAAAGCAACATCCTCACAACGGTCAGCCCATTTCAATTCTCCTGAGATTATAAGCAGGGTTTCCTCGGAAAGCATCATCTCGACCATACCACAGGTTTCCACTGCCTGGCGCGGCCCGCTAAATCCTTTTCGACAGTTCTCATCTCCGCCGAACATACCGCCCGGGACCTGCCCATAAAGATCGCGCACTTTCTGCCAGTTTCGCTCTGCTGCTTCCAGGTGTTTCCTTTCTTTTGAAACTTGATAAAACGTACCAGGCTCGCCAAAACCCTGAGAGATGTTGACATTGTGCCAGTCAATCACATCTTTTTCCCATGCAGCGGTATTGCGGTGGACCTTGCGTGCAAACTCAAGTAACCACTCTCCTCCGGTACGGTTGTAAAGCCAGATGACTGTGAAGAGCATATCGCCGCCTCTCATCCGGGGCCAGTAACCTTGCAGGAACTTTGAGTCCGGAACCTTGGTGAGGTACTTAAAATAATCGCTTATAAGCTTTAGGACACGCTCATCTCTGCTGCCTGTGTACTCATAATAGTCTTGAAGACAGAACAACATTATCATATTAGGCCACAGGTCAGAACGGCCGCTAAGTTTTGTGGCTGCTCCCCCTTTTCTATGCGCCGGACCAAACCAACCGTCCGGCTGCCGGCTTTTAAGCGCCCCCTCGATCCAGATACGGGACTCTTTTATCATCCGCTCATTTCCCAGGACATAGCCGCAGTTGCTAAAGCCTTTAAGCCAGTAGGGCTCCTCTTCCCAGCCGCGTTCTCCCCGGCCGTCAGAGCTAAGCCAGGCATTATCTTCCTTATTCAGAAACTTACTTATCTCTAAAAGATGGCCGTGAAAGCCATCGGCCTGCAGTTCGAGCTGCCGGCGCAGCCATCCCTGCGGCTTGATAGAACCTACCGGCAGCTTTATCAAAGGATTTTGCTGAAGCGGCGGGCGGTTGCTGACATAATAATCATTTGTTAAATCCGTGTTCGGACGGTCAACCACTGCAATTTTTTCACTTACCTTACAACTTAGGCTCACAATAAAAATTCCCATTAATACTATCATCAAATTGCGGGGATAGTTTTTCATAGTCACTCCTTGCTCTTTCGACTTTTATTTATATTACCCCGGCTTGACATTCCCGGTCAATGCGAATTTCGTATCAGACACAAAACTTAGTATGCACTCTTGCCTGATCATTTCAAATAATGATATTATACTTATCAGCCTTTTGGAGGAAAAAATATGCACCGCTATAAAGTATTTATAATTCTTTTAGCCATGTTATTTTCTACGCTGATTTTTGCAGACGAAACACAGGACAGGACACTTCGTCTGAAAATCGGGAATCCCAAGCTTAAAAACAAGACACTTGAAATCGTACCGGGGAAGATATTTTCTGCCCAGAGCGGCCAAGTTGTTTCCTTTGGGGAAATGATCAAGGAGATGAAGGACAGCCGCTTTATCTATGTCGGAGAAACTCACGACAGCCTCCCCATGCACGATATCCAATTTAAGATAGCAGAGGCGCTGTATCAGCAGAACCATAAACTGGCCGTAGGGCTTGAGATGTTTGATGTAGAATGGCAGAAGCCTTTAAATAAATGGAGCCTGGGGCTTCTCACTCAAGAGGAATTTTTAGACAATTCCCAGTGGTATGTAAACTGGAACTTTAATTTCAATTACTATGAGAAGATATTTACTCTGGCAAAGGAAAATAAAGTTCCCATGTATGCCTTGAATGCGCCCCGAAAAATAATTCGAAAAATCAGGATACTGGGATGGGAATCATTGACTGATGAGGAGAAAAAATATGTCCCTAAACCGGACCTTTCTAATAAAGACCACAGACAGCTCATGCAGACAATATTCGAGGATATGGAAATGCCTGAGGCAATGAAAGGCCATGGGGATATAATGTATAGGGCTATTTACCGGGCTCAATCCGCCTGGGATGAGGTTATGGCTGCAAATACACTCCGGGCTGCAAATATCGAAGAAAAAAGAATACTTGTTCTGGCCGGATCAGGCCACCTCATCTATAATCTTGGAATCAACCGCAGGGCCTTTGAAAAACAACCTTCCCCCTACAAAACAGTCATCAGTGTGGTCGTGCCTTCCGAGGAGGACAACATTGTAGTCTCAAGAAGTATCGGCGACTATATCTGGGGACTTAGGGAAGAAGACAGGCCGGCCTATCCTTCCGTAGGAATTTCTCTGAAAAAATTTGACGGGCTTGACAATCCTGTAATCGAGAAGGAACCGATATTGGGGGCTGCCAAGGGAAAAAACTTTAAAAAAGGGGATATTATCCTTTCTGTTGATGGAAAAAGATTTTTTTCCATTAATAAATTGAGGACTTATCTTTCCAAATTCATCTGGGGGGATGAGGTTACTTTTAAGCTTTTACGGGAAGCTAAGGAGATAGAAGTCAAGCTGAAGTTTGAACAGATTCATTAATTAGTTCACCTGAATAATTCACGAGTCGAGGTTGCCGCAGATACGAGGCGCAGGGGATGAAGCTGTGGTCCTTCACTGCGAATCCGCTGCAACAAAGTATATGCGGTAAGATCGGCTCGCTCGTAGAGTAAAAAATGTCGATTATAATAAAGATTATATCGAAAACTAAGTGGTCAATTTTAATGCTTTAGGAATCAGTGTGAAAGATTGGGTAAAAGATGTATCACACATATCGACATTTTTTATGAATGGTTCAGGTTAGAAACAAGCTCGCCTATAATCCAGGCTTTTTGACCCAGGTCCTGAAATATATCAACTGCATGCCGGGCAGAACGTGATTCTACCATAACGACCAGGCCGATCCCCATATTAAAAGTGCGGAACATCTCTTTCTCTTCTACCCCGCCCTGTTTTTTTATCTGCTTGAAGATCTGCGGTATTGGCCACGCATCCTCCCGGATTTTTGCAGCCAGCCCCTTGGGAAGCACCCTGGGAATATTCTCCTGAAAACCTCCGCCAGTGATGTGAGCTATAGCTTTTAAGCGGACCTTTTTTGCGGCCTGAAGGACCGTTTTGACATAAATACGGGTGGGTTTCAGCAGTTCCCGGCCCAGTTTTCCTTTCATCTCCTCTTTACTGAAAATCTTTCTGGCCAGAGAAAATCCATTGCTGTGCAGCCCGCTTGAGGCGAGGCCGATGACCTTATCTCCCGGCTTGCAGGTCGAACCGTCAATAATCTTGTTTTTCTCCACAATCCCCACACTAAATCCTGCCAGATCAAGCTTTTCTCCGGTATACATTCCGGGAAGCTCGGCTGTTTCTCCCCCGATAAGAGCACAACCCGCATCCCGGCAGCCATGGGCTATACCTTTCATGAGAGCATAAAGTTTATTTTCGTCCAGTTTTCCGCAGGCAATATAGTCGAGAAAAAAAAGCGGCTCCGCTCCGGTCACAATCACATCATTTACACACATGGCCACAAGATCGATACCAACAGTGTCATATTTTTGCAAAAGGTCAGCCAGCAGCAGCTTGGTCCCTACTCCGTCAGTAGAAGAAACTAAAACCGGATCTTTTTTTCCTTTTATCTGTGGCATAAAAAGGCCGCTGAATCCTCCCAGCTTACCAAGCACTTCCGGCCGGCCGGTCTTTTTCAGCAGCGGTTTTATCTTTTTTATAAAAGCATCCGCCTTGTCAATATCAACTCCAGCTTTTTTATAAGTCATTCCTGACATTTTATTTCTCTTTTTTTAGATTACCTGCTTTATATCACCACCGTAAATTCAAGTCAAATATCCCCGGAAGTTCGCAGCCCCCCGCCTGAATTATTCAGGACAGTAAAACATTAAATATTAGTTCAAAGACTTACATCCAATGAAATTCTGATGTGGCTGAAGCGACAACGAGCACAAGCCACACCCGAATTTCATTTTTTATGTACAGTAAATTATGTTATAGTAAAAAAAATGAAAAAAAATGTCATATTCAGCATAATATTTTTGTTTTTTCTAACCTCAATCTTACAAGCATCCACCCTGCCTGACGAAGAAAAAAGTTTAACAATAATTTTTCTGGTAAGACATGCAGAAAAAGCACAGGACGGCAACTCTGACCCCCCGCTTACCTCTGGAGGCAAAGCCCGCGCTCAAGAACTGGCTTACATATTAAAACATGTCCCCCTTGAAGCCGTCTATTCAACTCCCTCCAAAAGAACGCAGCAGACAGCTCTTCCTACAGCAGAAGCCCACAGCCTGCAGATAAATTCCTACCAGCCCGGAAAAGAAGAAAGCTTCCTCAAAAATATTCTCAGCAAACATACAGGAGAAAATGTCCTTATAATCGGCCACTCAAATACAGTACCGGTTTTAGCCAATCATCTATCAGGCAGCACCCAATTCCCGCCTCTGGATGAAAGCACTTACGACAATATCTTTATCGCCTCAGTCCCGCAAAAAGGACATACAGTAATAACCCGACTTCGATTCGGAGAGCATACATCGGAATTAAGCAAGGATAGAAAAAGCAATTCCAATCGTGAAGAGCCGCACCCATGTTACATATCAGAAACTTCAGTATCATAGCCCACATCGACCACGGGAAGTCCACCCTGGCGGACAGGCTCATCCAGGCATCGGGCCTGGTCTCTCAGAGAGATTTTCGTGATCAGATCCTGGATACCATGGAGCTCGAGAGGGAGCGCGGGATCACTATCAAGAGCCAGACGGTCACCCTCCCCTACACGGATAAAAATGGTGAAGAATACGAACTCAACCTCATAGACACTCCGGGCCATGTGGATTTT
>JAUVXM010000007.1 GCA_030603565.1 Candidatus Aminicenantota bacterium
GAAATCATTCGATTTTTTTCCTTTTTTGCAGTAACATTGTTCATGAGCGTATCCTTCGGACCCATCCAGGTCCTTGTTGAATTTTGATTCTCAACATAGGATACGCTTTTTCCTTTCATACACAAGATTCGGTTATATCTCCAGGAAAGAAGTAAAGACTGTTAGTAGTTTTAGTCCAAAATTTTGGACCCTTGGCGAAGAATGGGAACATTATATTTCAGATCTTCAAAGTCTTCCTCTGAGGCATTGCTATGTAAAGCATAAAATTGAGGGGGGAATAGTACTGCTTCAGACTGTAGATATTGAAATGACAGAAGAGATTTTAAATATGGATGAGGATAAGTATCAGAAATTTATAAAGGGCATCCCATTCGGAAGAAAGTATCTTGAATCGAGAAGTGCTTTGTCAGCTCTTGCAGATAAAAGAAAAGAGGATCTTAAAAAGCAGATAGAGGAGAAAAAAGCCGACCAGAAAATAGAACAGACTGAAGTTAAGCCGCAGAAAAGGCCTGTAAAACATGACGAGATAATTAAGCAGTCTCTGAAAAAGATCGTTAAAGATAGGTCTGAATTATCTCCGGAAGAGATTGAGTTCCTAGAAGGCGTATATAAAAATCCAGGCCTGTTCGTTACTCAGATATATAAAACCTTAAAGCTCAGCGGTTATAAAGGAGACAGACTTAAAGAGAGCCTTCTTGAAAAAGAACTAATTATCCAAGAAGAGACAAGAAAAGGGAAAAGAGGACGACTTGCGAAAGTATTAGTCCTTACTGAAAAAGGAACTTCTACTCTTAAAAAACTACTGCCAGCAGGAAAAGGTGGAGAGTTTCATAAGCAGATACAATCTATGATTAAAGAACAGGCAGAGGTATTCGGGTGGAAAGCCAAAATTGAAGAGAGGATTCCTCATTCACTTGATAGCGTGGATGTAGGTTTAAAAAAGGATGATGTAAGGGTAGCTATTGAGGTTTCGGCTACAACTTATCCAGAGCAGGAACTTCAAAACATAAGAAAGTGCCTTGATGCTGGATATGGTTATGTAATATCCGTAAACTCGGACGAAAAAAACCTCTTATCCATAAAAAAAGAGGCTCGAAAAGTATTCACCCTTAGAGATAGAGAAAGGATACGTTTCTCTGCTCTCTCTCAGGTTAAAGAATACTTAAAAGGTATTGTCTCTACTAGTATTGTTTCTGAAAAAGGCATTGTTTCTGACCAACTTAAGAATCAGAAAGAATTAATAGGAACAAAGGAAGCTTCAGAATTCTTAGGGATAAAGAAACAAACTCTTTATGAATGGGTTGTCCAAAGGAAACTTCCATTTATAAAGGTGGGAAGACTTACAAAATTCAGAAAGGTTGATCTTGAAGCCTGGTTAGATAAAAGAACAAAAGAAGAGAAAGATTTAATTTAGATAATCATAATTTGGCTATCTCTCAACAGGTCTTAATCTTTACCTTTCATCTGAATATATATATAATATTATGAGGTTCAAAAATGGGCGTCTTTAAGAAAGGAGATAACTGGTACATCGACTATTATGTCAAAGGCCATAGAAAAAGAAAAAAAATAGGGCCTTCCAAAAAGTTAGCTCTACAAGTTCTTAAAGATGTTCAGGTGAAGATAGCTAAAGGTGAATATCTCGGTATATATGATGATAAAAAAATTCATTTTCAAAAATATGCCCTCCAGTATTCTGAGTATTCAAAAGCTAATAAAGCCTGGTCAACATATTACCGTCGCGATCGGCTCAGCATTAATAGCTTGACTTCTTTCTTTAAAGGAAAATATCTTTTTGAGTTAACACCTCAGATGATTGAAAAATATAAAGCAGAGAGATTGGAGAAACTCTCACCAGCGACTGTAAATAGAGAGCTGGAATGTTTAAAGCATATGTTTACCAAAGCAATTGATTGGGGATATGTAAAGACAAATCCTGTAAAAGGAATCAAATTTCTTAAAGAACCGCCCGGCCGTATGAGATATTTAAAGTCTGAAGAGGTTGTGGCTCTCCTTAATGCCTGTGCTGATCATATCCGACCCATTGTTGTTATAGCATTAAATACAGGGATGAGAAAGGGCGAGATCCTCAATTTAAAGTGGGCAAATACAGACCTTAAGAATCGAAAGATCACGGTCATCAATGCAAAGAATAATGAATCGAGAGTAATCCCGATAAATCAAACACTTCATAAAGAGCTATCAAATCTTTCTAGAAAAATAAATGGAGAATATGTTTTTCCCAATCGAGATGGGCTGCCCTTTGGAGACATTCAGAAATCATTCTCCAGTGCCTTAAAACAGGCAAAAATAGAAGACTTTCGTTTCCACGATCTGCGACACACTTTTGGTTCTCATATGGTTATGCAAGGAGTGGATCTTAGAACAGTACAACAAGTAATGGGCCATAAGGATATAAAAATGACCATGCGGTATTCCCATCTCTCACCTGAATATGTCCAGGAAGCAATGGAGAGGTTGGATAATCTATGGACACTATATGGACACCAAGGCCAAACAAGCCCAAAGAGAATATTATCTAACTCGTTGAAAATAAATAAGGTGCGCCTGTAGCTCAGTGGATAGAGTGTCGGTCTCCGGAACCGAAGGCCGCAGGTTCGAATCCTGCCAGGCGCGCCAGCTTTTCACCTTTCCATTTACTATTTTCCATTTTCTAAGTAACATAAACATCGACATTTTTATTTATAATTCAGGAGAACCTGAATTATAAATGGAGGATAGATTGCGAAAAGCTAAAAGTTTAGTTCTGACCGGGATTTTTATCAGCTTATTGTGTCTATCAGCAGCCGCTCAAAGCGATCAGCAAGCAATTAAGGAGGAAATAGAACTTATCAACCTGGAGATTCTCCATCTGGGGTTAAAATGGACTGCGGGAGAGACGTCTCTCAGTTACCTTAGTAAAAGCGAAAAAGTGAAACGATTGGGTAGATATTACCCCAGAAGAGGCAAGGAAGAGGACTTATTGTTTATAGAGCCCCTATCTTTACTTCCAAACAAAATTGACTGGCGAGACATTGGCGGAAAGAATTATATAACTGTAATAAAAGATCAGGGAGACTGCGGCAGCTGCTGGGCTTTCTCAACTGTAGGTGTTATTGAAGCTAGGTATAATATTGAAAATGGGATGTACTTTACCCAATTGGATCTTGATTCAAATAGGGTCGTATTTCCAAAATTGATGCCTCTGACCCCTCGTATCCTCGCTCTTGATTATCCTGACCTCTCTGAACAGGATTTAATATCTTGTTCAACTGCTGGAGATTGTAATGGAGGCTGGGAGTCTGATGCCCTGATATATATTAAAAGCCGGGGAGTCGTTTCTGAAAATTGTTTCCCGTATGAGGCAAAAGATGTGAACTGTGATATTTGTGTGGATTGGAAGAATAAATTGACAAAAATTAAAAGATGGGGTTGGGTTACTAGAGCTTCTGTTGATAAAAAAATAATAAAGACCGCATTGCAGGATGGTCCCTTGATATTTTATTTGGAGGTCTATTCTGATTTTTATAATTATCGATCAGGGATTTATGAGCCGCTTCCCAGTGCCGTATATGAGGGGGATCACTCTATAATTTTAATCGGTTATGATGAGAATGATGATTGTTGGATATGCAAGAATTCCTGGGGAACAGATTGGGGCGAGGATGGATATTTTAAAATAAAATTCGGAGTATGTGAGACAGGCACTTATGTGATGAAGGCTGGAGGAGTGACTATGGCCAATAAAGCCCCTTTTCTTGACCCGATTCCTGATCAAAATGTTAAGGAAGGAGAGGAGTTGAGCTTACTTATTACTGCCTCTGACCCTGAAGGAGATAGTTTGACTTTTTCGGCGAAAAACCTTCCCTCAGGTGCTGTTTTAAGTAGCTCCGGCCTTATTAAATGGACTCCGGAATATACTCAATCTGGTGAGTATATTATAAATATTATAGTAAATGATGGTTCTCTGGATGATTCTAGGGATATGAAGATCACAGTAATCAATGTGAAGCAGGGAAAAGGAAAATACTAAGGAGTAAGGGCTATGAAACTAATTAGAGTGCTGGTTTTAGTTCTCATATTTTTAATTCTAAATTCAGATTCAGCTTTTGGTGACAGCAGCTTATATCTCTTCGGATTGGGAAATTTTATAAGAGAAGCTGGGGGAGAAAGCGATTATGAAGCAGGGACAAATGATTTTCCTATTTCTTCTTCACATCAGACATTCGGCTTTGGGGCCGGCTTCAGCAAAGATTTCGGTCATTTTTTTTTGGGACCGGAAGTAAGTTATAACCTGAATGGGACAACGACCCTAACCGACCCCTCTGATAATGACACTGTTAATATTAATACATATAAATTTGCCTCGCTGTTTTTTAATCTGGGATTTAACCTGGTGAATTCGGATTTGCTTCGCTTGTATATTAATGGAGGAGGCGGTGTAAGCTATAGCTTAAATACAGATTCTAGGACCTATACTTCTCAAATGGGGTATGAGACTCAGATCTCTCCTCCGGATAGAAAGTTTCCTCTCTCAGTTTTTGGCGGAACCGGACTTGACTTTAAGATATCTCCTAACCTAAGTATTATCCTGAGCGGCCGTTATCAGTATATTGACTTTAAGCAGCCTCAGACAATGATAATCGTTTTCGCAGGAGTTGCGATTTTTCTATAATCCTGAACTATTCATAAAAATTGCAAATGATGTACTCAAAAAAAAACAATAACTAATTTTATCATTGGCACTTTTTACCTTTCAGGCGAGCCGATTTTACCGCATCTGCTTTGTTGCAGCGGATTCGCGGTGAAATACCACAGCTTCATCCTCTGCGCCTCACATCTACGGCAACCTCGACTCGTGAATAATCCAGGATAGTGATGTTGAAAATAATGAATATTTAAATGTTTTGTTTTTTTCTCGTCCTGCTTTTCCTGGATTTCCTTTTTTTTTTGAAAAGTTGTTGTGAAGCTAAAAAGAAGATAATATAATATCCTTTCTTTGCTGGAATTTATAAAAATTTACAGGGATGGAGTGGATTTAATGGAAAAAAAAGAAATTTTAGGACTTGTAGCAAAAAAACTGCGTATTCATGCTTTAAAAATGACTTCAAAAGCCGGCTCCGGTCATCCAACAACGTGTATGTCCATGGCGGAATTAGCAGCATGTTTATTTTTTGATGAGATGCAGTATAATATCAACGACCCTTTTGACTGGGCCAATGATGAACTGGTTCTTTCTAAAGGACATGCTGCCCCCATCCTCTGGGCTGCTTATGCAGAAGCCGGGATAATTCCTATTGAAGATCTGATGAACTTGCGAAAAATTAATAGTCCGCTCGAGGGTCATCCCACTCCCCGTATGAAATGGATTAAAGCGGCCACAGGCTCGCTCGGACAGGGACTTTCCGTAGGAGTTGGAATGGCAGCTGCTCTGAAGCTGGCGAAGTCTCCCAGGAAAGTTTATGTTGTAATGGGAGACGGAGAGTGCGCTGAAGGTTCGGTTTGGGAAGCAGCCAACACTGCTTCTTATTTAAACCTGGACAATCTTTACGCCATAGTTGATATAAACCGCCTGGCCCAATCGGAAGCTACTATGCACGGGTTTGACCTTGCTGCCTATGAGAGAAAATTTAAGGCTTTCGGGTGGGAAGTTATCAAAATCGACGGGCATAAGGTTGCGGGTATACTCCAGGCTTTTACAGATGCACGCAAATCGAGAGGACCGACGGCTTTGCTGGCAAAAACCATTAAAGGCAAGGGAGTTAGTTTCCTTGAAGATAAAAACGGTTGGCATGGTAAACCGCTTAACCAAGAGGACCTGCAAAAAGCCTTGGATATGCTTGGTCCCATGCCGGATCTGGATGCAAAGCAATTTGTCCGTAAACCGGATAAAGTTAAAGGTCCCGGATTTTCAAAGGAATTTGATTTTAAAAAGAATATATATTCAAAAGACACTGCCACACGGCGGGCCTATGGGAACGCTTTAGTCAACCTGGGCAAAGCCGACATAAGGGTTGTTTCTATCGATGGAGATGTAAAGAACTCCACCTATGCGGAGGATTTTTTTAAAGCTTTTCCAAAGAGGTCTTTTCAGGGTTATATTGCCGAGCAGAACATGGTGGGAATGGGAATCGGGATGGCAGCTAAAGGATTTATTCCTTTTATGGCAACGTTTTCGGCATTTTTAGGTAGGGCACATGACCAGATAAGGATGGCGGCATATTCGAATTCAAACATTAAACTAGCTGGTTCTCATGCAGGTATCAGCATAGGTGCTGATGGTCCTTCTCAAATGGGGCTGGAAGACCTTGCTATTTTCACCCCGATTCCGGGATGTGCTGTGCTTTATCCATGTGATGCCTATTCCGCTGAAGCCTGTGTTGAGTCTATGGCTAGGTATAATGGCATGGCTTATATCCGGACTACTCGACCTGCAACTCCGCTGCTGTATGATAAAAAAGAAAAATTCTCTATTGGCGGCTCAAAAGTTTTAAAAGAAAGTAAAAAAGATGCAGTGACTGTAATTGCTGCCGGGATAACAGTATTTGAAGCTTTAAAGGCATATGAAGAACTTAAAGCAGAGGGTATTTTTATCCGTATCATAGATGCTTATTCAATTAATCCGCTGGATAAAGATAATATTATAAACCAGGTTGCTTCTGCCGGGAAAAAGGCAGTAGTAGTGGAAGACCATTACGCGGTAGGAGGTTTGGGAAGTGCAGTGGCGTCTGTTTTGGGAGGGAAAGCGGAATTTATCCATTTGGCTGTAAAAGATCTTCCGCGTTCAGGGAAACCGGAAGAATTAATGGACAAATATGGGATATCTGCTTCTCATATTGTAGAGGCCGTGAAAAAACTAGCCTGAACTATTCACGAGCCGATCTTACCGCATCTGTTGCAGCGGATTCGCGGTGAAGGACCACAGCTTCATCCCCTGCGCCTCGCATCTACGGCAACCTCGACTCGTGAATAGTTCAGGCTGATAAAATTCCGTAAATAGAGAATTGCAGGAAAGCGGGGAATAAGGATTAGAGAAGAAAAGGCGGAAAATAGTAAATGGAAAAAACCGTGAAATGTGAATCGTGAAACGTGGAATATGGGAAAAAACAGAAAATGGGAAATCCTGTTTATTCTTTTTTTCCTGGTTTCTCTGACTGTTTCTCTTTCTGCTCAGGCTGAAGAGGGGGTTGTAACTGCCGTATATGATGGAGATACGATCAAAGTAAGATTTGATAAGGGAAACAGTGAAGTTGTCAGGCTTATCGGGATTAATTCTCCAGAGCTTACGGACTCTCGGGAGAAGGTGCGGTTTATAGCTTTTATGGCAAAGAGATTCTCCTATTCTATATTGTATGGACAAAAAGTAAAACTGTCTTACGATTGGGAGAAACGGGACAAATTCGGGCGCCTGCTTGCATATGTTTTTTATAACTCTAAGCTTTTTAATGAGTTTATTCTAAGCCGGGGATTTGCTTATGTTTTTTTAAAGTACCCTTTCAGAGAAGATTACAGGCAGAGGTTTGTTACAGCTTACCGTAATGCAAGGAAAGCAGAAGCAGGCCTGTGGAAAAAACAGCCGTATCCTGTTATTGTGCCTGAAAAATGCAAGAATCATATCGGGGATTTGATGAGGGTAAGGTTTTTTTGTGCAGATATTCAGCAAAAGGGGAAATTGATATTTCTAGGTGCTTTAGAACAGGGTTTTTCCGCAATCATTAACATAAGAGATAAACATCATTTTTCGGATATCCAGAATCTAAAAGGAAGAGTGATAACAGTGACTGGGTTTGTTGAGGAATATAGAGGCAGCTTGCAGGTGGTTCTGTTTATGCCATCCCAAATAACCTGAAGTATTCATAAAAAAATGGCGATGTTTTTATTATTAATTTCTTTTCAGCGATATTCAAGATTTTTTCGAGAATGATTATTTTAACGATTTTCTCGTTTTCATTTTTAATTTTAATCGCCATTTTTTTACCTTACAGGCGAGCTGATCTTACTGCTTTTAAGTTGAAATTGTTTGACATGGGGATTTGATAAACGTTAATATTTGTTAACCTGGCATGGGAATAATATTTTGTGAGGTGTGTTTATGAAAAATAAAAAATTGATTCCGGTTTTTTGGGTAGCATTAATATTCTTAACAGCGATTTCTTCTCAAGGAAAACAGTCTTCTGAAAAAAAGGCATTCAAATACAATGAAGATGTGTATAAAGCTATGCAGTGGCGCTGTATAGGCCCTTACCGCGGAGGAAGAGCTACTGCGGTGGCTGGGATACCGGGGGAACCCTATACCTATTATTTCGGCTCAACAGGGGGAGGAGTATGGAAGACAGAGGATGGCGGGATTAATTGGACTCCGGTTTCAGACGGTTTTTTTAAGACTGGTTCGGTAGGTGCGATTGCTGTATCAGAGTGGGATTCTAATGTCGTGTATGTGGGAATGGGAGAGGCGCCCATCCGGGGTAATGTATCTCACGGGGATGGTATATATAAATCAACAGATGCCGGAAAGACCTGGAAACATATAGGGCTTTCAAATACCAGCCAGATATCCAGGATAAGGATACACCCACGTAACCCCGACCTTATATATGTTGCTGCTCTCGGCCATATTTATGGACCGAACAAGGAGCGGGGGATATTCAGATCCAAGGATGGAGGGCAGACTTGGGAGAAAGTGCTGTTCCGAAGTGATAAGGCTGGTGCTATAGATCTGATCCTTGCTCCAAATAATCCAAGAATTATTTTTGCATCTATTTGGGAAGCGGGGCGTACTCCCTATAGTTTAAAAAGCGGTGGCCCCGGGAGCGGGCTTTTTAAATCATCTGACAGCGGGGACAGCTGGGTAGAAATTTCCCGGAACCAAGGGCTTCCCAAAGGTGAGCTTGGAAAGATCGGAATAACGGTATCGCCAGCAAAGATTGGTAGAGTTTGGGCTATTATAGAGGCTAAAAACGGGGGGGTTTTTCGTTCGGATGACGAAGGTGAGACCTGGACTAAAGTGAATGAAGAGCGCAGACTGCGTCAGCGGGCCTGGTATTACAGCCGGATCTATGCAGATCCAAAGAGCAGCGAAACTGTATATGTTTTAAATACTGGGCTTTACCGCTCAGTCGATGGTGGAAAGACCTACTCTTCTATCAGGGTTCCTCATGGTGACAATCATGACCTCTGGATCGCGCCGGATAATCCGGACCGGATGATAAATTCAAATGACGGCGGAGCTAATGTTACTTATAATGGAGGAATATCGTGGACAGAGCAGGATAATCAGCCCACAGCCCAATTTTATCATGTCACAACAGATGAGCGGTTTCCATATTGGGTATATGGTGCCCAGCAGGATAACAGCACTGTCAGAATTGCCAGCCGGACTTCAGGAAGCGGGATTGACAAGACATACTGGCATGCAGTAGGCGGGGGGGAAAGTGGATACATTGCACCCAGGACTGATAATCCTGATATTGTTTATGCTGGAAGTTACGGAGGCCTTATTACTCGTTGGGATTATAAAACCCGTCAGAGCCGGATTATATCACCCTGGCCCGAAAATCCAATGGGATGGGGTGCCGGTGACCTGAAATACAGGTTTCAATGGACTTTTCCGATCCTGGTTTCAAGATTTGACCCTGATGTTTTATATTGCGCTGCTCAGGTTCTTTTTAAATCCTATAATGAGGGACAGAGCTGGACTGTAATTAGCCATGACCTTACAACCAATGATAAAAGCAAGCAGAAAAAATCCGGAGGGCCAATTACCTTTGATGATACCAGCGTGGAATACTACTGTACTATTTTTTCTCTGGCTGAGTCTGTTTTTGACCCGAATATCCTCTGGGTAGGAACGGATGACGGGCTTGTTCATATTACCAAAAATGGAGGAAATTCATGGCAGGATATAACTCCTAAACAGATGCCGAAATGGAGTCTTATAAGTATGATCGATACTTCGACTTTTGGGGCAGGGAGAGCATTTATAGCTGTTGATAGGCATGAACTGGATGATTTTTCTCCTTATATTTATAAGACGGATAATTTTGGGATGACCTGGAAAAAGATAACCAATGGACTTCCTGAAAATACGTTTGTCCGGGTTGTCCGGGAAGATCCCGAACGCAAAGGCCTGTTATATGCAGGTACTGAGACGGGAGTATTCGTATCCTTTGATAGTGGGGAAAACTGGCAATCCCTTCAACTTAACCTGCCGGTTGTTCCTGTTCATGATATGGTTGTAAAAGAAGATGATCTGGTAATAGCTACGCATGGGCGTTCTTTTTGGATTTTAGATGACCTTTCCCCTCTGCAACAGCTTACACAGGAGGTATTAGGGTCAGATATTTTTCTATTCAGACCCATATCAGCTTACCGGATGGGGGGAAGAAGTTATCCAAGGACTAATATCGGCCAAAATCCTCCTTCCGGGTCGGTAATATATTATTACCTTAAAGAAACTTTAGATGAAGAAGTAACCCTGGAATTTTCAGATATGAAAGGGGATCTTATCAAAAGATTTTCCAGCCAGAAAAAAAGAGACAATGATGATCCTAACTCTCAGAGAAGTTTCCGCAGGAAGGGAAGCGGAGAAATTGTTTCCACCGATAAGGGGATGAACCGTTTTACCTGGAACATGAGATATCCGGATGCAGTTGAGGTTCCTGGTGCTGTTATGTGGGGGGGCATGCTCAGCGGGCCGATTGCGGTTCCGGGACAATATCAGGTCAAATTGATAGTTGGAGATAAATCAATGACCAGGACCTGGGAATGGAGGAAAGATCCTCGAGTGAGGGCCTCCCAGTTTGATTTTTTAAGGCAATTTGATCTTCTTATAAAAATACGGGATGAGATAACTGAGGTAAATAAGTCTATCAATAGGCTGAGGAATATAAAAGATCAGATTAGGGAGCTTTTAAAAAAGATAAAAGTAGAGGAAAAAACCAAAGAAATTATCACTGCAGGTGAAACACTGCTTAAGAAACTGACGGAAATTGAAGATATGCTTATCCAATCAAAGTCAAAGAGCGGCCAGGACCCTCTAAATTATCCCATATTACTGGATAATAAAATCGCAGCATTGGCCCGAGTAGTAGCGAGCGCAGATGCCCGTCCCACAGATCAATCATATCAGGTTTTTAAGGAATTATCTTCTAAAGCTAGTGCCCAGATGGGTTTGTTGAGATTAATAATTAAACGTGATCTTCCTGAATTTAATAAACTTGTAAGAAAGGAAGATATCCCGGCGATTATACTTAACTTAGATACCGGAAATAGGAAATAGAAAATAGTAAATAGTAAATAGAAAAACCGTGAAAAGTGAAATGGGAAATGTAAGGAAAAGCAGTAAATAGTAAATGGAAAATGGGATGAAAAGGCGGAAAATGGAAAATAGAAAATGGGGGAGAAGAAGTGAATCGTAAAACGCAAAATCTGAAAAAAACAGGAAAAACAGGCAGGAAGTCAGGAATGTACAACAAAGTCGATAAAAACATTATTACACAATTAGAAAAAATCGTTGGGTTAAAAAATGTTATCGTTGATCCGGAAAAGATGGTGGATTACAGTCATGATGAATTTTCTCTTGATGAGATAGCCCGTAATCCGGATGCGGTTGTCAAACCAGTTAGTACAGAAGAGATAGCAGAGATATGCAGGCTTGCGAATACCAAAAAGATACCTGTGACTCCCAGAGCAGGAGCTACCGGGCTTTGCGGAGGATGTGTTCCCGCTTTTGGGGGGATCGTAGTATCGGTTGAAAGGATGAACCGTATAATCGAAATTGATATGAAAAATCAGATGGCAGAAGTAGAAGCTGGGGTCAATTTAAGGGATTTTTATGCAGAGGTAGAAGAGGCCGGTCTGTTTTTTCCTCCCCATCCCGGAGATGAAAGTGCTATGTTCGGAGGACTTGTAGCAACAAATGCCGGGGGAGCAAGAGCTGTAAAATATGGTGTTATAAGAAATTATATTCGGGGGTTAGAGGTAGTACTTCCATCAGGTAATGTTATTCGTCCTGGTGGAAAATTAATGAAAAGCAGTTCCGGTTATAACCTATTAAACCTGTTTATAGGCTCAGAGGGAACCCTGGGAATTGTATCCCATATAATTATTCAACTAATGCCGCCTCCTGCAGTTTTGCGTTCTCTTATCATTCCCTATGATAATTTACATGATGCAATAGAGACTGTACCCCTTATGATAAAAAGAAAGATATTACCTTTGGCCGTAGAATTTGTCCCCAGAGAAGTGATTGTAATAACCGAGAATATGCTTAATAAAAAATGGCCCTGTACTCAGGGAAATACTTACTTGCTTGTGATCTTGGATGCAGCAGGAGCAGAGGAGATGGACAGGCTCTCTGAAACCGTAGCTGAAGTCTGTCTTGAAAAAGGGGCCATCGATGTTTTTGTGGCAGATGATCCCAAGAAACAGGAACTGGTGCTGGACATAAGAAGCAAGATGTATGAGTCGATAAAAGAGTATAATATTGAAACTCTGGACATTGTTGTCCCGCGTGGAGAGATAGCCAATCATGTAGAAAAAATTGTTGAAGTCCAAAATAAGTTTGGACTTTGGCTTCCCACTTACGGACATGCAGCCGATGGAAATGTTCATACTCACATTATGAGTGCACGCTTGGAGGGTGGGAAAATAATTCCTTTATCGGAAGATGATTGGAAAGAAAAACTGAACCAGGTAAGAAACGAGCTCTATCGCGATTGTAAAGACAGAGGAGGTATGATATCTGGTGAACATGGTATCGGAATTGTCAAGAAGGATTATCTGCCTTATGTAATAGACAAAGAAGAGATCTCGCTTATGAAAGGGATTAAGCATGTTTTTGATCCTAACAATATTATGAATCCAGGCAAGATTTTTGACTGAGGAGTCCACCCTATTTTATTATTGATTGAAGCTTTGCAAGCAAGAATCAGGTTAGTCGATACGAAAACACGCGAATTTTCCCCAGCGAGGAAAATCCGCTCGGATACAGTCTTCCCTCTCTTCTCCTTGAAGGAGAAGAACCATGCCCGCTCATCCTTGCTCACGGTTTTCTTAATCAATTAACCTGATTCTTGCTTAATGCTCAGAAGCTTAGAAAAAATGGGGGAACTCCAGCTTTTTTTATTATTTGAACTTTTTAGCGTTCTATATTATCCTATTATTTTCTAACCAAAAAAAGATATTATGTTTATTGAGTATGGGAGGAGAATATGGATATACGCCGGTTAACAGCAATTTGCCTGGCGGTTGTATTTTTTTTAGCTCTTGGAATTCAGCCTGTATATTCAGAGTTACTAACAAAACAAAGAGATTCACAAGAGCCTGAAATATCTTCAGATTTGTTTAAACATCTCTTATGGAGGAATATCGGTCCGGCAAATATGATGGGCAGGGTTAGTGATGTTGAAGGAGTTCCGGGAAAACCCAATCTTGTTTATGTCGGCTCCGCCAGTGGCGGAATCTGGAAAACAATTAATAACGGAATAACATGGACGCCGATTTTTGATAAACAATCTGTTGCTTCTATTGGGGATATAGCCTTAGAACCGGGTAATCCGGATGTTATCTATGCCGGAACCGGAGAGTCCAATGTACGTAACAGTGTGTCTTTCGGAAATGGCATTTATAAATCGACTGATGGAGGCAAGACCTGGGTTCACCTGGGGCTTAAGGATACCAGGCATATTTCCCGAATTGTCATAAACCCAAAGAATCCCAAAATCGTTTATGTCGGAGCTCTAGGGCATGCTTACGGATCTAATCCGGCCCGTGGTGTCTATATGAGTTCGGATAGAGGAAAAAATTGGCAGAGGGTTCTCTATATTGATGACCGCCATGGAGTTGCGGATATGGATATAAATCCTCAAAACCCCAATATTGTATATGCAGCCATGTGGCGTTTTGAGCGGAAGCCCTGGACATTTACCAGCGGGGATACAGAAGGGGGTTTATATAAATCTGTTGATAGTGGATCTACCTGGATTAAACTTTCTAATGGTCTGCCTAAACTTGTCGGACGTATGGGCGTCAAGGTTGCTCCCAGCAATCCGGATATTGTCTATGTTATGACGGAAGCAAAAAATGGGACTCTCTATAAATCTTACGATGAAGGTGAGTCTTTTCAGGTGGTTTCAAAAAATGTTAAAATCGTTTCAAGGGGTTTTTATTACACTGACCTGAGAATCGATCCGAAAGATGAAAACCGGGTTTATGCTGTATCTTCTGGTCTTTATCTCTCTATAGATGGAGGAGAGGAATTTAAACGTATTTCTTCTTCTACTCATTGCGGCTATCATTCTCTCTGGATCGACCCTTTAAATCCAAAACGGATCTGGCAAGGGCAAGATGGAGGTATCTGTGTATCATATGACAGGGGAAAGGCCTGGGATTATGTGAATAATTTTCCCATATGCCAATTTTATCAAATCTATGCGGATAATAGAGAGCCTTTTTATTATGTAGGGGGCGGCCTTCAGGATAATGGTACCTGGTATGGTCCCAGCACCAGTCGGGAGCCCTATGGAATCATGAATGAGGATTGGCGTATGATCAGTTTTGGGGATGGGTTCCATATTATTGTCCATCCGGATGACCATGAGTTGTTTATCAGTGAATCGCAAGCAGGCGGTATCGTCAGAACAAACATGAGAACACGAGAGCAGCAGGATGTCAGCCCCCAGCCGCGGAGAGCGGATGGAGCGCCGGTTTCTAGCTTAAAATACAGATTTAACTGGAATACTCCAATTATTCTTTCTCCGCATGACAAGAATACAGTCTATGTAGGAGCAAATGTCGTATTTAAATCCACTGATTTTGGAGACACTTGGAAAATTATCAGTAAAGATTTGACGACAAACGAGCCGGAAAAACAAAAAGTGGCCGGCGGACCTCCATGGCCGGAAAATACGACAGCTGAGTACTATTGTACCATAATAAGCCTGGCTGAATCCCCGGCCCAGCCGGGAGTTCTATGGGCCGGAACTGATGACGGAAAGCTTCATGTTTCTATGGACGGGGGGGAAGTCTGGAAAAGTGTAGTTAACAGTATTCCGGACCTTCCTTCTGACTCGCCCGTATCCCATGTTGAACCATCCCATACTTCAGCGGGAATGGCTTATATTTCTTTTGACCGCCATATGTTAGATGATTTCAAGCCTTATGTATTTAGAACTGCGGATTTTGGAAGGACCTGGATCAATATAACAGGTAACCTTCCGGAAAATGCATATGTGTGGGTGCTCAGGGAAGACCCGAAAAATTCCCGGATTATATATGCCGGTACTGAATTAGGGATTTTTGTCTCCTTTTCCAGGGGAGATAAATGGGTAAAACTTAATTTGGGTAACCTGCCGGTAGTAGCAGTACATGATATTCTTGTACATCCGAGAGATAATGACCTTATCCTGGGGACTCACGGAAGAGGCATCTGGATTCTTGATAGTATTTCTTTGTTACAGGAGATCTCTCCTGAATTATTAAAGCAGGAAGCTTATATTTTTACAATAAGGCCGGCTTTGCGCTATGTATCAAAACCCACAAGATACGGGATCGGCGACCGGGTTTTCCGCGGAGAAAACCCCGATTATGGTGCTTTAATAACTTATTATCTCAAACAGAAGCCCGAAAAAAAATCTAAAGTAAAACTGGAGATCATGAATGAATCAAGGGAAGTCATCCGTGCTATTGATGACATACCAAGTGAAGCGGGTCTTAACCGTACGTCTTGGGATTTACGTTACGAGGGGCCATGGAGCAGTAAAAAAGATGAGATAGAGGAAGATTTTTTCTTTGGCGGACCTCAGGGTCCCCAGGTTTTACCAGGTACATATACAATTCGTATTTCTATTGGAGAAAGATCGTTTGAAAAGCCACTGAGAGTAAGGATGGACCCGGCCGTTGAAACTGCTCCAGAAGATATTGCGATGCAGCTTGAATATACTTATAAACTGAGAGATTGGCAGTCCACCTTGAACCGGGGGATCAGTGCCCTGGACACTCTTGAAGCCCAGCTAAAAGAACGGAAAAAAACACTTGAAAACTCAGCAGTCGAATTCCCGGAGGAAGTAAGGAATGCTATAGAAAGTAACTTAAAAAAAATATCCGGCATCCGGGATATCCTTATTCGTCCTGAAGGAAAGCCGTTTTGGAGTGAAGGGCCGCGGCTGTTGGGAAGGATTCGCAGCCTTTTCCGTAATATCGAGGGAGTAAATGCTATTCCGACGAGGGCTCAAGTGATTTATCTTAATGAATTAAAGAAAGAATTCGAAACAGCGGTCGCATCTATAAACAATTTCTTAAGTGATTCAGTAAAGGAACTGAATGACTTATTTTCTCAGAAAAAGACTCCCTTGTTGCTTGTACCTAGACTTATTAAAAATGATGGAAGCTTGAAAAAGTTGCAGGAAAGGCAGGAAAACCAGGAACACGAGAAAAAGTAGAATTAAAATTCTAAGTTATTTGAATGAAACAATTTACAATTTGCATTTTACTTTATATTATATATATCGACATTTCTTATGAATAGTCCAGAATAACCTGGATTATTCACGAGATAAGCTTGCCGTAGATACGAGGCACAGGGTATGAAGCTGTGGACTCCACTGCGAATAGCCTGTAACGAAGTAGATGCGGTAAGATCATCTCGCCTGAAAGGTAAGAAATGTCGATTATTAGTAAAGATTATATCGAAAACGAAATGATTAATTATCTATCGGCAGTAATCAATATAAAATATTGGCATAAAAGAACTATTAAACATATCGACATTTCTTATGAATAGTCCAGGTTAAAGGAGAATAACATGGTTGATGTAAGCACTTCTTATATGGGTATGAAGTTAAAAAACCCTATAATTGTAGCTAGCAGTGATTTATCCCGGGATGCGGATGGAGTGAAAAAATGTGCTGATGCTGGGGCCGGAGCAGTAGTATTAAAATCTATTTTTGAAGAACAATTTTTTGCAAGCAGCAATATTTCGGAGAATAGATTTCCTCTTCATCCTGAAGCTCTGGATTATTTGCGAGCCGGGGGGTTGTTGGAATACGGTCCCGATGAAATGTGCCGGGAAATCGATAAAGCTAAAAAAGATGTCGAAATCCCTATCATTGCGAGTGTAAACTGTAGGACACCTTCTCTTTGGCCAAGGTTTGCCAACCAGGTGGAGGAAGCCGGAGCTGATGCGCTTGAGCTGAATATTTATGACCTTCCGCTCAAATTGGATATTTCCGGCTCAGAACATGAAAATAATTACACTAAAATTTTAAAGGAAGTAAAAAAGGAAGTTGTTATTCCAATTTCCATTAAGCTTACCCCAGAGGTGTCATCGCTTCCTAATTTAAGTAAAAAGTTATCTCAGGCTGGGAGTGATGCCTTTGTTTTTTTCAACTGGTTCCTGGAACCTGATATCGATATTGATAACATCAGGACTATCAGTCGTAAAGGAAAAGGTAATTTTAACCATTCGTTAAGATGGGTGGCTCTTTTGGCCGGAAGGATTGATGCTGATATTTCTGCATCTGGAGGAGTAGGCAGGGCTGATGATGTAATAAAACAAATACTGGCTGGAGCTTCTGCAGTACAAGTCTGTACACTTTTTTATAAGAAAGGCCTTTCTGAGATACAAAGACTGTTGCAAGGCCTGGAAGCCTGGATGGAGAAAAAGAAGTTTAATTCTGTGGCGGATTTTAAAGGAGAGCTGTCTTTTAAAGAACAAGAATTGAGTGTTAAAGGCCTGGGCGAGGCTGAAAGTTATTTCAGAACACAGTATTTGAAGGTATTTAAAGTCAAGTGAAATATCCTGAATCATTCATAAAAAATGTCGATATGAATGACATCTCTTTTAAATCAATACTTTACACTGATTCCTAAGACATAACAATTGACCATTTTGTTTTTGTTGTAATTTATATTTGTAATCGACATTTTTTACTCTACGAGCGAGCCGATCTCTCCGCATCTGCTTCGTTACAGCGGATTCGCGGTGAAATACCACAGCTTCATCCCCTGCGCCTCGCATCTGCAGCAACCTCGACTCGTGAATAATCCAGGTTAATAAAAATCTGAAGCGAGCTCAAGTCACACCTGAATTTCATCCACACCGCCATTTTTTTATGAATAGTTCAGGTTATTCTGTTTCAGGATATAATAATGCGTTCAGCAGGAATTTGTAAGTTCCGTGTGACTGGGCGCGGTGCTGGCAACGGAATCCGATTAAGATAATATGACCTTGCTTGTGTTTCAGGTCAACCACAGCTGCTTTTCTGGCAATGGTATCTTCTCCTAAAAGCCAGCCACTAAGTAACACATCTTTTTCCGGATAGCTGGCAACTACAGTTCTGTCCCATTCTCCGGAAGGAATTCTGGTTCTGATCGCGAGGCTGCGGGAGAACATGGCAGCTGCTTCTGAAGGCAGGCCGTATCCGATGGGAGACCGTTTATTCACTTTAATTTTTAAGAGTGATGTCGGGCATAGGAATTTACTTCTATCAACATTTTCTAAGGCATTACTGGCGGGAGATTTAAATTCTTTAAAGACAAGGTTGCAGGCATCATTTAAAGTAACAAGGATACCGCCTTCAGCGACAAATTTCTTAAGCGCCTCAACACCTTCCTTACCTATGCCTCCGGAATATTCCGGGGGGCCTTCGCTATAGTAGCGGGCATAACGGGAACCCGGGCTTGGTTTTCCTAATTTAATAATATCTGCGCTTTCACTGGCAAAAACAATAACGTCATATTTTGAATTGAAATCCACCTTCTTTTTCTTTGTGCCTTTGAAGTCTTTATTGTGAAGGGTAGTAAAGGGGATTTCCAGGTCGTCCAGAACATAGCGGGTCCAACCTTCGTCCATGTTTGACTTCCATGACTGGTAAAGACCTACCCGGTGTTTTTTCAAGGGACTTTTCTTAATCTCAGAGATGTCATCAAGACCATAAGCATTAAGGTGCCATTTTTCCTGAAGAGCAGGCAGAGCTTTCTGGACTTGGGGGGTGTTTTCAACAATAAAACTACCAAAACAGGCGTGAAAATCATCTCTGCTAATTCCTGAATTGGAGCGATAGATCTCCGGCTTATACTTCAGGAGAGAAAATACGGCACTGTAGGCTGCATTTTTTTTGGAATCCAGGACTATATATTTTGAGGAGGTTTCAGGCGCTGCAGTCTCGGGATAGGGGATGCTTTCCAGTTTTTCAAGGTCTGCCTTAAAAGAACGGTCGATCTGAGCTGAGGCCACTCCCATCTGAAGAGGTAGGGTCCATCCGGCGTTATCATAGGGGGGGATAGGAGGGCCGCCAGGGTATTGACGCATATCAGGGTAGACCTGTTTTTCGAGCAGTGCCTGCGCATAAGGCCGGTAAGGTTGAGACATAAGAACGACAAAAGAACCGGCAGGGTAGACTTTGCCGTCTGCCGTAAATTCATTTTTTGCTTGATGTATTTCCACTCCTCCGAGTTTCAGTATCTCCAGCATGCGCAGAGTTGTGGGATAGTCGCGCTGGTTTTTGGTGATAACAAAAGCATATGGCTGCCCTTCTTTTTGAATTTCAATAGCATCTTTACACATTTTATAGAAGTTAAAAAGCAGGTCTTCCTTGTGCATGTATGCGGTTTTGATAAGGCTCATGGAAAGAGTAAGTTCATAATCGACTATGTCTCTGAGGCGCCACCAGCCACCGGGCCAGGGATCAGGAAACTGCATTCTTTTTTCCGTATAAGACTTTGGTATCTCGGTAGGGTCGATGTAAATAGGAGAAGCGATTTTTACGGATGCCATTTCACTGAGTATGCCGATACAATTGTGCAGCCAGGAGGTGTCATCACAGGCGCCGATCCACCAACCAGTAAAGCTGCGGCCGTGTACTACTCCTTTGAAATCATTTTTCTGAAGGTCATAAGACATATTCATGCCGCATAGAGCCACTCCGCGCCATATAAGTGGGTGTATTGTGGGTACAGGAGGGTTCATGAAAGGAGGAATAAATAGTCTTGCCCCGGTAGAGCCCATCTGATGTTCATCGATATGGATCTGAGGGATCCAGTCATGATAAAGCACTTTAGTTATAGCCTGTGTTTCAAGGAGGTTGAACATGAACCAGTCCCGATTATCATCGTGCCCGGCATAATGGTGATAAAGCCAGGGCATACTGCCGCCTTCATATTTGGTGCCGACATATTTTCTATACCACTCAGTCACCATCTGTTCGCCGTCCGGGTTAGTACTCGGGGAGAGCAGGACGATAACATCGTTTAAGACTTTATCTGTGTCATAGGGAGTTTTCCCTGTTACCAGATTGTAAGCAAGCTCCATAGCCATTTGGGAGGATGCGATCTCAGTGGAATGGAGGTTGCAGGTGAGAAGGACAATTGCTTTTCCTTGTTTTGCAAGCTTGCGAGCGTCATCCGGGGTTAAACCGCTGGCATCTCGCAGCTTCCGGGTTATTCCTTTAAAAGTATCCAGCTGGTCCATATTCTCTTTGCTTGTGATAACAGCTAAAAGCATGGATTTACCCAGGGTAGTCTTGCCGATATTTAAAAGCTTGATTTTTTCTGATTCTTCATCAAGTTTTTTAAAATACGCCGTAATCTGGCTGTAGTCTGCCAGTTTATAGTCAGCTCCTACCTTATGCCCCAGAAAATCTTCCGGGGAAGTCTGGGCTGTTATAATTGCAGGTAGAATAAGGAATATGATTGATAAAGATAAGGTCAGTTTTTTTAACATAAATCCCTCCAAATTAAGGATGTAACTTTTTTATCACTTCTATTTTACCCTGTCAAGCTAAAAGCAGGAAAACCAGAAAAACCAGGAAAAGCAGGAACTACAGGAAAGGCAGGCAAAACAGGTTTTTCTACAGTTACTGGTTTTACTGTAGTTTCTGTTTTTTAACTGCTTTTTATTATTGACAAAAATAGGATATAAAGTTAGGCTTTTATGAAGCATAATGAAAAGTAGAAAATATAAAAAAATTGTAATATCAGCAGCATGTCTGCTTTTTCTTTTAAATATGACGTTTGCCAACCAGGTGGAGAATGAGACTGATATACCAAGTATTGTAAAAAAACAGAAGTCCGGAAAATTTGAAATTGGGTTCCATTCCTCCCTGTGGACAGTGGATATTATCAAGAGTTATTTTGAGAGTGCCGTTAGTAATAAAATGGGTGAAGAAATCGCGAATGAAATGTACAAAGAGATTAAGGAAACTCATGCAGACCTAAATCGATCTGACTATGAAGAAGATCTTCTTTTTGACAGTGGTGGTTACAATTACGGCCTGGAATTAAGATATTATCCAAAGGGAAGAGACGGTGCTTTCAGCCTGGGACTTTCCTTTGATAAAGCCAGAATGCGGTTTACTATAGAAGGCCCTGTAAGACAGAATTTCTCAAACGGGACTTATGCCTCAGTGGATTCCTTCACTGAAATAACCCTGAATCCATTATTTACTAATTTGAGTTTGCGCTGGGATATGGTTCCGCACTGGAGAGTTACTCCATTTATCATTCTGGGGATTGGAATTGCTGCCATGAACGGTGAATTCAATTATAATTACTCCGGGCTATATAAGTGGGGGGGATCAGATGAAAATATTAGTGATTCACAGCTGAAGACAATAAAAGAAGCGGAAGAAGATTGGGATGCGAATATTCCTAATATATTTCCCCTCATGCAGATAAATATTGGTGTCAGGGCTAGGATAATTCCTAATCTGTATATTAAAGCGGAGACCGGTTTTTGGAATGGATTTATTCTTAGGGCTGGGATTTCGGGTCGGTTTTAATCAACCATATGAAGTGTATTATTATTTCATTGATAAAGGCTTGTACAATTGGTAAATTATAAATAGGAAAACAGCAGCAACTATTGAGAAGAAATTGAAAAAACGGACCGTGCTAGATGGGGAGTTAGCGGCATCCTGTAACTCACAATCCGCTATAGTGAGGTCGAATTCCCTGCCGAGGCTTGGTTTTTTCTGGTCTGTACCTTTGTAAGTAGTGTTGAAGGTGTGGGTCCTGTGCAAAGGATACTCTGTAAACCCCGTCAGGACCGGGAGGTAGCAGCGGTAGCAGAGATGTTCCTTGTGCTGCAGATCAACCTCACCTGAGCTAACTGCACTGGAAACGCAGGGGAGACTTAGTCAAAGCCGGGTGCACGGTCCTTAAAGATTCATTGCTACATTGTTTAAAACCTGAAAATAGTAAATGGAAAATGGCTCAGAATCGATCTGAGGAGGTCGCTTATTTATAAATGAATATTTTTGCCACCCTTCAGCTCATTAGGGACTATTGTTAAAACCCTAATATTATGCTTAGCAAAAAAATAGTGTTATTTGGTTTTAATGTTTAACTTTGTAAGGATTTTTTTTATTTGATGTTTTGCTTTTTCTTCAAGTGGGAGTAGAGGTAATCGGCAGGGACCGCCGTATAAGCCCCTCAGGTCCAGTACATATTTTGCTCCCGGGACTCCATATATTTTTGTGACAGCCTGATTTAGCGGAACCAGGTCGAGTTGGAGTTTTTTTGCTGCTTCCCATTTTTTATTTAAAAACAACCTATATAACTCTGAACAGAGTTCAGGGACTGCGGCTGCTAGGGTAAGGATACCTCCAGAGGCACCCATAAGAAGGCCCGGAAAGATAATACTGCCGGCGCCTAAAAAAAAGGTCGAACCCGGGGCCAATCGAGGACAGACTTCTTCACAGAAGGCTAGATTTCCGGAACTGTCTTTTATGCCGAGGATATTAGGATGTTGCGAGAGCTCTATTATCAGCTCAGGTGCTGGTATGATACCTGTATTTCGGGGAATACTGTAAATAATAATTGGAACTCTGGATTGTTCTGCAATCGTCAGATAATGCTTTTTTAGTGAATCTGTATTCATCAGTGATCTGTAATAATGGGGCAGGCATATCAAGGCGGCATCGATTCCTTCATCCGCTGCCCGGTTGGTAAAGTCAAGAGTATTTTTTGTTGATTCCCGGGCAGTGCCGGCAATGGTCTTTCTTCCCGGGGAGGCATTTTTTTTTGCAGTTCTGACCAGAGAAATACACTCATCGTCGGTTAGATAAATGCTTTCCCCTGTAGAGCCTCCAATCACATAACCTGACAGGTCGATCTCATTATATTTATTTATATTGTCGTGGAATTTTTCCGGAGAAATATTTTCTCCTTCAAAAGGAGTTGTAAGAGCTGTAAAAATGCCTTTAAAATCCTGATGCATGATGTTATCTCCCTTTATTTCGGTTATGTTCTAGTTTATATAAATAATCGTCTTTGAAGCCGAAAAAGTGGGCAATCTCGTGGATAATGACTTCCCGGATTTTTTCCTTGACCTCTTTTTTGTTGGAGCAGATGCTCTCGATAGGTTTCTGATAGATCGAGATCACATCTGGAGCGACATTGCCATAATACGGTCCCCGGTGTTTAAGAGGAACGCCATGATAGAGGCCGAGGATGTGGTGCGACGGAGGAGTTCCTGTGCGAGTATAGACTTCTTTATTGGGGTAGTCTGCAACAATAACGGAAATTTGATTTTTAAGTTTTTTAATGAATTTTTTAGGAATGTCTAATAAAGCCTCCTCAACAAGTTTTTCAAATTCTTCTCTCTTCATCTCTCAATCCCGTCCCGGGCTTTTGTTCCTACTGAGTAATAGTGTTTGATTTCTTTCATTTCAGTGACTAGATCAGCTTTTGCCAGCAGAGATTCAGGGGCATATCTGCCTGTCAGGATGACTTCGATGCTTTTTGGCTTCCTGTCTAAAAAAGCAAGGACATCTTTTTCCTTTATAAGCTTAAAATATAGAGCTACATTGACCTCATCAAGTATTATGATGTCATATAATCCGGAAAGCATGGTTTTGAGGCAGGTCTGGAGTCCCCGGTTGGCTTTTTCTATATCTTGTTTGTCAGGGTTTTGTGAGACATGGACAAAAGCATCCCGGCCGAATTGTTCAATAGAGATCAAGGCGCTTAATTTTTTTATTGACTCTAACTCTCCGTACTTTTGTCCTTTTAAAAACTGACCGATGTAGGTCTTCAGGCCGTGCCCGGCAGCACGTAAGGCTAATCCCAGAGCAGCAGTGGTTTTGCCCTTTCCATTTCCTGTATAGATCTGAATGTATCCGGTTTCTTTCATATGAAAATAATATTATCATATAATTGAGAAATGTGAAATGTGAAATGTGAAAGGAGTTCCTGTCACTATTTCCATTTGCTAAGTAAGGTTCCTATGATATAATCAGCTCATGCTGGATGCAAAATATGTTCTGGAAAATCCCTCTCTTGTAATAAAAAAAACTGCTTTAAGGGGAATAGATATCGAGCTTAACGAGTTTCTGGGTCTTTCAGAAGAAAGAAAGGAATATCTGCAAAAAGTAGAGAGCCTTAGATTCAAATTAAACAAGTCTTCAAAACTTATCGGGCAGAAAAAAAAAGCAGGTGAGGATGCCGCGGTTCTTATAGGAGAGATGAAGAGCTTATCTGATGAGATAAAAAGAAAAGAAGAAAAGCTCAGAGAAGTGAATAAGAAGCTGAATAATATCCTCCTTTCTATCCCAAATCTTCCCCATAAGTCAGTTCCGGAGGGCTTAAACACAGAAAAGAATAAAGAAATCAGGCGATTTGGAAAGATGCCGGAATTTTCTTTCAAAGCAAAGCCTCACTGGGAAATCGGAGAATCCCTGGGGATATTGGATTTTAAACGGGCTGCAAAGATAACCGGTACTCGATTTGCTGTTTATCTTGGAGCCGGAGCAAGATTAGAGAGAGCTTTGATCAATTTTATGCTCGACATGCATACTAATGAGAAAGGATATAAGGAAGTTATTCCCCCCTTTATTGCTAATACTAATAGTCTTATCGGAACCGGAAACCTGCCGAAATTTGAAGAAGACCTCTTTAAACTGAAGGATTATGATTGGTATATGATTCCCACAGCAGAAGTGCCTCTAACAAATTATTACCGGGATGAGATACTTGATGCCAAGATACTGCCTCAGAGATTTGTTGCATATACGCCTTGTTTTAGAAGTGAAGCGGGTTCATATGGAAAAGATATCCGCGGGCTTATCCGGCAGCACCAGTTTAATAAAGTCGAAATGATGAGTTTTGTTATGCCGGAAGATTCTTACTCGGAGCTTGAGTTCTTGACCAATGCTGCTGAAGAAGTCCTTAAAAGGCTTGGGCTGCATTACCGGGTTGTATCTCTATGCACCGGTGACCTAGGATTTGCAGGAGCTAAAACTTATGACCTTGAGCTCTGGATGCCTGACCGGAACGATTATATTGAGATTTCCTCATGTACGAATTGTGAGGATTTTCAGGCCCGCCGGTCAAATATCCGTTTTAAGCGGGAAAAGAAGTCCAAGCCGGAGTTTGTGCACACTCTAAATGGGTCTGGAGTAGCTTTAGGACGCACTGTAAGCGCCATACTAGAATGTTTTCAGCAGGAAGATGGATCAGTCCTTATTCCTGAAAAACTTCGCCCCTATATGGGAGATAAAAAGTTTATTAAGCCCTGAATTATTCACGAGGCGAGCTGAAATTCGGGTGTGGCTTGGGCTCGCTTCAGATTTTTAGCCGGAGGGATGGCCGAGTGGCTGAAGGCGGCGGTCTTGAAAATCGCTTCACGTGCAAGCGTGACGGGGGTTCGAATCCCTCTCCCTCCGCCATTTTGAAAAAGAATCTAAAAATGTTAGAATACTAAAATACGAAATATGCGGAGAGGTGCTGGAGTGGCTGATCAGGGTCGCCTGCTAAGCGACTGTACCGACTATATCGGTACCGTGGGTTCGAATCCCACCCTCTCCGCCAATATATCCATAAAGCAGTTTGCAATTGGCAGTATGGCTGTTTTTCTTTAACAATAAAGCAATGAAACAAGGGAACAATGATTCTTAAACTATGAACATTAGAACTATAACAACCGGATTTAATCTGAAAATTCCCTTTTCTGAAAAGCAGATAGAGAGAATTTCTGAGGTCAGCCTAAAGATCAAGAAGGCATATGAGAAATCTGGATATAAAGTACAGACCGTACGGATAGCTACTCAGCCCTGGGAAAAATATAATTTATCAAAAGAACAGCTAGGGGAACTGGTAGTACGCCTAGAAAAAGTAATTGAAGATCTTGGGATAGATTATTTTAATATTGGGACTACCCGGGAAGCAAAAAATATTTCGTTGCTGTTAAACCTATTTAAAAAGACAAAAAGAGGATTTTGTTCTGTAATGGTCTGCGATAATAAAATTATAGACCATGAAGCTGCAAGAAGTGCCGCCCGATTGATGAAACAGCTTTCAACAGTAGAAGCCAATGGTTTTGCTAACCTTAGATTTGCCGCAATTTTTAATACCCAGCCTGGAAGTCCGTTTTTCCCGGCCGCATATCATAAAGGCCCGACTGCCTTTGGCATCGGAACTGAAAACAGTGACCTGGTATATAAGGCATTTTCTCTGGCAAAAAAGTTTGAGCAAGCTGAAAAAGCCCTGAAAGGTATATTAACTGCTGAATACAAAAAAATTGAAAAAATTGCATTGCGTATGAGCAGGGATGAAAAAATAAAATACAGCGGTATTGATGTCTCTATCGCCAGCTCTGTGAAGCGTGAAAAGAGTATAGCGTTTGCTTTTGAAAAGCTGGGGCTGGGAAGATTTGGAGAAGCAGGAACACTTGCTGTTGCAAAAATAATAACCGAAACTCTCAATAAGCTGCCTGTGAAAAAATGCGGGTATTCTGGGTTGATGCTGCCGGTGCTGGAGGATTTTGGCCTAGCAAAGAGAAATGATAAAAGATATTTCAACCTGAATAATCTGCTTCTGTATTCAGCAGTATGTGGGACTGGTCTGGATACAATACCATTACCCGGGGATATTTCTGAAAAGAAGCTTTATGCTCTATTGCTTGATATTGCCTCGCTTGCGATTAAATTGGATAAGCCGCTTTCGGCAAGGTTAATGCCCGTGCCAGGAAAAAAAGCAGGGGAGAAAACTGAGTTTTCTTTTGGTTATTTTGTGAACACTAAAATTATGGATTTATAAAAAACAGTTTGATGGGAAAATCAGGAACTTTTTGAATAAAATTACGTATTACAAAGTATTATTATTGAGAAATTGAATAAAGATTCTTGGGCAAAATATGAGGTGTGAAATGAAAAAAGCAGGTAGAATTGTTTTAAGCTTGATCATAGTGATTTCTTTTTGTGATTTATTGGAAGCTCAGAAGATCAAAACCATTGATGGTGTTAAAACTATTATTAATGGAAAAAAACCAAAACCTCCCAAAGCAACTCTTTCTAAACTCAGGCTTGAAGAAGAAATGACAATCGGGGAAGGGGATGACCCGGATAAGTCATTTTCTGAAGTATCTGTTTTTGAAGTAAATGATAATGGTTATATATATGCCCTTGACTTTAAGGATCGTAAAGTCAAGATATTTGATGATTCCGGGGCTTATGTTGGGTCGATCGGAAAGAAAGGACAGGGGCCCGGTGAACTTAATATGCCTTCGGGAATTCTGATATCACAGAAGAATGAATTGATTATTGAGGACACTCTTAACCGAAGATTAGCATTTTTTACTTTAGAGGGAGAGTTTATCAAGAACATCTCTTTAGCTGACAGGCTTGGTCTAGTCAATCTTATGCAGGATTCGCAAGGATATTTTTTGGGCAGGGAAATAGGATTAGATGGTGACAAAATGTATTTTGAGATAAAAAAATATGATGCAGAATTAAAACCTTTATTTACTTTTGATAAGATTGAATTTGCGGTTCCATTGCCTGGAACAAAGATAAACATAATGGATTTAATGTCCCTATATCAATTTGACGGGAAGGGGAATGTTTTTTATGGCCGCAATCAGGAATATGAATTAAAGGTTTTTGATGCTGAAGGCAATCATATCCTCAGTATTCAAAAAGATTATAACCCGGTTAAAATAACCCAGGAAGATAAAGATGAGATGTTGGATAAAATTCCCAATGTTACGCCTGGGGTAAATATTAAAGAAATGTTTGAATTTCCAAAATATTATCCACCCTACCAGTTTTTTTCCCTGGATGAACAGGAAAGAATATTTGTCCGAACATGGGAAAAGGGAGAGGTTAAAGGGGAATATGTTTTTGATATTTTTAACCCGGAGGGAATATTTATTGCTCAATATATTACAAAAGCGGATGTTAGGTTGTGGAAAGATAATAAAATGTATTCAATAGAAGAAAATGATGATGGTTTTAAAGTTATTAAAAGATATGGAGTATATTGGGAATAATAAGTTATTTCTTTTTTTTCTTTTTCTTGGTGCTGGTCTTAGTAATATTTTGTGATTTTACTTTCCTCTTTTTCTTCTGTTTTAAAAGGTCTTTATCTGACATCTCTAAAAGATCAGCGACTTTATCCGGGCCAGCAGCTTGAAGCCCGATGGATACGGTATAAGGAATTTTTCCCCCTGTTTTGTTTTCTTTTTTTATTTGCTTAAATATCCTTTGGCGGACGTTTTCGCCTTCATGTTTTTTAGTGTGAGGCATTATAATCGCGAATTCATCTCCGCCATAACGTGCGGCTATATCGATCTTGCGAATATTGTTTTTCATAATACTGGCAATATCTTTCAGGACATCGTCCCCGGCAGGGTGCCCTGAATTATCATTGATCTTTTTTAAATCATCAATATCGAGCATAAGCAGAGCCAGAGTGTTTCCATAGCGTTTACATCTCTCGATTTCTTTTTGAAGCTGCTCGTCAAAGTTTCTCCGGTTGAATACTCCTGTGGTAGCATCGACTTTTGCCATGTTTTTGACAAGGCCTAGATAATATATTTTTTCAATAGTAATAGCAGCATAATCAGCTATGGTTGTTAGAATTTTGAGTTCAGTAGGGGAAAAAGGTTTTTTATCCAACTTGTTGATAAGTTCAATTACTCCAATAACGTCATTATTTACTTTTAAAGGGACTCCGATGATCGATTTGGTCTTAAAGCCGGTTATCTTGTCTATATGGAGGGAGAAGCGAGAGTCTTTACTGACATCTTTTACAAGGGCAGGCTTTCCGTTTTTAACTATCCAGCCGGCTAAACCCGTGTCCTTGGACATTCTTAAGTCTTGTAATTTATCTGAACTTTCTCCAGTTACAATTTTAAAATATAGCTCATCTTTTTCTTTATCAAGGAGAAGCAGCGACCAGTTAAAGGGAGCAAAGATATCACCAATTTTTTCCATGATCTGCTCCATAGCTTTGTTGATACTTTTTGCTGCTGCGATTCCGATGCCGATATCTGCAAAAAAGGACAATTTTACAAATTCGTCCAGGTCGTTATTAACTTTTTTTTCAATTTTCATACTTGCTTTCCGCTAAAAAAAAATATCACAGAGGGAGTTTCTTGTCAATTTGTCTTGAAATTTCTTTCATTTTACGCACAGCATCAAGGGCATCTTTTGCATAGGCATCTGCGCCGATCTTCTCAGCAAAGGAGGGAGAGACGGCTGCTCCGCCTATAATTACTCGAATTCCCGGAGCTTTGGAATTTTTTTGAGCAATGACACGTTCCATTTCGTCCAGAGTTGTAGTCATGAGTGCAGAAAGTCCGATAAAATCAGCTTTTTCTCTGATTGCTGCAGCAACGATTTTATCAGCAGAAATATTTTTCCCCAGGTCTATTAATGTATATCCAAGGTTTCTTAAAACCAGAGATACAATGTTTTTTCCGATATCATGCAGGTCGCCAGCAACAGTCGCGAGGACTATTTTTTCCCCTGGCTTTGTAGATTTCTTAACAGAGAAGGATTCTTCTAAACATTTTGAAGCAGTTTCCATAGCTTCTGCTGACAGGATCAACTGAGGGAGAAAATAGATTTTTTTCTCATAATTTTTACCTGCTTTTTGCAGGGCAGGGGAGAGGATTTCTTCAAGGATCTCAAATCCTGTTTTTCCCTGGTCGATAAGCTTTTTTATAAGAGCTTCCACCGGGCTTTTTTCCCCTTCGAGGACCGCCCGGAAAAGCTTCTTTTCCAGAGATTCATCTTTTTCTGGTTCTGATTCACCCGGCTCTGATTCCGGCTGTCCTGAAAATTCTTTAATATAGTTTCGCAGCCCTTGATCTCTTCCGGAGAGAGCAGCAGCAGCCATTAAAGAGGAAATCAGATTTGTGTCCAGGGGGTTTAATATGGCAGAATCGAGACCGCTTTTTACCGCCAGATTTAAAAAGGCCGCATTAAGAAGTCTTCGGAGAGGAAGTCCGAAGGAAATATTGGAAAGGCCTAAAATAGTAGGGATTTGAAGGCTAAAGGCTAATTCTATAGCTTTTAATGTTTCGTGGGAGGATGCTTGTGATGAGGCAAGTGATAGAGTAATAGGGTCTGCTATAAGGTCATCCCCATTAAGCCCCTGATCCAATGCTATTTTATACAGATTCTTTATTATTTTTATCCTATTTTCTGCTTTTTCCGGGATCCCGTTTTCATTCAGGGCCAGAAGTATTACGCCGGCTCCATATTTTTTTGCCAAGGGAAATAACCTTTCATAACTTTTTTTCTCTCCAGTTACAGAATTTATGACCCCTTTTCCGGAGTAGCTACGAAGCGCCTGCTCTAATGAATCCGGGTTGCTGTTATCTAAAAAAAAGGGAAGCCCGGTTACAGCCTGAATATTTGATACTCCTTTTGCAAAGAATCCCGGCTCGTCTTCTCCTCTTTTGCCCAGATTTATATCCAAAGCATCTGCTCCAGCAATTTCCTGTTTCCTGGCGTATTTACGGGCGAGGTCTAGTTTATTCTGTTTGAATTCCTTTTTTAATTTCTTTTTTGCGAAGGGATTTATATTTTCTCCTATGACCCGGAAAGGTAAAGAATTCCCTATTGTAAGAATGGAATTTCGGCTTGAGGCTCTGAAGAAGGGTTCTATAGTTTTAAGCTTTACGGGTTTTTCCCCTTTAAGCCTCTGGGCGATCAATCTAATATGTTCCGGAGATGTTCCACAGCATCCGCCGATGATATTTGCCCCCTGCTGATAAAATTTTATTGCGTATTTTAAGTATTCTTCAGGTCCTAGGGGAAAATGAACCGTATTTCCTTTTTTTTCCGGTTCTCCGGCATTGGCATAGATGATAAGGGGTTTGCGGCTATGTGTAACTATTTCTCGAATAATGGGTTCGAAATTTTCTGGATGTCCCCCGCAATTTACCCCGAAGATATCGGCTTCAGTTGCCGAAAAAGTGATTGCTGTAGTCGCAGGGTCTGAACCGGTGACGGTCAGGGTGTCTTCAAAAGGAAATGTCATTGACACAGCAACAGGAATGGATGTTTCTGATTTTGCGGCGATGAGGGCGGTTTTTGCTTCCAGAATATCTATTTGTGTTTCAATAAGAAGAAGGTCTGCCCCGCTTTGTTCAAGAATTCCTGCCTGTTCCGCAAAGGCTGCATAAGCCTCTTCAATGCTTAAATCTCCTATGGGTTGGATAAGTTTTCCTAGAGGTCCTATAGAGCCTGCTACATAAGCATTTTTGCCGGCACATGCTTTTTTAGCAATATTTACCGCAGCGCGGTTGAAATCTTTGACCCTGTCTCCTGCTCCGTGTTCATTTAATTTGACCCTTGAAGCTCCCAAGGTATTGGTTTCAATGATATCAGCTCCGGCTTCAAGATAGGCTTTATGAATATCAAGGATAACATTGTCTTTTTCCAGGTTGAGCAATTCCGGATAATCGAATCTTTGCCTGGTTCTTTTCATAATTTCCGTGCCCATACCCCCATCAAGGATAAGGATTTGATCGCAAAGAATATCTTTAAATTTCATAGTGCTACATCCGTTCCGGCCGAGGTATTCCTATTAAATCAAGTGCGGTTTTTAAAGTGTTGCGGACAAAATGTATGGTCAAGATCCGGATATTTTTGATATCCCTGTTTTTCTCGGATAATATGGAGTATTTATGATAATAGGCATTGAATTTTTGACATAGTTCGAAAGTATATTTTGCCAGATGAAGAAATTCCAGAGAATTAAGGGAGTGCAGCACTTCTTCATCCAGTTTTGAAACATAAAGAATGATTTCCCAAAAATCGGAATATTCTGACTCAGGAAGTACTTCAAGGCGGATATCGCTGGATTTGATAAGAGATTGGAGATCGGTTTGATTAAAGCCAAAATTTTCTTCTAATTTTCGGAAAATACTATTAATACGGACAAAGGTATACTGCAAATACGGTCCGGTCTCACCTTCAAAGCTTAAAGCATCTTCAAAGTCGAAGATGATAATAGAACTGCGGGCAAATTTCAGCATAAAATAGCGGACTGATCCACAAGCGATCTTTTGGGCTATGCGTCTTTTCTTTTCAACTGAAAGGTTTGGGTTTCTTTTTTCGACTTCAACCAGAGCTTTCTCATCCAGCTTGTCCAGCAGGTCATCAGCTTTGACTCCCAATCCTTTTCTTCCAGAGATTTCGAGAAAATCTTTATCTCTGTCTGCTTCGGAAACATTTACATCAAGTTCCTCTAAGCTTTTTGGGGAGAGAGCAACCATTTCATAGGAAAAATGAGTGGATTTTTCCGCTTGTTCCACAAATTTTAGGGATCTAAGACCCTGAATAACGATTTTTTGAGGATATGACTGCCGGATATCGATGATATTATAAACACAGCTGCCTTGTCCGAATTCAGGGAAATTTGTAGTTTTTTTAGAAGACGTGATCCAAATAGTCTTTTTCCCCTGTTTTACAAATGGTTTATAGAAAAAATCTTTTTTTAAAAGGCCGAATTTCCAGAGCTGGTAAGCGATGTCTTTTCCGACATATGTGACGATTCCATTGGAACGTACCAGAATTTTTTCCTGCTGACTTTCGTCTTCTAATTTCATAACCCAGCAGCCTTTATTTGCCCCTTCTTCTATAAAATAAGTGGCTTTTTTCTCTTTAAGTAGTTGGAATGCTAATTTCCAGAATTCAAGCCTGATTATACTGCTTTCACAGGCTTGCAGGTCATAGGAGATATCTAATCTCTGCATAGTTTTAAGATGAGCTTTAAGTATACGCTGGGAGATATGCTGGGCAAGCTTGGCTTCCACACCAGTCCCTTCCTCGATATTTTTCAGGATTTTTGATTTCTTCTCCTTGCTTCCCGGATGGTGCTCGATATAATCTGCTACCCTTGTGTATAGGTCCCAGCAGTAAAAATCAAATTTTTCCGGAATACTTTTTACTTCCTCCAGAGTTTTAGGTTCGATCTCCATAAAACCAAAAACAACATCTGCAACCTGAACTCCGGTATCATCGATATAGTTCTGGATCTCAACATTTTCCCCTTTATATTTTAAGCAGCGGGCCAGAGTATCTCCCAGACAGGAATTCCGGAGGTGGCCGATGTGGGCTGCTTTATTGGGATTAATGGAAGTATGTTCAACAATTATTTTGTTTTCTTCCGAAGTCAAGGAAGACTTTACGGTTGTTTGGAGCTTCTGTTGGAAAAATTTATCACGGTTTATATAAAGATTAATAAATCCGCCGCCGGCGATATCGACTTTATTTATCCCCTCCAGCGCTATAAGCTTAGGCGCGATCTCTGCAGCAATATCCCTGGGAGAGCGGTGCATGATTTTCGCAAGCTGAAAAGGGAAAGGCAGGGCTAAGTCTCCCAATTTCATTTGGGGTGTATAATTGATTTCCAATTTAATAGATTCAAGCGGATATTCAGAATCTAAGAGCTCATGGATTTGTTTTTTTAGGTTGTTTTTAAATTCAATCATTGTGGTTGCTAATTATAACAAAATTATACCTCCTGTACTAATCATAAAAAATGTCGATATTTATGATATTTAGAAAATGGAAAATTAGGTTCTCTCAACTTTTTTTCAAACTTAAAAAAGTTATAAGGCATGGACACTGGTAAGTCCCTTCGAAAGACAGGGATTTCCCCCAGCTGGGAAATCCCTTCCTGTCCTCACAACGCTCTCCTCGAGATTCTCTCGAGGAACCATGCCCGCGTTGTTCCGGATGGCTTTCTCCGGGATTTACCAGTATCCATGCCAGCGCTTAGCCTTAATTATTCATAAGTTTTACATAGCGGCAATTTTTATGAATAGATATAAATTATCTTGAATCAATGGATATTATGTGATAAAAATTGGTTTAATTATATAAACCTGAATTATTCAAGAATATACATATATTTTTATATATTATGAAAGGAAGAGAAGAAAATGAAGAAAACCCGCTTGAATTCAAATCATAAAAAATTAAACGGAAAAATGGTTGATTTTTTTGGTTGGGAGATGCCGGTTGAATATTCTGGGATAGTGAAAGAACATTTGGCTGTACGGCAGAAAGCAGGGCTTTTTGATGTAAGCCATATGGGGGAAATCCAAATCACAGGGTCTCAGGCCTTGGATTACATCCAATATCTGACTCCGAATAATGCTGCGCATGTAAATGCTGAAAGAGCCCAATATTCTGCCCTGACAACTCCTGAAGGGACTTTTATTGATGACCTGTTAATATATTTAGGGGAGGACAATAAATATCTTTTAGTTGTAAATGCTGCCAATGTAGATAAAGATTTTAAATGGGTCAGCAGCCATACAAAAGGATTTGATGTAGATGTGAAAAATCTCAGTGATAAATATTCCCAGATAGCTATTCAAGGGCCTAAAGCAGTGGAAATTCTAAAGCCGTTGACTGATGTGGGCCTGGAAGAAATGAAAGCATTCAGGGTAGCTTTTGGAACTGTTGCTGGAATAGAAGCTATGGTTTCACGCACCGGTTATACAGGAGAAGATGGTTTTGAGGTTTATACTCAATCAAATAACCCCGGGAAAATATGGGATGCTCTGCTTGAGCAGGGCAAAAATGCTGGAATTCAGCCGGTCGGATTGGGAGCACGGGATACACTCAGGCTTGAAGCCTGTCTGATGCTTTATGGAAATGATATTGATAATACGACTACAGTACTGGAAGCAGGTCTGCGCTGGTTGGTAAAATTTAAAAAGGGAGATTTTTTAGGAAGAGAGGCTCTTCTTACTCAAAAGAAAGAAGGATTAAAACGAAGGTTAATAGGTTTTGAGCTCCAGGGAAGGGGAATTGCCCGGTCACATTACCCCGTGTATATTAAAGGAGAAAAAGTATCTGAAGTTACATCCGGTACTTTTTCGCCTTATTTGAAAAAAAGTATAGGTTTGGCTTATCTTCCAATTGAATATACGGAGAAAGGAACAGAATTTGAGATCGGAATAAGAGACAGACGGGTTAAAACCCGGGTGGTTCCTATTCCTTTTTATAAGCATGATGATTAACTTAGGAGACTTAATTATTCACGAGTCGAGGGTGCTGAATATGAGGAAAAGCGGAAAATAGTAAATGGTAAATGGGAAAAACCGTGAAATGTGAATTGTAAAATGTGAAATGTTATGGTAAAAGATTTGTATCTTATGAAATTCTGATGTGGCTGAAGCGACATTGAAGATTTAGCCTTCTGATGAAGTTTTTCGAGGAAATCCGACGCAGTCGGACGCTGAGTATGTTTGACCCACGGACGGGGGGAGTTACGCAGGCGCCGAGAAAAACGAAGAAGAATGGCGTTAAAAATCTGAAGCGAGCGCAAGCCATACCTGAATTTCATTCATATCGACATTTTTTATGAATAGTTAAGGAGGAGGTAAATATGTATCCGGAAGACTATTATTATACGAAGGACCACGAATGGATTAAGATTGAAGGTAATAAAGCCACGGTAGGAGTCACTGATTTTGCCCAGAAACAAATGGGAGATGTTGTCTATGTTGAACTCCCGGAAATCGGAACAAAACTTAAGTTTCATAAATCCTTTGGTGTAATCGAATCAGTTAAAGCTGTATCCGATGTTTATGCACCTGTTTCCGGAGAAGTAACGGAAGTGAATGAGGATTTGAATGATGCTCCTGAAATTCTAAATGAAGACCCCCATAAAAAGGGCTGGGTAATCAAGTTAAATATAGAAGATAAAGCTGAACTCGAGGAACTTATGTCTTTGTCAGACTATGAGAAATTCTTAGAGGGATTGGAAGATTGAGAGAATGAACTACATTTCATTAAGTGACAAAGATAAAAAGGAGATGTTGGATGAGATCGGCATTTCCACAGTAGATGAACTTTTTACTTCTGTTCCGAAGAATATTAAACTCAAGAGGCTTCTAGATGTACCTGCTGCCCTATCAGAACCTGAGCTTGTAGATAAGCTGAGAGAGATTGCTGAAAAAAATAAAAATGCCGGGCTCCTGTCTTTCCTTGGGGCTGGGGCGTACCAACATTATATCCCTGCTGTTGTTGATTATTTAAGCAGTAGAGGGGAATTTGTCAGTCCATATACACCATATCAACCTGAAGTAAGTCAAGGAACTCTCCAGGTCATTTTTGAATTTCAGACCCTGATTTGCCAGTTAACCGGCATGGACATTGCCAATGCTTCTTTATATGATGGAGCATCAGGAGCGGCGGAGGCTGTTCTTATGGCCAATCGTCTAACCCGAAAGGAAAAGATTTTAGTTGCGTCAACGCTTCATCCTCAGTACCGGCAGGTGATTAAGACTTACACCCGGAACTTGGGGCTATCGATCGAAGAGATCGATTTTGTAAACTCCGGGAAAATCGATACAGAGCAACTAGCAAAGAAAATCGACGAAGAAACAGCAGCAGTCGTCTGTCAATCTCCTAATTTTTTTGGGATCGTAGAAGATATCCAGACCATATCTAATATTGCCCACAAAAAAAATGCCCTTTCTGTCTGTGTAGTTTCAGAACCGATCTCTTTAGGTATTTTGGAGCCTCCCGGTAAACTGGGAGCGGATATTGTTACCGGCGAAGCTCAGGCATTTGGGATGCCTCTAAGTTTCGGAGGTCCTTACCTTGGATTCATGGCATGTTCTAAAAAATATTTACGCCAGTTTCCGGGACGTATTGCCGGTCAGACCAAGGATGTTGATGGGAAACAGGGATATGTATTGACATTATCAACACGCGAGCAGCATATAAGAAGAGAAAGAGCTACATCCAATATCTGTACTAATCAAGCTTTGTGTCTGTTGAGAGCGACAATGTTTCTGGAAACTTTGGGGAAATGTGGATTAAGGGATATGGCAACTCATAACTTATATAAAGCAGATTATGCCCGGCAAAAAATCAGCGAAGTCAAAGGGGTTGAAGCAAGGTTCAGCGGGACTTCATTTAATGAGTTTGTCTTAAGTTTTAACAGGCCCTGGGTAGAGATAGAATCTTCCTTAAGAGAAAAACTCATTATCGGTGGCTATGACTTGCAAAAAGATTATCCCGGGCTTAAAAATTGCGCTCTTTTCTGTGTGACAGAGATGCATAAGAAAGAAGATATCGATAAGTTAGTAGAAATTCTTGATGAGATATTAAGACAATAAGGGATATATGATGATAAGAGAACCTTTAATATTTGACATAAGTGGTACGGAAAAAAAGGCCTTTTCTATGCCAGAATTGGATGTCCCTGAAAGAAAAGATTTACTTAAGGATATTCCCTCTCGGGAGGAAATAGAAGATTTTCCCCAGATTTCTGAAATAGAAATAGTACGGCATTTTACTCGCCTTTCCAAAACTAATTATTGTATAGACGAGGGCTTTTATCCTCTGGGATCATGTACGATGAAGTATAATCCCAAGGTAAATGAAAAAGTGGCTGCTCTGGACGGATTCACATCTTCACATCCTTATGCTGCGCTTGATGTAAATCAAGGTAATTTAGAAGTTTTGAAAACTACAGAAAAGCTTTTGCAGGAAATAACGGGAATGGATGCATTTACGCTGCAGCCCTCAGCCGGAGCTCAAGGGGAGTCGGTCGGGATGATGTTAATTCGGGCCTGTCTGGAGGACAGGGGAGACCCGCGAAAGATAGTTTTGATCCCCGATTCTGCGCATGGGACCAATCCTTCAAGTGCTCATATCTGCGGATATCAGGTGCAGGAGGTAAAGTCTAATGAATCTGGTACTATAGATGTAGATGACCTGGTAAAAATGTTGTCAGAAGAAGTTGCGGCAGTTATGATAACAAACCCAAATACTCTCGGGGTTTTTGAGAATGATATAAAAAGAATAGCAGATATCGTCCATGCTAAAGGTGGCTTCGTATATATGGATGGAGCAAACATGAATGCTCTTTTAGGTATTTGCCGCCCCGGTGACATGGGAGCAGATGTTATCCACCTTAATCTGCACAAAACATTTTCTACACCGCATGGAGGGGGAGGGCCTGGTTCTGGTCCGGTCGGTGTTAAGAAAAAGCTTGAGCCTTACCTGCCGGTCCCGCTTATTGAGCAGAATGAGGGGATTTATTCATTTAATTATGAACGTCCAAAAAGTATCGGGCGAGTAAGGGCTTTTTATGGAAATTTTCTCGTAGTAGTCAAAGCGCTGGCTTATATTTTATCTTTGGGGGCGGAAGGATTAAAAGAAGTTTCTGAAATAGCAGTTTTAAATGCCAATTATATCCGGAAAAAACTGGAAGGGATATACCATCTAAAATACAGTACACCTGCCTTGCATGAATGTGTGTTTTCAGATAAGTTTCAAAAAAAATATGGAGTCCAAAACCTTGATATAGCAAAACGCCTTATTGACCTAAATATACATCCACCCACTATGTCTTTTCCTTTGATCGTTCATGGAGCCCTAATGATCGAGCCCACGGAAACAGAAAGCAAGCGTGACCTGGATATGTTTATAAATGCAATGCAGCAAATTGCTGAAGAGGCCCGGGAGGATCCTAAAATATTAAAATCAGCTCCTCACAAATCCTATGTGCGACGTCTGGATGAAACTTATGCTGCTAGAAATCCTATTTTGCGGTGGCAGCCGACCCAGGAATAGGAAACAGAACAAATGAGCATTCAGAATCTGATAATGAATCTTCAAAAATACTGGACTGACCAGGGATGTTATCTGGCCCAATCCTATGATATGGAAGTAGGTGCAGGCACTATGACTCCGGATACTTTTTTCCGAGTATTGGATAAAAAGCCATGGAGGGTAGCTTATGTACAACCCTCGCGGAGACCTACAGACGGTCGATATGGAGAAAACCCGCACAGAGTCCAGAAGCATTTTCAGTATCAAGTAATAATTAAGCCTTCTCCGTCTGATATTCAACAATTATTTATTCAGAGTCTGGCAACTCTTGGCATTGATTTGAAATATCATGACCTGCGGTTTGATGAGGATAACTGGGAATCTCCTACCATAGGAGCGTGGGGAGTAGGGTGGCAGGTCCTGCTTGATGGGTTGGAAATTACCCAATTTACATATTTCCAACAAGCCGGCGGAATCGAAACTTTTCCGGTTCCGGTTGAAATTACTTATGGACTGGAGAGATTGGAAATGTTTTTGGAGGGAAAAGATGATATTTATGATCTGCAATGGTCTGATGATGTGAGCTACAGGGACTTGAGAATTGAAGAAGAAAGGGAATTTTCAGAATTCAACTTTAATCATGCCGACATCAAATCACTTCAAAAAAAGTTTTCTTTAACTTCCGAGGAAGCTGGAAAACTAATAGAAAAGAATTTGCTTTTTCCCGCATATGATATGTGTCTGAAGAGCTCTCATCTGTTTAATCTGCTTGATTCAAGAGGGGCGGTCGGTGTAACCGAGAGAGTTAAAAAAATTGCTCAGATAAGAAATTTAGTGACTAAAATTGCCCAGAAATACACCTCCCGGGAGGGTTCTTACTGATGGAATTTGTCCTGGAAATTAATACTGAAGAGATGCCTTTACCGCATGTCAAAGCTGCTTTGCAACAATTAAAGAGAAATTTCGAAGATGAACTTGTCTCACAGGACTTGGTTGACAAGAAAAAAAGACCTGGAAAAATCGAGACATTTGGAACCTGTCGTAGGCTGATCGTATATGGTGATTTGATAGCCTGCCAGAGAAATAAAGAAGAAATAATTGTTGGTCCGCCAAAGTCTGTGGCATTTGCTCCAGATGGAAGCCCAAGTCCGGCTGTCATGGGATTTGCCAGGTCCCAGGGAGTTAAGGTCGATAGCCTGGAGGTCGTCTCTAATAAAAAAGGGGATTATATTGCTGTAAAGAAAATTCAAAAAGGAAGGCCTGCTCAGGATGTGCTGCCTCAAGTAGTGCCGGACATTATCAATAGATTGAGTTTTCCAAAAATGATGCGTTGGGGTACGAATGATTTTAAATTTTCCCGCCCCATTAGGTATGTATTTTGTATTTTGGATGGGAAACCACTTTCTTTTAAGGTCAATGGAATTTCGACAATAAATTTTACAACAGGTCACAAGCTGTACTTTCCCGCCTCTATAAAAGTAAAATCATTCCAAGAATACCGAAGACAGTTAAAGAAAAATAAAGTCCTTATCGAAGAGAAAACGAGGAAAGCCCGTATAATGAATCATATAGAAAAAAAGCTGGAGCCCCTGGAGGCGCAATGTTACCCTGATGAAAAACTCCTGGATAAACTAGCTACCGATGTTGAATACCCTTATGTTTTTTTGGGGGCATTCCCTAAAAAATATTTGAAATTACCTATTGAGATATTAAGTACTGCCATGAGAGAGGGGCAAAATCTCCTTTCTGTTGTTAAGGGAAAGAAACAACTCCCTGTTTTTTTGGGAGTTACTGATGCCTGCAATGATGCAAAAGGATTTGTTAGCAAGGGAAACGAGAGGGTTTTAAAGGCGAGACTGGAAGATGCACGTTTTTTTTGGGAGCAGGATTCAAAAATACCGCTGAAAGAAAGAGCTGAGAATTTAAGCCAGATTGTTTTTCAGGAAAGGCTGGGAAGTTATAAAGAAAAGAGTGAACGGATAAAAAAAATTGCCCTTTACTTAGTAAGCAAGCTGGACGCAGGCAAAAAAAAACAAGAGGTCAGAGAAGCAGCTGAGCTGTGTAAAGCTGACCTGCTTACAGAAATGGTAAGAGAGTTTCCTTCCCTGCAAGGGAAAGTGGGCGGAATTTATGCACGGAAAGAAAAATATCCCCTTGCTGTCTGGAAAGCTATATATGAACATTACCAACCAGCCAGCCTGGATGATCCTAGTCCGGCTTCTCTTACCGGGGCTATCTTGGCAGTTTGTGATAAGCTGGATTCAATAGTAGGAGTTTTAGGCCTTGAAATTGAGATATCCGGTTCGAAGGACCCTTTTGGACTGCGCCGAAATGCCCAGGGTATATGCTCTATTGTGCTTGATAAAAAATTGGATTTTCCCTTTCCCCTGCTTCTGGATAAGGTCATTAAAGTATATGAGGATAACCTGAAAAAAAACAGAAGTGAGTTAAAAGAGATCTGTCTTGAATTTTTTAAGAACAGACTGGAGTATATTTTTAGCCACCTTGGATTTCGTTATGACCTGATAAAGGCAGTGCTGAGTTCAGGTGTTGACAATATTTATAATATTTTTCTCAAGCTCAAAGCTTTGGACAGCCTTAAAGATAATTTAAAATTTAGGACATTGATCCTTACTGCCAAAAGAGTTAACAATATATTGAGGGGACAACCTAAGTATAAGGTAAATCAGGATCTGCTTATTGAGAAAGAAGAACGAGAGCTTTACACAACCTATTCTATTATCAGGGATAATGTTAGGCCTTTATTTTTAAGTGGAGATTTTTCAAAAGCTCAAAGAATTGTGCTTACAATAGGGTCATCAATAGATAATTTTTTTGATAATGTGCTGGTGATGGCTGAAGATAAAAGGATTAAGCGTAACCGCCTGGCATTACTTCAACAGGTCAGTAAGCTTTTCAGCCAAATCGCAAATTACTCTGAAGTTGTTATTGAAGGAGAGAAAGACTGATTATTGTCAACCGTCTATTTCAAAGTCGCCAGTGGCTGAGCTTTTTAAAGTCGATTTATCATCCGGGCTGAATTTTTGTTCCAGGGCGATAATTTTCACTAGAGAGCCAGGGTAATTTTGTCCTTTTTTCTCACCATAGGGATTAAACTGAACCCCTATTTGGTATTTATAACTTTTTCCCGGGTTTGCTGCTGACCATCTAACTCTTCCTTCAAGAGCCATAGGAACTCTTTCACCAGGAACTGATATTTTCATATGGATTTTTGTGTTTATTTTAAAACTTTTCTGGGAGACAAAGCGCATACCTCCTCTGCTGATGTCCAAAATCGGGCAGAACTCTTCTCCATATTTTCCATGAAGAGCGGAGAGAAATTTATCTAATTTATAGCTGGTAGTTGCTCCCGGAATTTCGAACCGGAAACAAGTTCTTCTTTCTATACTATTATTTGACATCAACCAACTCCTTCTTTCCCTATAAGTAGCTGATACAATTTTATATTAGCATATATAAACAAACTATTATTGTCAAATGAGTTATTATAAATTATTAGTCAATGGGGAATAGGGAAGAGAAGAAAGTAAAATGTGACCCGTTTTTTATCTTAGGGTCCCTTCGTATTTTGCGGTTAACTGGCGTTTACGGACGTCTTCAGGGGTATAGGAGGGTAGGAGTACAGGTGAGATGCGGTCAGTTCTGATTCCAGCGGATTTAAGCTCTTTTTCATATCTGTTTATATGGTCGAGGGACAATTTGCTCAGCTTTACTGACTTAATATATGTAGAAGCGTATTTTCCGGCTCTGCGTCCGAAAACATTATAATCTAATACGGAATTGCCCATCAAACGATTGCGTCCGTGAACTCCTCCCGACGCTTCCCCGGCAACATAGAGGCCGGGAATATTGGATTCGCATTTTTCATTGATCTCGATTCCTCCATTCTGATAATGAAGAGAGGGGAATACAAGCATTGGTTCTTTTGTTATATCGATATCATAACGGATAAACTGACGAAGCATAGCCGGGAATTGTTTTTTGATATATCCTTCTCCTTGAAGCATCTCGATTAAGGGGGAGTCTAACCAGACTCCGACCCTGCCTTGGGGTGTTTTAATACCGTTTTTTCTTTCTAAACATTCTCTAATAAAGGCAGAACTTTCTACATCTCTGGGTTCACGTGGGAAAACAAATAGCTCTCCGTCTTTGTTAATCGGTTGCCCCCCGGCTCCTCTGATTTTTTCTGTGATCAGGAATCCTGCGATCTGTTCCGGGAAAACTGAACCGGTTGGATGATATTGCACAGAATCCATATAAAGAAGCTTTCCACCGGTCCGGTAAGCTATAACCAACCCGTCTCCGGTTGCGCCGTAATGGTTGGTTGTGTCAAAACCTCTTATATGTAGCCGTCCGTATCCGCCAGTAGTGATAATAGTGGCTTTTGCTCTTACAGTAAAATATTCTTCAGTTTCAAGATTATAGAGCACTCCTCCCGCACACTTTCCTTGCTCATCCAGGATTAATTCAACTGTGGGCATGAATTCAAGTACATTTATTTTGTTAGGATGGTTTCTCACTTCATCCATGAGAGTCCGCATAATGATAGCACCGGTATAATCGCGGGACGAAAGCATTCTTTTTCGTGAAGTACCTCCTCCATGTAAAACTTGCAGAGAGGTGTCATCCAATTTATCCCACACGACTCCAAGTTCTTCCAACCAATTAGCAACTTCGGGGCCCTCTTCAGTAAGAGGTCTAACAAGCTCAGGTTTATTGTCAAAGTGACCGCCTCCGATTACATCCAGATAGTGACGGGTAGGTGGGTCCTGCTTTGTAATGGCAGCCTGCATGCCTCCCTGGGACATCATGGAATTTGCATCTCCCAGGCGTAGTTTGGTCGAGATAAGGCATTTAGCTCCATTTTTAATTGCGGTAATTGCAGCAGCTGATCCACCGCCACCGCCTCCGATAATGAGGATGTCTGTTTCATAATCTGGCTTTGAAAGGTCGAAAGATTCCGGTTTGATTCGGGAATGGGATTCCAGAATGTCAGCGACTTCAGTTGTGAGCATCTCTCCTTTGTTAGGGCCGATATTTATCTTTCGCCTAGATTCCTTTTTATAATCAGGATGAAACTTATTAAGCACTTCATCCCTTTCTTTAGCGCTCATAGGCGGAAAAACAGGTTTTTCTGATTTTGCAAGCTCAAATCGCTTATTGCGGGTTTGAATAACTTTGTTGAGTGATTTGCTCATATAGTCTGGATACATCTGAGACTCCTTTTATTTTTCCATATCTCTTGCATAATATTGTTTTTCGAGGTCTTCTTTATTTGCAGTCATTAAATCGTTGTATTCTTTATCGTATATATTTTTTTTGATTTCTTTGATCCTTATATTGAGTTCTTTACTTTTAGGGGCTAGGTATTTACCGTAAAGTCTTTTAGCAAGAATACCGACATTGAATTGAACGATTTCCGCTGGACAGCGGATGGCACAGAGCCCGCAGCAAAGACAATCAAAGGAGAGGTCCATTACTGCTTCGATGTCACCCCGCTTGGCAGCTTGAATGTAATCCATAACTTCCAAGTCTTGAGGACAAGCCTTAGTGCAGGAATTGCAGGCAACACATCTAAAGACTTCTGGATAGAGTTTCTGGATCGTGGCAACATTGGGTTCGATCTTATTGATATCATAGATGGATTTATGAGCCGGGATTGCAGGAAGTTGAGAAAGCCACATATCTTTTTCGACCATAGTAGTGCAAGCAAGGCCTGTATAGATCTTATAATCCCCAGGAAGCCTGTATACTGTAGCACAGGCACCACAAAATCCTTCTCGGCAGCCAGCGCCTCTTTTTATTTGATAGCCGGCATATTCCATTGCTCCCATAATGGTTGCCTCAGCTGGGACTTTATAGCCTTTTCCCATAATAAAGACGTTCACAAAATTTTCTTTATTTGCCATCTTGATGTCTCCTTATTAATATTCTTGCGGTAATGTTTTGAGTTCAGCCCAGGAATAAACTGGACCATCCTTGCAGATATAATGCTTGCCGATATTACATCTTCCACACTTGCCGATTCCGCATTTCATCTTATTTTCAACTGTAGTATAGATCTGTTTATCCTTAAATCCCAGTTCTTCAAGAGCTTTAATTACAAATTTTATCATAATAGGGGGGCCGCAGGTGATCGAGATAGAATTGTCAGGGGAAGGTTTTTTGTCTGTTACATTTTGCGGGACAAATCCGACATACTCTTTCCAGTCTTTTTCCTCAACATCAACTGAAAGGTGTACATTCATTTTTTTATTAAGTTTTTCCAGTTCCTCTTTAAATACTAAGTCCTTTGAGGTTCTTGCTCCATAGATAAGAGTGAGTTTACCATAATCCTCTTTTTTTTTGAGAGCAGTATGCAGCACAGACCAGATCGGAGCTAAACCAATGCCGCCGCCAATAAAGATGAGGTTTTTCCCTTTCCAATTTTCAATTGGGAAATTGTTGCCATAAGGGCCTCTTATGCCGATGATTTCCCCGACTTCTGTTTCGTGTAAAGCGGAGGTCACTCTCCCCATTTTTAAGATACTGAACTGGAGGAAATCTTTTTCAAGCGGGGATGAGGATATGGAGATCATAGATTCGCCTTTTCCTAAAACGGAAAGCATGGCACATTGTCCGCATTGGTGGGAAAAACCGTTTTTTTCGACGAATTGAGTTCTAAATGTTTTAATAGGCCTTAAGCCTGAGACTTCTTCTTTTATCTTGATTATTTTTGCCAGTTTTGGAATGTATATGTTTTCATTCATAATCTCTCACCTTATTCAGAATTTCTATTATATCTATTCCCATGGGGCATAAAGAAATACACCTTCCGCAGCCTGTACATAGGTAATCCTGATAATTTTCGACGTGATACTGAAACTTATGAAGAATTCTCTGGCGTAATCTTGAGGCTTTGTCCGGCCTGGGATTGTGTCCTGAGGAATGCATGGTAAAATCCGGGAACTGACATGTATCCCAGGTCCTGACTCTTTTTCCTTTGAGGGGTAGGGTAGAAGTGAGTTCATCGGTTATGTCAAAACAATAACAGGTGGGGCAGAGGTAAGTGCATATACCGCAGCGGATACAGCTCATGGCTTCTTCATCCCAGAAAGGAGATTCAAACATGTCTTTAAGTTTGTCTGGGATGTTTTTAATATCTTTTATTTCTCTTTTAATCTTTTTTTCAGATTCCCTCTGGATTTTTTCCAATTCTTTTTTATCTTTTGGTGAGGCAGGCTTGAAAAGATTTTCGGCTGCTTTGATAAGCTTCTCTCCCTTCTTAGTCAAGGAATCGATATGATATTTGTCACCCATGTCAGTCATAAGAATATCCAGGCCCTCTTTAGAATGAGGTGAACCACCGACTGATAGACAGAAACAATTAGGCGAAGGAGGAGGGTTGCAGGTCAGGCCGACCAGTATTGTCTGGTTTCTTCTACTCCAGTAATAGGGGTCCTTAGGTTCCTCTCCAAAAACCTTGTCTGTAAGAGTTATTGCTTTAGCGTCACAGGGCCTGACACCGAAAATAACAGCCGGTTGCTCTTCAGGGAGAACTTCTTTAATTTGAGGTTTTCCTTCTTTCGAAGTATTAAATTGAAGGAAGATCTCTCTCTGAGGATAAGTTATTTTTTTTGGAGCCAGAACTGTGTTTAAGTATTCCAAGTTAATCTTATCCGGGTTTTGGATAACTTCATAACTCCACAGATTTTCCTGCTTTTCCGGAGCATAAACTGTATAAGATTGCAGGTTTTTTACCCATGCGGGGAATGATTTTTTTGTCAGTATCTTTTCCATGGTCTCACCTGATAAAATCTTCTGGGTCTTCATCTTTGAAACTAGAAACAAGGGAAGGCTGCTCAGGATCTAAGCCGGCTTTATAGTCAAAAAGCTCTTTAGCAACTTTTTCCAGTTTTTTATTTAATAACCTTAAGGGGATGTCAACAGGACAAACTCGTTCACATTCGCTGCAATCTATACAACGGCCAGCTAAATGCATGGCTCTGACCAGATGATAGCCGAAGTTTTCTGAGGATTCCGGTGATTTTTCTATCCATTTGATTTTTTGAGACTTTTCTTCTGCAGTAGTGTCGGCCGTGATCGCAAGGTTTATGCTGTCCACCACACACTCATCACAATAACACATTGGACAAACTGATCGGCAGGCATAACAACGAATACATTTACTTAATTGTTGTTGCCAGAAATCCCACTTTTTTTCCTGAGATAATGATTCAATTTGTTCCAGGGATTTAAATGGTTCTTTGGGTGAGCGGTTGTTTCTATCTCCCCAAAATACATCGGAGATCACTGGGAAACTGGAAGTGCATTCCAGACATCTTTCAGCCAGGATTTCTTTGAGAGGAATTTTTATAGTTTTTTCTTTGGTTGAAATCACTATATTTTTTCTTTGGTCGAATTCGATTTTTTCCGGCTCTTCTCCTTTTAGTTTTTTGAAGATCTTCTTCTCGTCCAGGACTCCGAGATCTTCGCAGGAAAGCCCTATAATATAAACATCTTCCCGGGTTATAAATTTTTCCTGGAGTAATACATTTATGGCCCGGCTGTCACAGCCTTTCACGAAAATACCAACTGGCCGTATATCCGGTTCTTTTTCTCTGGCTTTTTTTCTTTTTTCATCTAAGAGGAACTTAACAAGATTTTGAAAACAAGTGGGATCCCAGATAAGTTTATCAATGTCTTCCGGCTTTTTCACAAAGGTGGGTGCGGCCATTAAGGCATTTGAGCTTTTAGCATAACCTATGATATATTTTACTTTTCCTTCTTCCAGGATATTCTTAGCTTCTTTTTTTATTTCTTCCAGGTTCACCATTATTTTTCTCTCCTCAGCTTTTTTTGGGGGCCGAGTGGTTTAAGCTCCTGAACAAAGTCTTGGATGATCTTTGTGTATTTTTTTCCTTCTGCGGCTGAGACCCAGGACATTTTAAATCTTTGTGGTTCCAGGCCGATATATTCAATAAGTTCTTTGACTAAGGCTATTCTTCGCCGGGCATAGAAGTTTCCTTTAATATAGTGGCAGTCTCCGGGATGACAGCCGGATACAAGTACTCCGTCAGCTCCTTTCTGGAATGCATTGAAGATATATAAGGGGGATACACTACCTGAGCACATAACCGTGATCGGAACTACATTGGGGGGATACTTCATACGGGAAACTCCTGCAAGGTCGCTTCCGGCTGATGAGCACCATTTGCACAGAAAAGCAATGATTTTGGGTTCGAATTCTTCAGCCATATTCAGCCTCCCACACTTGCATCTATCATTTCGTAAATTTGTCCTGGGGTGATATTTTTAACTTCTATGGCGGCCCTTAAACAGGTAGCTGAACAGGTACCGCATCCTTCACAAAGGACTTCATTGACTTCGGCTTTATTGTCTTTAAGGCTTAAAGCATCATAAGGGCAAACATCAACGCACATTCCACACCCTGTACAGAGATTTAAACTTACTTCAGCTACTATGGGGGAGTGGAATAGATGGTCCTGAGATAATATTATTATTGCTTTGGCGGCAGCCCCGCTGGCTTGAGCTACTGCTTCTGGTATATCCTTGGGGGCCTGGGCTGCTCCGGCAAAAAATAATCCTGAAGTGACACTTTCTACTGGTCTAAGTTTCGGGTGAGCTTCAGATAGAAAGCCGTCTTTATCTAAAGAGACCTTCAGTTTTTTAGCAAATTCCTCTGCTCCTTTAGTCGGCCGCATAGCTGTAGCCAGGACAACCATGTCAGCATTGATCTCGATATCTTTTCCAGCTAATGTGTCAGCTCCCCAGACTGTGATCTTTCCGTTTTCTTCAAATATCTTTGAAACTTTTCCTCTTAGGTATACTACTCCATCCTCTTCTTTTGCTCTCTGAACGAATTCCTCATAGTCTTTTCCTCCGGAACGGATATCAATGTAAAAGATATAGGCCTGTCCATCAGGGACATGGTGTTTGTACAACATAGCGTGTTTTGCAGTATACATGCAGCATATTTTGGAACAGTAAGCGCAATGAAGCTCAGGATCCCTCGACCCTACACATTGAATAAAGACTACTTCTTTGGGTACTTTGTGGTCAGATGGCCTGAGCACTTCACCCATGGTAGGACCTGAAGCCGATAATAATCTTTCGAATTGCAGCCCGTCCAGGACATCCGCATATTTTCCATATCCATATTCTTTCATATTCTCTTTATCGTAGAGGTCATAACCTGTGGCCAGCACTATGGAACCAATTTCTTCTTCAATAATCTCTGGTTTCATATCATAATCAATAGCTCCAGGCTCACATACATCTATACATTTGCCGCATGCTATAGGAAGTAAGCCCGGGCAGTTAACTATATCCAAGGTATAGGTGGCGGGGATAGCCTGAGGAAAAGGAATGTAAATAGCTTTTCTTCCTGTCAATCCTATATCAAACTCATTAGGAACAACTATAGGACAGACGTCCACGCATTTGTCACAAAGGGTACATTTATCGGGATCAACATAAGTAGGCTTTTTAAGGATCTTGGCCTTAAAATTTCCTACATAACCAGTGATTTCCTGGACTTCGCTGTAAGTCAATAATTTGATCTTTGGGTGTTTTGAAACATCTACCATTTTTGGTGTCAGGATACATTGGGAGCAGTCTAAAGTAGGGAATGTCTCAGAAAGCTGGATCATATGGCCGCCGATCGAAGGAGATTTTTCAACCAATATAACCTCATAACCACTATTGGCCATATCCAGAGCGGCTTGAATACCTGCGATCCCGCCTCCGATGACCAGGCCTCGGCGGGTTACAGGAATACTGATAGGTTCTAAGGATTTATTTTTTACCACGTGTTCTACTGTGCTGCGGGTGATCTTTATAGCTTTTTCTGTTGCCTTTAACTTATCTTTGTGAACCCAGCTGCATTGCTCTCTAATATTAGCGATCTCACACTGAAATTCGTTTATACCCCCAGCTTTAGCACAATTACGGAAAGTGGTCTCATGCAGGTTAGGGGAACAACAGGCTACGACAACACTGTCAAGGTTGTGTTCTTTAATGGAATTTTCAATAAGTTTTTGTCCGGGATCCGAACACATATAGACATAGTCTTCTGAGTGGGTAACGTCTGAGTGTTTCATGAGTTCTTCCGCAACATTTTTTACATCTACTGTGCCTGCGATATTTATGCCGCAGTGGCAGACAAAAACACCAGTCCGTTTTTTCATTTTCACTTTCCTTTTTTTAGAGTTTCGAGGCCGTATTCGTATCCTTTATCAAAGGCTTTTAAGTTTAATTCCAGGAAACGGTCGGGTACTAGACCGGGCACTCCTTTTTTCATAACTTCCGAGGTAGTGATTTTTGTTATAGCAGTAAAGAAGCCCATCATCACCAGGTTGGCGATGATCCGGTTCCCGAGTTCTTCGGCAAAACGAGTAGAAGGAACCGAATAAGATTTGATCTTTCCGCGGGGAGGTTTGGGTTTTACTAAATCCTGGTCGATGATGAGGAGGCCGTCATCTTTTAAGTCTGATTCATATTTATCGTATGCCTCCTGAGACATGGATACCAGGATTTCTGGAATGGTGATGTAGGGATAGAGGACTCGGTCGTCGGAAACAATAAGCTGAGAGCTGCAGGCGCTGCCTCTTGCTTCCGGGCCGAAGCTCTGGGTCATAGTGGCAAATTTGTTTCCATAGAGCGAAAGAGCTTTGCCAGCAATAAGGGCACAGCGGATGATCCCTTGGCCTCCAAAACCGGAAAATCTAATCTCAGTCATTGTTATCTCCATAAAGTTGGTATTTATCTCCTAGTACTGAAGAGAGATGTTTATTCATGGCATCCAGGAAAGTCGGTTTTTCCTTATCGACAAACTTTCCTACAATAAGTTTTCCCTGGTAGCTTATATCAAGTGTTCTTGTGTCTGCCCCATGCTGTATTTCTGACATGTCGTAATAATATTTAAGAAGGTTCAGGCCATCCCCAAGCCGGTTCCTCCGGGCATATAATGTAACACAAGGAGTTATGACTTCAATAAAAGAAAATCCACGTTTGTTTAAAGCTTCTTGGATAGATTTTGTGACACGCCTCAGATGAAGAGCTGTCCAGCGGGCAACATAGGTGGCACCGGCTGCTTCCGTAATATAGGGAAGGTTAAAGGCATTTTCAAAATTTCCATAAGGAGCAGTGGATGCATTGGCATCTTTCGGTGTGGTTGCGGCAACTTGGCCTCCAGTCATAGCATAATTGAAGTTATTGACACAGATCACAACCAGATCCATGTTCCTTCTTGCTGCATGGATCAGGTGGTTGCCGCCAATTCCGGAAATATCTCCATCACCGCTAAATACTACTACTTTTGTATCCGGTTTTGCCAGTTTCAGACCGGTTGCAAAGGGGATGGCACGTCCGTGAGTGGTGTGGAAGGAATCCAGTTTTGTGTAGCCGGCAACTCTTCCTGTACAACCTATACCGGATACAATCGCGATCTTATCAAGGTCGTATTTTTCTTTTCGTAAAGCTTCTGCAAATGATGTTACTACTGTTCCTATTCCGCAACCGGGGCACCAAATGTGCGGCATCCTGTCCATTCTTAAGATTTCTTCTATTGGGTTTTTTTCAGTATTTTGATCTTCTTTATTCATTTGGCTGCCTCCTTAATGGCGTTCAGGATATCTTCGGGGTTGTGGACCCAGCCGCCGTAATGGGGGACGGAAACAACCTTACATTTATCACCCACCACCCGCTCGGCTTCTAATACGACCTGTCCGGCATTTATCTCAGGGAATACGATTGCTTTTACTTTACCAGCTAATTCTTTAATCCGTTTTTCAGGAAAGGGCCAGACTGTTTTAAGTTGCATTGTGCCGACTTTTATTCCGGTTTTTTTTGCCTCTTGAACTGCTTTTATAGATACTCTCGAAGTTATTCCGTAAGACATGACTAAAATTTCGGCATTGTCAATATCAGTTTCTTTTAAATGGATGATTTTATCGGCATTGTCTTTGATTTTGTCGATAAGATGGCTTACACAAGTAGCCTGGCATTCAGCATTGAGAAGAGGGTATCCTCTTTCATCCCGTGTCAGGCCGGTGGTATGAAAACGGTACCCGTCCCCTACCTTGACCATAAATGGGATGCCGTCCGTGTCATTTTTATAAGGCAAGTATTTGTTTTTAGGGCCTTTATACCATTTTCTTTCCACTAATTCGATTTCTTCTGCCGGAGGGATGACTACTTTTTCATGCATATGACCTATACATTCATCCGTCATAACAAAAACCGGGACCCGGTAAGTCTCAGACAGGTTAAATGCCTCAATGGTCAGGTCAAAACATTCCTGAGGCGAATCAGGGGAAAGAGCGATTATCTCATAATCGCCGTGAGAGCCCCATCTGGCCTGCATCATATCCTGTTGTCCGGTCAGGGTAGGAAGTCCGGTCGAAGGACCTCCTCTCTGGACATTTGCAATAACAAGGGGAGTCTCCATCATGCAGGCTAGACCGATATTTTCCATCATGAGGGAAAAGCCTGGTCCGGAAGTAACTGTCATGGCTTTTTTGCCCCCCCACACAGCACCAATTAGAGAAGCAATTGACCCCAGCTCATCCTCCATTTGAATAAAAACACCGCCTACATAAGGAATCCGTTCGGAAAACCTTTCCGCAGTTTCTGTTGAGGGAGTAATAGGATAGCCTCCGAAATAACGGCATCCAGCGGCAAGCCCTCCCTCAGCAAGGGCATAATCCCCATCCATAAAATGGGAACCTGTTAAAACTCCTTTAGGATCTGCTTTCGACTTTTTCACCTTGGTCCTCCTCATTCTTAATGGTAACAAATATGGCAAATTCTGGACAAATTGTCTCACAGAGCTGACAGTAGCAGCATTCGTCCTCGTTTTTTACTATGGGTGGATGATATCCTTTAACATTAAATTCTTCGGATAGCTCCAGGACATCCCGCGGACAATACTCTACACAAAATCCACATCCTTTGCACTGGTCCTTCGAGATGTGGATCTTGCCTTTTGTTGGTTTCAAATTTCCAAAATAAGTCATTTGTACCTCAAATTAATCCTTTTTCTTTAAGGATTGCTGTTGGGTCTATATAATGAAGATCTAACCTTAAACTATCCTGGGGACAGCCTAAGGAAATTGCCAATAATTGAGAAAAATAAAGAATTGGTATATTTTTGAATTCAGGAAACTTCTGTTGAGTTTTTTTCTGGCGCTGGTCAAGATTAAAAGCGCAAAGAGGGCAGCTTACTATAACGACTTCAGCTCCTTGTTTTATAGCTGATGAGAGGATCTGGTTGGTACGGTCGGCGATGATTTCTGGTTTATCGACTGTTTGATAAGCGCCGCAGCATTCGACTTTATGAGGGAAATCTATGGCTTCGGCTCCAAGTGTAGTCATGAGTTCATCCATGATCATCGGATTTTCCACATCGTCGAATCCGATCTCCCGGGGACGAACAAGGTAACATCCATAATAGCTTGCCACTTTTAAGCCTTTGAGAGATTTAACAGTTTTTTTAGCGATGTTCTCAAATTTAATCTCATTTTTTAGTATTTCGAGAAGATGAACGACATCAACATCTCCTTCGTAATCGATATCTTCCCGGTACATCAAGTCATTGATGATGTCCAGGTCTTCAGGATTTGATCTAACTCGTTCATTGCTTCTTTTTAGGGTGTTGTAACACATCGCACAGAGGGTCATAAGTTTATCCGAGCCGGCTTCTTTAGCTCTTATAAGGTTCCTGACTGGGGCGACATGATGGATCAAGTCATCGCTGGTAAGGGAAAAAACGGTTCCGCAACAATTCCATCTGCGGATCTCTTCAACTTCCACATCAAGGCTTTTTAAGGAACATAAAGCTGAATCTTCAAAATTTTTGGCGTGATTTTTTAGAGTACACCCGGGAAAATAGCTTAGTTTCATAATTATGATTCCTTCTTAAATTTGGATTATGGCTGATTAACAACATATTTATGATGTGAATTTTCTAAAATTGCTGATTAATGCTATTGGAGGCACATCTCCTCTCTCAGAATCAGAAAGTTCTTCTACGTTTACATGGTCTTCTCGTTTACGCAGTAATATCTGCCTGACTGCTTCTATAGCTTCTGCAATGTTTATGCCCTTGGGGCAGCGGACATTGCAGGTCATGCACGATGCGCAGATCCAGATGGAGTTTGATTTCAATAATTCTTCCTTTAAGCCAAGTTGAGCAAAGCGGATGATCTGGTTGGGCAGTATATCCATTTGAGATACAGCAGGACAGCCTGCGGAACATTTTCCACACTGATAGCAGGCGAGAAGGTTTTGGCCGCTTAATTCTTCGACTTTGGCTACGAAAGGACTTCTGATCTTATGGCGGGAGATATTAGTTCGCATATAAAATATCCTTTTTTTCTAAAGATAATTTTAGCAACATTAAAATATTCATATATTCCATAATAAAAAGACAATAGTACAGCATAATTGAATATTACTGTCAAGGATAGGTTCAATTTTTTTTGTGAATATATGCGCAAAAAGAATCAAACCTATTACCTACTGCCTATTGGCTTTAATGTTCCCCAGGCTAGAAACAGAAGAGTGAAGGAATTGATAAGAAAAAGGTATTTTGTCAGCATTTGGAGGCCGACTAGAGGGATAAGTACTGAAGAGACAGCCAATGCTCCCAGAAAAGAGCCGAGCAGGTCTAATCCATAGCCGAGTCCGTAGTTAGAGCTTTTTTGCAGAAAAAGCCGGTTGGATATAACAAATAAATGGCCGCATGCAGCTCCGAATAACAAGAGGAAGACAAAAAATAGAAACAGAGGGATCTGCTGTTGTAAGGCAATGAGGAGTAAAAAAATGAATATCATAAATACGAATTGAATAAACAGTAGATCAGAGAGGCGAGGATTATTTCTTCTTGTCCCGCTGAAGGCTCCCAGGCAAAGCCCCAACATAAAAAAGGAAAAAAGCAATGCCAGTCCCAGGTAAATATAACCGTGAAAGGTTTGAAAAGCCAATATTAAAATGATTTCAATAGTTATGCTTGATAACCCCATAACAAAAAGAGGAATCAAATAGAATGATATACGAGAACGTTTCACCCCGGCTGTGGTTAAAAAAAGAAGGAACAGGATAAGGGGGAGGTCGAGAAGCCAGAATTTGCCTGACTGGGATAGAAAAGCGAGCAATGAGGTTTCCAGCCCCTTGAACTGAGTAGACCACAGCACAGAGTTGAAAAAATAACTTACAGGCTTTAGGTCATGGTTTATTTCTCCTTCACCTTCCAATATCTTTTGTTTTAAAGAGTCTTTTCTAAGGGGCGAGAGGCGAGAAAATAAGAGTTGAGGATTGATGTATACATTATTAAGCTCGAGTTTTTCTATCTCCTGGGAAATTTCTTTATATTCTAAGGTTATTGGCTGTGATGAGGCTAAAAAGATATTTGCAGCTCCAGGAACTATTTCAACAAAGTGAAAAGTATTTTTTAAGGTCCGGTAAAGAGAGGATAGATAATTCTGAAGTTCCGGGCTGATGTAATTTTCAGCAGATGATGTGCGGAAAGAAAAAATTCCTTTTGTTGACAATTTTGCTTTTACCGTTAAAAAAAATTCTTCTGTGTAAAAGCGGTTTATCTGAGCTGTTACCGGGTCCGGCAGATTAAGGATGATGGCATCATAGTTTTTTTGAGTGTTGTTAAGAAATAACCTACCGTCTTTAAAATAAGTATTTATACGCGGGTTCTGGAATATGCGGCTTTCCTCTGCTGGAAGGAATTTCTTTGAAAACCGGATGATCCCCGGGTCAAGTTCAACGTAATCTATGCTTGAGTTGGGATACTTTAATATTTCTTTAAGGCTTCCTCCGGCTCCTCCCCCGATAAGGAGTACATTTTTTGCTTCAGGATTTTGTAATAGGGCGAAATGAACCGATTCTTCAGAAGAAGCTTTATCTGGGTTAGAATAGATCAGAAAACAATTGTTGTAGAGTGATATTTGCTCCCTATCTTTTAAGACCTGAAGTTTTCCGTAAGGGGTATCCTTACTTGCTATCAGGTTAAAAGGAGACCAGAATTTTTTCTGGGTCGGGAAATCCAAGGCCCAGAACAGAGAAAACAGGATTAGCGAGAAAACAAGCAGTAGGGGATTACGTTTTTGCCTGAATATTAAAAAGATAATTAGAGCACTTAGGCCGGCTACGAGAATTGATACTTGCCAGTTGGAAAATAAAGGGATCAGGATAAAATAGACCGTTGATCCGGCTATGGCTGAACCGAGTGATTCTATCATATACACTCGGGAAAGATTGCCTTTGAGGTAGTAAGTATTAAAGACAAATAAAATCCCAAGGGGGAAGCATATAAAAAAGGAAAATCCCATAGAAAACAGGAGTATAGATGTTAAACCGGTGATTTCCCCCGGAAGGGTTTTGAGGGCGAAGCGTGAAAGCCTTAATCCTATCAGGCAGATAGGGAATATTATAATTACCAGGAAGTACAGCCGGACAAATTTTGTTAGGCTGAATTTTATTCTGGCGGCGGCAAGGCTTCCCAGGCCCGTCCATAGAAGCCAAAAGGAGAGGAGGATTCCAATAGTAATTTCATTTCCATAAAAATGGACTGAAAACTCCCGGATTAAAACTATCTGGAAAGATAAGGCTAAGAATCCTAAGACAAAAGCAGGAAGATATTTTTTTAAATCCATACGCCCGGAATCCGGCTATTGCAATAAGTACACCGTCCATTTTTTAGGTTGAACTGCCTGATGATATATCCTTGTCTCTGGATGATAATGTTTTTACATTTTGGACAATAGGTATTTTCAGCTTTGTGCCCGGGAACATTACCGATATAGACATAGTTAAGGCCTGTTTTTCCGGCTATATCGGCAGCTTTTTCCAGGGTGGAGACAGGAGTAGAAGGGAGGTTTTTTAACAAGTAATGTGGATGGAACCTGGAAAAATGCAGGGGCACATCAGGCCCTATCTCATTTGCTATCCACCGGCACATATCTCTGAGCTCCTTAGAGTTATCATTTAAGGTCGGGATGACAAGATAGACGATTTCAAGCCAGATACTGGAAGAAGCTATAATTTTTATAGCATCAAGAACTGGTTTAAGTTCTCCCCTTACATATTTGGTATAAAAATCCTGAGTAAATGCTTTCAGATCGATCTTTATTGCATCTACCACCTGGATCAGTTCTTCCAGAGGCTCCGGATTTATATGTCCTCCAGTGATGACGACATTTTTAAGTTCTTTTTTCCTTGCGTTTAAAGAAGTGTCATACATGTATTCGTAAAAAACAACAGGTTCGGAGTAGGTATAGGCGATAATAGGACAGTTATATTTTTGGGCGGATTTAACGACTTTGTCTGGAGGAAAATCCATGTGGTCTATTTGTTCAGGTCTGACTTGGGAAATTTCCCAGTTCTGGCAGAATTTGCAATTCACATTGCATCCTGCAGTAGCTATGGATAAAGTTGGAGTTCCTGGAAGAAAATGAAACAAAGGTTTTTTTTCAATAGGGTCAACATGAATAGCACATGCTTTTCCATAGACTAGGGTGTAGTAGGTGCCGTCAATATTTTCCCGTACCCCGCAGTAGCCTCTTTCTTTGTCTCCAAGTTTGCAAAAGCGGGGGCATAAAACACACTCGATCTCTCTGTCAGGGTGTTTTTTATAAAACTTTGCTTCTACTCTGGATAGGTCATAGGAAGTTTGAAAGGCATCAAGATCCATAAGTAATGGTCCTAACCCGGAACCTGCGGCGGTTCCAGCCACAGCTGAGAGTTTAATAAATTTACGTCTTTTCATTTGAATTTTAATGCCATTGATAATATGGGCTAAATTTCCTCCCTGATTATATTGATGTTAGCTGGGGAAGCATTTCCCAGTTCCATTTTTTCAGCGGTTTTTAAATATACCGGTTCTCGACCTTCTTCCTTTAAAGTCGGTAGTCCTTTTGCAGAGCGTAATTCTTCGATGATCTGCCAGGAGGTAAAGTCTGCTGCTACAGGATCAAGGCTAAAAATGAGGGCCCCGTATTCTGTTGCCCATTGTGAGTGATAAGCCGGTCCGCGGTGGTATTGGATGAGCAGGGCATCCAAGATAGAGATCCTGTGTTTTTTCCAGATAGAATCGGCAGAAAACAGTTCGGCGATATAGGGATTACAATTGGAATCATGGTATTTATTAGGATTATGTATTGCGCCAAAATAATTTTTCAGACCGGCTGTTACTCCTGCCAGGCCGTGGTCTTTTACAATCGCCAAGCTTATAGAGGCAGTGACTATTCTTGACTGGATGCTGGAGAAGCGGCTGCCGATATTAAGATGTGATGTCAGGTCCTGCTCATAACCTAATCCCCTGGAATCTGTTCCAAAGATCTTAACGCCTTTTTTATTCATATTTAGACGATAGCCTGCGATTTTTAATTCCCGGTTAGTCCTATCCCAGATGATGATATTTTTCGAAGGAATACCGGATTCGATCAATAGAGATGTTAATACCTGCGGGACCTCAGGCCGGGTGGATAGGCTTTTGCCTCCAAGAGTATTGATCTTTATTCCGATCCGGTCATCCGGTTTTAGCAGATTTCGTAAAAATATTTTATAATCGCCCTGTTTATCTAAAAGAGAAAAGCCGCGTTTAAACATGCGGATAAGGCTATTAAGATCTGGAATGCGGTTAGGGGAAAGAAAACCTTTTTTTCTTATAATAATCACTCTTGAATTGGCCATCAGATTAAAAGTACTATTCAATTGGGTAGTTGTCAATATATTGAATCACAGGATTCCCCTCTTTTTCCCTAGCTTTTGAGCATTAAGCAAGAATCAGGTCAGTTGGGAAATAAAGAGAAGGAAAAACAGGAAAGGCAGTGGAACCCAAATATTAGAAAAGATGAATTTTACGCTGAGGACGCGGATTAAAGCGGTAAAACATTAGACGCGGATTTTCGCGGATGGACGCGGATAAGAATAAGAAGTTGTTTTCTTTTGCCGATGAATCGTCAAAACAAAACAACTGTTTTTCAATTCGCTCCGCGAATACTGGAGGAATAGGAAATAATATCTATAGGAAAGACGGGAAAATAAAAAATGGAGAATGGCAAATTGAGAAAGGATCGATACTGGTAAATCCCGGAGAAAGCCCTGTCTTTCGAAGGGACTTACCAGTATCCACCCAACCCAGCTTCCCATTTGCACGAAGCAGAGCCACACCTGAATTTCATCACTTGTAATATAAGTAGTGAATGTCTATAGTGATAATGAAACTTAATATTAACCTGGATTATTCACGAGTCGAGGTTGCCGCAGATGCGAGGCGCAGGGGATGAAGCTGTGGTATTTCACCGCGAATGCGCTGCAACAAAGTAGATGTGGTAAGATCGTCTCGCTTGTAGAGTAAAAAATGTCGATTACAAATAAAAATTATATCGAAAACGAAATGGTCAATTGTTGTATCTTAGGAATCAATGTAAAATATTGATTTAAAAAGAGGTATCGTACATATAGAAATTTTTTATGAATAGTTCAGGTTAGGAGAAATCGGATGAATCTAAGGCAAAGAAAAAAAATCAGCATAATATGTTCAGGATTGATTTTTGGGATATTTATGATTAATTCTATCGCTTTAAATGAAGGAAAGGAATTAAAACTGGATCAGCTTTTGCCTGATCTGGATGAATGGATTAAGATAGAAGAGAGTCAGACTTATTATCCGGAATCACTTTTTGAATATATAAATGGAGCAGCAGAAATTTACCTCTCTTATGATTTTGAGGAATTGATTGTCTCCCAGTATGAGGAGCAAGAGACTAAGAGTAATGTTGCCATAGAAATCTATGATATGGGGGCAAATAATAATGCTTTTGGTATTTATAGTGCAGAACGTTATCCAAAAAGTAGTTTTTTAAACATCGGACTGCAAGGTTATATTGAGGAAGGGGCTTTGAATTTTCTTGCCGGAAAGTATTATATAAAGCTTCTCTGTTTTGATTGTAAGGAAAGCTCGGATGAGATACTGATAAAGTTTGCAGAAAAGATTGTAGTAAATATTGATGATAAGGGCCGATTTCCCCTGCCTTTAACAGCCTTCCCTTCTGAGGGCAGAATAAAAAACACAGAGAAATATATTAAACATAATTTCATGGGATATGCTTTTCTTCATGATGGATATTCAGTTGTGTATGAAAATAATAATATGGAATTTGAGTGTTTTCTGATTGAGGGAGATAATCCGGATGATGCCCGGATAATGTTGAAAAAATTTCTGCAAGAAAAAAAAGAGATGGGGATTAAAGAAATCCTCTCGGGATACATGATCAGGGACCGTTACTATAAAAATATTTTTATAGCGCAGATTAATAATTACATCTGTGGAGTTATTAAAATTGAAGATGGAATGGAAGAGGGCGGAAAGGATTATCTCGGAATGATAATTGATAATCTAAAGCAGTGAGGGAATTTAGAGCAAGTAGGTAACAGGCAGGAAAAATCAGTTAATCCATATTAGAGATAAAGGTCTTTAATCTAGCGAATTCCTTTTTTAATTCATCTAGTGTCTGTTGAGCTTTTTTTATATCTTTATCTTCTCCGGCTAATTCCATTTGAAGGGAAGCGTCTTTAAGAAAACTAAGGCTAAGGTTAGCCGCGGAGCCTTTCAAATAGTGGCCGGTTTCCTGAATAGCTGTAAAATTTTCCTCTTTAATAGCCTTCTTAAGTTCATCATATTTTGGAATAAAGTCTTCCATGTACATATCGATAAGCTCATAGAGAAAATCCTTGTCTCCTCCGGTCCGTTCTAAGGCTGAGTCAAAATCTATGGTTTTTTTTCCCCCTGTCATTTTTTCTCCTTTTTATTTGTTTAGCCTACGACTGTACAGTTACGTCCATTATTTTTTGCTTTATAAAGCGCCTCATCACTGATTTTTATTATCATTTTTGTTGAGCTGGCTTCAATGTTTTCAGTAGAAGTGCATCCCAGGCTCACAGTAAGTTGGAGAGGCCCGGCTGAGGTCTGAATGGATTTTTGAGAGATATTTATTCGGATGCGTTCTGCGATTTTTTTAAGGGATTTTATAGAATTGTGAGGGAGGATAATGATAAATTCTTCTCCGCCGTAGCGGCCGATTTTATCGTAGGCCCTCATTTTCGTTGTTATGCGGGAAACAATTTCAACCAGCACTTCATCACCTACAGGGTGTCCATAGGTGTCGTTGACTTTTTTGAAATGGTCGAGGTCAAGCATAATAGTGCTTAAAGGTTGGTTTGTTCTCTGAGCGCGGTAGAATTCTTCATTTAAGATCCTCATGATCTCTCTTCGATTAAAGACTTTTGTGAGGCCATCATAAATAGCCTGCTTGTGGAGCTTTTCCAGAAGATCGATTATCCTTTTTCCTGTCTTTAAGCGGGCTTTTAATTCAATAGGATTAAATGGTTTAGTGAGATACTCATCAGCCCCAGCGGTAAGCCCTTTATTGATATCTTTTTGTTTGTTCTTGGCAGTTAGAAGAATTATATAAGTATATTTTCCGCTTTTATCATTGCGAATTTTACGACAAAGCTCAACTCCGGTAATTTCCGGCATCATCCAGTCCAAAAGAGCAATCCCTATCTCATTTTTTTCAAAGACTTGCCAGGCCTTTTTCCCATCAGGGACGACTAGAACATCATACCCCCATCCTGTGATATGTTTTTTCAGTATTTTGCTTGAGATACGGTCGTCTTCAGCGATCAGAATTTTTACTTTGTTTTGTTTGCTTTTCATAGCTTGTTTACCTACTTGTTTTTTTCCATAACTCCGGCAATTGCTTTTTTATGAGCGTTTTTAAGTTCGGAAACATCGATAAGGTTAAAGATAATTCCTGCATATTTGCTGTTGTCATAAACCGGCTGTAAACGGAGTATGACTTCCATATCACCCAAAGGCCTTTGCAGTTCAACTTCGGGTGTATTGGGATTATTTTTGAATTTCCAGATTAGTTTTTTTACTTTATCTAAAATTTTTCCTTTATGAAAATCCCATATACTTTTCCCGATGATTTCCTGTCGCTTTTTTCCGACCAGATTAAGAAAATAGGCATTGACTTCAATGATTTTATCCTGAGCGTTGGCAAAGACGATGCCTTCATTCATACCCGAGATCATGGCGGAAAGTTTGGCTGTTTCTTGCTGAAGGTTTTCCTGATTGCGCTGGCGTTCGATTGCCATGGCGACTTGAGTGGAGATGAACTGGAGTAAATTCAGTTCTTTTTTGCCGAATTTAACCTCTTTATCATAGCTTTCTATAGTCAGAACTCCAATTACTTGTTTATTGATTATTAAGGGAACGCCAAGCCAGTCAACCCAGGGCTTTCCTAATAATTTTGCTTCCCCTTTATCTAAAATTTCTTTAAATTTTTGGGGAAAGGCATGTAAAGGTTTCCCTGTGCGTATGACCATCTCGGTCAGTCCTTCTCCATTTTTTCGGTCAGGTATGGATTTTTCATATTTACCGAAAATATAGGGAAAACTAACTGTATTTGAATCTCGGTCATAGATAGCAATGAAAAAATTATCAGCAGGCATTATCTGCGAGATTATTTTATGAATAGCTGAAAAGAGCTCTTTAAAAGATTTAGTAGTATTAGTGGCTTCGGATATAGCATATTGAGCAGCTTGAGCCTCTTCGGATTCCTTTTTTTCTGTAATATCTTTCCCTGAGCTGAGAATTCCTATGATATTTCCTTTATCATTGTGAAGGAATGTATTATGCCAAGCCATGAGCCTTTCCTCTCCCTTTTTATTTACTATAGGATTGTCATAACTATTTACCTGTTTTAAGTCTCCTTTAAGCAGCTTTTTATAGACCTTTTTAACATCATTTTGAATGCTTATAGGAAGGAAATTGTCGAACCAATTTTTCCCGATTATTTCCTTCTGTTTATAACCTAATATCTTACATCCCAGCCGGTTTATAAGGGTTACTTCACCTTTAGTATTTAAGGAGACGATTATTACTCCGGCTATATCCAGGTACTTCTGGGCCCGGTCTCTTTCTGTTTGCAGGTCTTTTTCAATGTTTATCTCTTTAGTGATATCCCGGTAAATTCCATACATTGCCTCAAAGTTTCCGTCAATGATAATTGGGGAAGCAAGGACAGATACATTAATTGGTTTTCCCTTTTTTGTAAAACGGATTGTTTTGAATGAGATGTTTTTTCCATGAGCCACTTTTTTGGTAAAGGAAGCAGCTTTTTTCCGTTCTTTGGGTGAAGTTATCAATTCATCTAAGGGTTTTCCCAGGACTTCATTTTTTTTATAGTCGAATATTTCCAGAAAATGTTGGTTTGCCTGCAGGATTTTGCCTTTTTTATCGGCAATGACAATACCTTCAAGGACATTTTCAAAGAGAGTATCAAGAAAAGTTTTATACCGTTTTGTCTTGTCTTTAATGTTTTTCATGATTGCTTTTCCTTAAATCAGAACAAGCCTAACATATTCATAACAACAGGTATAAATGTTCAAATCATATTTCAATTGTTCTTATATTGCTCTTCCGGCTCTTTGATCACTGAACAGTTGCGTCCTTTGTTTTTTGCTTCGTACAGTGCTTTGTCACTGGTTTTGATGAGAATATCCGGGGAGGAATTTGGAGAATACTCAGAGGAGGTTGCGCCAACACTTATGGTCACTTCCAATTGGCCGGATTCTATGGCGATTTTTTTTGCATTGATAACCCGGCGAAAGCGTTCAGCGATATGAGCTACATGTTCATGACAGCAAGGGTGAACTACAGCTAAAAATTCGTCTCCACCGTAGCGGCCGATCTTGTCATATATTCGCAAGGAATTTTTTAACCGCTTGGCTACTTCCATCAGGACAAGGTCACCGGTAATATGGCCGAAGTTGTCATTAACCTGCTTAAAGTTGTCAATATCGGCCCATATTACTCCGATTGAATTATTTTCCCGTAAACAACGTTCTGTTTCTTCATTTAAAATTTCGCGTATTTTATCTCTATTCCAGAGTTGAGTAAGATTATCTGTGTCTGCAATTTGGATCCTGTTGTTTTCCAGCTTAATGATGCGTTCACCATTTTTAAGCCGGACCTTAAGTTCGGAAAAACTGAAGGGTTTTGTAATGTAGTCATCTGCTCCGGCAGAGAGCCCCTTGATTATGTCGTCTTGATTATCTCTTCCTGTTAGTAAAATTATATAAAGATAGCTGTCTTTTTTATCCAGCGGAGTATTTCTGATTTTTTTACAGAGATCAACTCCATTGACATAAGGCATTTCCCAGTCCAAAACTGCGATTCGAATGGGATCTTTATCTGTTTTTTTGGGATCTTTAACTTCCGGATTGAGAGCCTGCCAAGCATCTTTGCCGTTTGTTGTCACTACAGCATCATATCCCCACCCGCGGATATTCTTTTCCAAAGTTCGACCGGAAATCACATCGTCTTCAGCGATCAGGACTTTCATGATATAGAATAATTCTACTTATTCTGAAATAATTGGTCAATAGTCTAATAAAAGAAAACGGAAAATAGTGAATGAAGAATGGATTTGCGATGAGCTTGTATTGTTTATAGATAATTTTTAGTCTATAATACACCTGGATTATTCACGAGTCGAGGTTACTGAAGATGCGAGGCACAGGGTATGAAGCTGTGGTCCTTCACCGCGAATGCCCTGTAACGAAGCAGATACAGTGAGATCGACTCGCCCTACGGGTAAAAAAATGGCGATTAAAA
>JAUVXM010000122.1 GCA_030603565.1 Candidatus Aminicenantota bacterium
CAAAAAAAGTCGCCAACAAAGAAATTACTTGTGAAAAAATGAAATACTGTGAATTGGTCAATCCGATTAACTTCAATCATGCTAAGTAGTTAGCAGATTAATAATTCGAAAAAAATGCGTTTTCAACCTGCGGAAAGTGAGTAATAAGATTATTATCAATGCTGATATGGGAACCAATGTAATCAATAAAAATATTTATGGCCATTTTTCCGAGCACCTGGGCCGCTGTATCTATGAAGGGTATTGGGTGGGGGAAGACAGCCTCATTAAAAACACTAGCGGGATCCGTATGGATGTAGTTAAAGCGTTGAAAAAACTCCAGATCCCGGTACTGCGATGGCCGGGAGGCTGTTTCGCCGACGAGTATCACTGGAAGGACGGAATCGGTCCTCGTGAAAAACGTCCCACTATGGTTAATACTCACTGGGGTGGAGTGACCGAAAACAATTATTTTGGCACGCATGAATTTCTGGACTTGTGTGAGCAGCTTGGTGCCGAACCTTATATCTGCGGTAATGTCGGGAGTGGTAGCGTGCGTGAGATGCAGGATTGGATCGAGTATATCACCTTTGATGGAAAAAGCCCCATGGCCGATTTGCGCCGTAAAAACGGCCGGGAAAAACCCTGGAAATTAAAATATTTCGGGATTGGAAATGAAAATTGGGGCTGCGGCGGTAATATGCGGCCCGAATTTTATGCCGATACTTACCGGCGATACCAGACTTATGTTCGGAATTTATCCGGTAATCGGATCTACAAGATCGCCTGCGGCAGTTACGGGGAAAACTTCCGCTGGACTGAAGTCTTGATGCGGGAAGCAGGATCGAATATGTCCGGATTGAGCTTTCACTATTATACCGTTCCCGGCGGCTGGGGTAACAAAAATTCCGCCACTGAATTTGGAGAAGAGGAATGGTTCGACACAATGAAAAGGGGCTCTTTCATAGGCGAACTGATCACTCGTCACGGTGATATCATGGATCGTTATGATCCGGAAAAACGAATTGGAATAATCGTTGATGAATGGGGGGCCTGGTACCAAGTTGAACCTGGAACTAATCCTGGCTTCCTCTATCAGCAGAATACTCTGCGAGACGCTCTTTTGGCTGGGTTGACACTAAATATCTTTAACAATCACTGCGACCGTGTCAAGATGGCCAACCTGGCCCAGACTATTAATGTTTTGCAGGCATTGATTCTGACCAAGGGTGAAAAAATGATCCTGACTCCAACCTATTTTGTCTTTGAGATGTACCAGGTCCATCAGGATGCTGTCCAGCTTCCAGTGGATTTAAAATGCCGCGACTATACTTTTCAAGAAGAGAAAATCCCCGCCCTGAGTGTTTCGGCATCCAGGGATAAAAACGGAACAGTCCATATCACTCTCTGTAACCTGGATCCCCGCCAGGAAGCTAAAATTGCTTGTGAACTGCGAGGCCAGAATCTAAAAAAGGCTTCCGGTCATATCCTGACCTCGGAAAACATGACAGCCCACAACACCTTTAAGAAATCCGATTTAATCCATCCCGTGGATTTTAAAGCTTTAAAATTAAGCGGCAGCCGGATTATGGTCTCTCTTCCTCCTAAATCCGTAGTTGTGCTTTCGATAGAGTAAATTCGAAGCAGAAATTCAAGAATATGAAGTTAAAATCCATTAGGGCCTGTAATTTTGGGGTCGGACCCCTGTAATTTTGGGGTCGGACCGCACAAAGTGTTTAAGCAGATCATCAGATATTATTTTTGCAGTTTTCGCCTTAAAGTGCTGTTTCGGGGCCCAAAAAGGAGCTATGAGTTTATTAGCCCTTTTTTTTTATCGCCTTAAACAATTCCCAATCCGAACATGGTTTGCTTAGAATAGCTGCTGGTTTTGTAGCTAAAAGCTGCTTATCTTTTTTCAAATGGTCGTTACCTGTGATGTATATTATAGGAATCTTGTTAATTTGCATAATCAGTTGGGCTGCTTCAATTCCATTGATTTTGCCCCTTAGCATTATGTCCATCAAGATAACATCAGGTTTGAAAGTTACGGCAAATTCAACTGCTTCTTCTCCGGTATAAGCACATTTTATATTATCAAAACCCTTACTTTGAAGTCTCATCTCCAATTCCATTGCCAGGATCATTTCATCTTCTACAATTAATATTCTCTTTCTTTTCACTTAGTTTGCTCGAATCTATCTTCTCTATCGAATTACTTGCCCCGACTCCGTACTCAACCTGATTCTGAATTCTGTGCCTTTCTTTGATTCTATTTCTAATGTTCCCTCAATTTGCTTGGCCATCAGGTCAATCAATTTTAAGCCTAAAGTTTTCGTTTTTTCTATATTAAAACTTTCTGGAATGCCAATGCCGTCATCTTTAACAATTATTTCACATTTTTTATCTTCCAAAGAATGAGCTATGATCCGAAGGTTGCCTTTTCGATTTTCCGGGAAAGCATGTTTCAGCGCATTGGTCACTATCTCATTTAACAATAATCCGCACGGTATCGCTTTATCAATAGGCAGGCTAATATCAGCCAAATCCAGATGAAGTTTTACATGTCCGGACATCTGTGATGAGTAAAAAACATTGGAGACCAGTTTTTTAATATATTCTTTATAATCAACATAGGAATAATTTTCTGAATGGTAGAGCTGGGAATGAACCGCTGACAAAGAAAAAATTCTATCTCTGGTTGCCTGGAATGCAGCTTTTACCTTTTTATCTTTAATATTAGCGGCTTGTATATTTAACAATCCGGATACCACTGCTAAATTATTTTTTACGCGGTGGTAGATTTCTTTGATCAGTATCTCTTTTTCTTTGAGAGATTTTTTTAGTTGTTCTTCCATTTGTTTTCGTGCGGTGATATCGCGAGCAAAGCCCAACACCCCAATAAGATGTCCTTGTGAATCATATAAGGGTGTCTTAATGGTTTCAAGAATCTCACGATGCCCCTCATCTGCAAATACAATTTCTTCTTCATTCATTGTAGGTTTCCCTGCGGCAATGGCTTCTTTGTCTTTCTGACGAAAAAAATCTGCCAGCTCTTTATCGACAAAATCGTAATCTGTTTTTCCGCAAATCTCGGATGCTGTCTTGCCGAATAAAGATTCAACCCTGATATTGCAGGTAAGATAAACACCATTCGAATCTTTTATCCATATCAGGTCAGGGCTAGTATCTACCAAGGTCTGTAAGAGCGCTTTGCTTTCTTTTAATGCCTCCGCTGTCCTCTTGCGCTCGGTGATATCCTGAAACACACAATAGGTCTCTTTGAATTTGCCATCAAGGGTGTAACCGATCCTGCCTTCAAACGAGATGTCTAAATAATGACCATCCTTATGTCTTATTTTAAACTGCACATCATGTACATAACCGCGCTTTTTAAATTCAGGGAAATTCTTTTCAAAATGCGGCTTCCAGTCCGGATGCAGAAAATCCCCGAACCATTTACCAATAACTTCTTCCTTTTTATAACCAAGCGTTCTTAGCCAGGCAGGATTTACCTCAATGAAACAGCCGTCTTCATCAAGTGATTGATATGATAAAGGGATATTGTCATAATTTGCTCTGTATTTCTCTTCGCTTTCCTGCAGCGCTTCCTCTACCTGCTTGCGGTCGATCTCAGACTTTTCCAGCTCTCCAATTTTAGCTTTTAAAAGATCTATCTCTTTTAAGAGCTGTTCTTTGGTTTTATCGTCACTTTTCATCTTATACTCCCCACTTATTTCCTTTGTGCTGACTGGACTCTATCCGGCAGTTTTTTAATAGGAGTTTCTTTTTTTATTCATGACAATCTCCGCTCTATTTCATCAAATTTTCACCTATGTGCCGCCTCAATAATAATACATAGAAAAAATATATCCTGTCAACAAGAAATCCGCAAGAAGCTGCTCAGTTAAAAAAAATGCCAACAAATTATCACAGCCAAGGCAGGAATTAAATATGACTCAAACCAAACTCTACCCTCCCCTATTTATTTGACTAAACCACACCAAAATATATAACATCTGAAGCAGATATATTTAACCTGGATTATTCACGAGTCGAGGTTGCCGCAGATACGAGGCGCAGGGGATGAAGCTGTGGTCCTTCACTGCGAATCCGCTGCAACAAAGTAGATGTGGTAAGATCGTCTCGCTCGTAGAGTAAAAAATGTCGATTACAAATATAAATTACAATAAAAACAAAATAGTCAATTGTAATGCCTGAGGAATCAATGTAACATATTGATTTAAAAAGAGGTATCATACATATTGACATTTTTTATGAATAGTCCAGTTTAAGGAGTTCTGCCCATGAAAAAATCAAAGGATTTTATTGCTTTAATCACATTTGCCCTGCTGCTATTTATCCCGGCCGGATTACTGGGCCAGGGCACAAGAGCGGATTACGAACGCGCCAACCAGCTTCGCTTGAAAGTAGAAAAGCTCGTATTTAACATGGGAGCTCAGCCAAACTGGATAGGCGAAACAAGCAGCTTCTGGTACAAAGCAAACACCCGTAAAGGGAAAAAATTCATCCTCATTGATGCTGAAAAAAGGAAACGAAGCCCGGCATTTGACCACCAAAGGCTCGCAGCAGCCCTTTCAACAGCAGCAGAAAAGAAATATTCAGCCTCTGACCTCCCCTTTGATGAGTTCAAATTCACAGACGACAGACAAGCCATCGAGTTTTTAATCGACAAAACAAAATGGGAGTGTGAACTTAAAGATTATAAGTGCAAAAAAACAGAAGAAACCGACTCCACCCAACAAAACCGCCGCACCTGGGGCAGAAGCCGGCATGATAGCACCTGGGATATTTCCCCGGATAAAAAACGTATCGCAGTAGTAAAAGACTTTAATATCTATATAGGCACAACCGAAACCAAAGCTGAATTCCAGCTTACAGAGGACGGGGAAGAAGACCATTTTTATTCCTCCCCCATCTGGTCTCCTGATTCAAAAAAACTCATAGCCTACAGGGTAAAAAAAGGAGAGGAAAGACAAGTCCATTATATAGAATCCTCCCCCTCCGACCAGGTACAGCCCAAACACAGCACCCGCACCTACCCCAAACCCGGAGACGTTCTTACAACCTATAATCCGGTGATCTTTGAGGTCGCTTCCAAAAAAAAGATAAAAGTCAAAACCGAACATTTCCCCACCCCATTTATAAACAGCCGCCTGCGCTGGAGAGAGGACAGCCGCTTTTTTACCTTTGAGTACAACCAACGCGGCCACCAGGTGTACCGGGTGATCGAAGTCAATGCCTCAACCGGAGAGGCGCGCATCCTCATAGACGAACAGTCTGAAACCTTTTTTGACTATTACCACAAAAAGTACCGCTTTGACGTAACCGAGGGCAAAGAGATCATCTGGATGTCGGAAAGGGACGGCTGGAACCATCTTTACCTTTATGACGGAAAGACAGGCAGAGTAAAGAACCAGATAACCAAAGGCAAGTGGGTCGTACGCGAAGTAAAAAGGGTTGACGGGGAAAACCGAAGAATATTTTTCGGAGCTTCCGGGATAAAACCCGATCAGGACCCCTATTTCATCAATTATTACAGCATTAATTTCAACGGCACCGGCCTGAAAGAACTTACAGAGGGCCCCGGCAATCATTCCGCCGACCTATCTCCTGACAAAAAATACTTTGTCGACACCTATTCAAGAGTGGATAAACCGCCCGTATCAGTCCTCCGCCGCACCTCAGACGGGAAACTTTTAATGGAGCTTGAACACGGGGACATCAAAAACCTGCTTGCAACAGGCTGGAAAATGCCCGAATCCTTCTGCGCCAAAGGTAGGGACGGAGAAACAGACATCTGGGGGATAATCTGCCGCCCCCAGAACCTGGATAAATCCAGAAAATACCCGATAATCGAATATATCTATGCCGGCCCCCACAACTCATACGTGCCCAAGACTTTCCGCGCCTTTCGTTCCATGCAAGCACTGGCGGAGCTGGGCTTTATCTTAGTCCAGATAGACGGCACAGGGACCAACAACCGCTCCAAAGCATTCCACGATGTCTGCTGGAAAAACCTAAAAGACGCAGGCTTCCCTGACCGCATTCCCTGGATCAAGACGGCCGCAGAACGCTACCCCTATATGGACATAACCCGGGTGGGAATATACGGCCACTCAGCCGGCGGGCAGAACTCCACCGGCGCTGTGCTGCTCTATCCTAAATTCTACAAAGTCGCTGTCTCCTCCTGCGGCTGCCATGACAACCGCATGGACAAGGTCTGGTGGAACGAGCTCTGGATGGGTTATCCTCTAGGCCCGGAGTATGCTGAATCATCCAATGTTACCCATGCCTCAAAACTTGAGGGAAAACTCTTCCTTATTGTCGGGGAGATGGACACCAATGTCGATCCCTCCTCGACCATGCAGGTTGTAAATGCGCTTATTAAAGCAAAAAAAGACTTTGACCTTCTGGTCGTCCCAGGCGCGGGCCATTCCATTGGCGGAGCCTACGGCAGGCGCAGGCGAATGGATTATTTCGTCAAACACCTGCTCGGAGTCGAACCTCCAGACTGGAATAAATTTCCTAATGTTTCAAGTTGACTCGGGACTGATGTGCGATATATCATATATAATCTGAATTATTCACGAGTCGAGGTTGCCGCAGATACGAGGCGCAGTGGATGAAGCTGTGGTATTTCACTGCTAATCCGCTGCAACAAAGTAGATACGGTAAGATCGGCTCGCTCGTAGAGTAAAAAATGTCGATTATAAATAGAGATTACATCGAAAACGAAATGATTAATTGTCTATCGGCAGCAATCAATATAAAATATTGACTGAAAAAGAGCTATCATAAATATCGACATTTTTTATGAATAGTTCAGGTTACCGTACCGGGCTTCAGGAAGATAAAACTATTAAAGGAGCAGTAATGATAGAAAAAACATTAGCCATTATCAAACCAGACGCTGTTAAAAAAAATGTCATAGGCGAGATTATCCAGCGGATCGAAAAAGAAGGATTTAAAATTACTGAGCTGAAAATGCTCCACCTTTCCAAAGAAAAAGCAGAAGGATTCTACATAATCCATAAAGATAAACCTTTTTATAATCCTCTGACCGACTTTATGTCTTCCGGGAAAATAATAGTCATGCTACTGGAACGTGAAGATGCCATCTCCTTCTGGAGAAAAGTAATGGGTGCTACCGACCCGGCCATGGCAGAGCCGGGAACCCTGCGCCGCAAGTTCGGGTTTTCTATAGAACGAAATGCCACCCACGGCTCAGACGCACCCCCCACCGCAGAGTGGGAGATCAATTACTTTTTCAAAGTCAAATAGTTTTTAAAAAATCATCAATTTTAGCTTGACCTCTACGACTCAATTTATGTGTCAGATTTGATAAAAATATTCTTTCTGTAGGTCTATTTTTGCGTAACTTTTATCATTAAAACACCTTAACAGCAAATAACGCAGCCCGGAATAAATTTGAAAGAAAAATTCCATCCAAGGGCACGCGTAAAAAGGAGAATATCATGTCAAAAAAAACCTTATTCAAAGCCGCAGCCATTGTTATCTGTTTTGCCTTCCTTTCCCTGTCCTTCCCTGGAATAGCAAATGCCAGGCCCAGGACTCCCAAAGTTGACTTTACCAACCTCATCAAAAAACCGGTTTTTATCTTTTCCTCCCTGCTGTCCTTCCTCCCCATCTTTGACACCGGGGTAATTATAGCAAAAGACGAAAACCCGCAAAAAATAATCGAGGGAACAGCAAGGATAGCTGGCGGGCTTCCTTCTCGTAGATTTGGCGATGGAGATTAATCACAAAAAACAACAAAACAGAAAACTCTAAAAATTAAAATTTATACTTCATAATCTAAAAGTATAATGTATGACTTAAAAAATAGTGCCTTCCCCCAGCGATTCCGCAACTTCTCGATGGAAGCGGAAATTCCCCATAAAAAATCAAATTTTATTTAAAGCAGGTTCGCATTCGGGAAATTTTGAGTTATTTTTAGGGATAATATGAGAAAATTATTGAATTAAGTGAATACTATCCCTTTGGTTTTACGACGTTTG
>JAUVXM010000139.1 GCA_030603565.1 Candidatus Aminicenantota bacterium
CTTGCCTGAAAAATTTTTCTCATCTTACTCCCTATAGAGAGAAGCATTGATTTTACTTTTTGCCTGCCTAAGAGAATAATCAGGATAATAACCAGAATGCAGAACCAGGCTATACCCTTAAATACCGTCTCTTTAAAATAGTGCACAGTAATTTTTGATTCTTCATCACGAACGATATTTTTCGCAAAGCGAAATAACTGCCCGGAGGTAGGAATCTGAATATTCATGGGTAGGACCCCTATTGTGGTCTGAACCGTCGCCTCCCCCTGGATCATTTTATCCTCAATTTGCTGTAGTCTGTTATCAAAATCAAATTCATTCATGGCTTGTTGCGACATCATTTTGCCGGTGATATCGATATTGCGGAAAACCGTTCTCCCCCGCTTTTCTTCATACTTTTGCACTTCTTTCTCTAAACCCGCCCCTGTTAGGATACGGCCTTGCTCATAGGAGCTTTTCCCCGGCAAACTCACCTTCAGTTTCCAACGATGGAAAATGGGGATTAAGCCGCCGGCTAATTGCTCTTTTTCCAAATTGCTCATAAACCGGTAATAAATATAGTTTTCCGGCAGGTAAACAGACCAGAGGACCTGGCTTACCATCAAGTCCGGCCGGGGTAAACTGATGCCTCTTTGCCCCAAAAGGGTAAACCTCGGAGCATCAGTATAATAGATAAGCTCTACTTGAAAAGATTCCAATTGGCGGTTATGCTGCCTTGAGCTGATCAAGGGAATATAGAGATAGTCTTTATCCTGCCGGACTTCAACACTTTCCCCTCCCACCATGGCGCTCCATAGAGAGGCGCCCTCGGGCATCGCTAAGCGTAAGGATTGTTTTAACTGATTTTTGACGGCATATTCAACTTTATGAATTATAAAACCATCCTCGGTAAAAAAACTGACCACGCTGGCCGAATCAATGGCGGCCTGTGGTAGGGCCACCTTCTCATGTTTTTTTATCTCCAGGACAAGATTATAAGGATGCTTCAGATATTTGAAGCCCAGGAGTATAGGATTAGTGGATTTTCGAAATATCCGGTCGGATAATTTCTTAACCATGATTTTTTCTAACCCGAAAGATTCTTTCATAAGTAATTCCGCGCCGGTTTTCAGCTCCACCCCAATATAGCCTTTTTCCCCCAGGCCGCTTACCGTATCCAGGACCTTTAAGCCGGCAAATTCAATCATGTCGGCCATATCCTGAAAGCTTTTTTCCGCCTGAATGGTAATAGTAAAGGTCCCCTTTTGTTCATAGTCAAAAGGTATATATGTGAACCAAACATTTTAAAACGCAATATTATGTGCGCTCTGATTTGGGCCCAGTTTTTTTCTTTTTACCCTTTTTCAATGCGGTTCTATGTTTGCGAGCCAAATCGGAAGAAGGGGTAGACGCAGATGAACAAGCAGTTTCATTTCTCAAGGAAACTGGCAACCATTCAGGCCGAAAAACCGGGCTGATAAATTTGTCATACATTTTCACCAAGTCATTTATTTTATCTTGGGACAATTCCTGGCTCAGGCCTCTTTTCCTGTAAGTATACTTCAAGATTTCTTTATTCAAATCCAGTTTACTATCGACGTTACTTCTTAGCAAGCTTGTTTGAATATATTGTCCTATATAACAACACTCTTTATGATTCACAACAACTTCCCCGTCAACATTACGCTTGATCAAAAAATCACGATAGCTTTTTATGCCTTTGAAAGGGGAGTATTTCATTCCCAAGAGATTTTTCCAGTTCACAATATGCTGATTGTTTGTAGAAAAACATGTTCCGGTCGGAGCAATGGTATTTTGAATTAGTGTTTCAAGCTGATTGCTGTCAAAAACATCGCTTTGATCAAAAATTTGTGAAATCCGAGAGAAAAGGCGGTCCACATCATTTTTCCCATGTCCAGGAACGAAGAAACATATCCGAATAGAGTCATAATCAGCACGGTTGACAAGCTCTATCGCCCACTGGATGATAAATTGACTTTTGTTCGTCGCTCCATTGTCCATGAATAAACACAAATGCCGTGCCCATGGAGGTAAGTTGTGCCGTATATAGTGATCAATAAGAGAAATTGTCATATCTGCGTTCTTGGAACCCGCCACTCGTTCATCTGAGATATAAATGGCGTTTTGGGAAAGTGTATGATCAACAATGCCGAAGATATTGTGGGATAGTTTTCTTAGATAATAAGTTTCACTTGGCTGTGCGGAATATCCCCAATGAGGAGTGAGCTTGGACTGCTGATAATCTAAAGAAATAGTAAAGACAGCATTGCCAATAAGTTCCTGCAGCTTTACTTCCTCCGCCTTCGACTTTACTTTCTTCTTTTGCAATACCGTAATTTCACTGTATATCGAATAGCTGGCATTGACTTGCTGTCGATAATGAATGAGTTCATTGGTTGCGTCTAACTTATGTTCGTCCAGCAACATTCTGTATGACTCCGCAAGGGCTTCACTCTCGCGGATTTCGCTTTCACCGTCATTGCCCTCCTGTCGTAACCGCATTGCAATGGTTTCATGCCTTCTCGTTTGTTCTTGGCACTCAACACACATTTCGCAATAATCTGTTTTTTGCGGGCAAACAGCATGCTTTGGTCTGTATGTTTTTAGCCATTTTTTTGCGGTTCCACTTGATATACTTTCATTACCTTCAAGTGACCGGTTATACTCATAGACCAAAGAATGACTTTTCCACTTTTCAGGCTTCTTTTCTTCACTTGCATAGGGTGCACTAATGCGAGTAAACTTGGGATCAAGAAAATGCAATGGACCGTGACTGCCAACCTTACGCCCGTTCGGCTGACTGTTGTTGTCAATAAAATCAAGAAACTGCTTAAGAAGCCATTCCTTTCTATTATTGCCGCGTCCCTGATGGAGTTTTGGAGTCGATCGTAATTCAATTATACTGTCGTCGCCTAGGTTTGCCCACCAATCTATGATGTTTGTCACATTTGCCGGGGGAACAATATTGCATGTCTGGTCTTTTGACACTTGATCCTTTCTCACCAAAATCGTTGATATGTCAGCCTGCTTTTGCTTGATTTTACGCAAACGTCGAAGCCTGCGACTACTAACTCCCAGTATGTTTTGGATGCAGGAACAACAGAAGGTGTAGTTCCCATATGAGTCAAATACATTTTCCAAAAGCCACTTGTTTTGTTGGTTAATATTGCGATTGGCAGTGATATTTGGCGGTTGGTTCGCTTTGAGCCCTGCACGAATCATGTTTGTGAATATGCCCACAAATTTCACCAAGGTTTCTTCACAAGCACATTTGGGCGGGGAAATGTTCTTATTTTGGGTACTGGAAGGTCGGCTAGCTTGTTCTTTTAAACCAGTGAAAATGTCCCGTCGAAGGACATATGGATGTCGAGCTTCTCCAGCTAGAAACCTATTCACACTATGTTCTTTTCTCTTGCTCCTATAAGAAATTGAATCTGCCATTTTTGTCCCTGTAAATTTAGCAACCGGCTTACTTCGGCAGAACGAAGAGTGCGAATGTCGCAGGTTTCATTCGCTTACCGTTTCACCGCCAGTTTCGTTTGCAAAGGCCGCACATTTCATCACATAAAGCCGAGACGAAGAAAATCTTTTTTTCTAAGTGGATGGACAAACCAGCGACGACCAAAGAATGCCATAATTTAAAGTATCACACGATATCATTAAGTCAAGGAATGTTTGCAATATTCACCAAGTCGACGATGCACATAATATTGCGTTTTAAAATGTTTGGTTCACAAATATTCGTTTGATTTTAGCCGACAAGCGTAATATTAACCATTATGCCTTACCGCCCGACATTTTCGGCGAATGGGTTTGCATAGTGTCGGCAACGGCCTTAAACCATAGCATAAGCAACGGCCTTAAAACATAGTGTCAGCAACGGCCTTAAAACATAGCGTAAAACTAATTTTTAAAGTTCTTCTTCAGTTATCCCTGTAGTATCCCGGATAATTTTTAAATCAATCCCCAATTGTAAAAGCTTTCTGGCCGTCTCTAATCCGGCAAGTTTTTTCCCCTTCTCCAGGCCCTTTTCCATGCCCTTCTCCAGGCCCTTCTCCATAGCAGCCTCCACCGCACCCCGCTGATCCTGGATCAAAACTAAACTCTGATCATAAAGCTCCCATTCCTCTTTGCTCATGTTTGATCTGTTGGCTATATCAAAGGCCTTTTTGAAAACCTTAACTTCAAGGTCCTTCGGAATATAATCGAGGCTACCGGCATTCTTTATGAAAAATACCCACTTCTCTAACGCCCCCTCCAGCTCATTCTCCTTTTTTGTAAACTTGGGCAGCTCTATAAAATAATAGCTGATCTCCTCAATATAACTCAGGTTTGTTTCCGCCTCTTTTACCAGATGATGCGATAAATATCCTATCCTTTCATCCTCAAACATTTTAAAGTCTAATATGTTAATAGAAATAACCTCGTTCAGCTTCGGATAATCCACTCCTTTTTCTATCTGATTAACATACGTTTTTGATGAATTATATACCACTCTCTTGATAAATCCTTTAACATACTCTACCTGCATCTCCACAATATAATGTACATCTCGATGATCCGTGCACTTTACATCCAGAAAAGAATGCTTTAGCTCTTTAATCTTGGGCGCTTCGTAAGGATTTAAGATAACCACTGTTTTGATGCTCTTATCTCCCACCAAGCCCATGACGGCATTAAGGAATGAGATCAAGATGTCATGCGCCTTATCATTGCCGAAAATCCTTTTAAAGGCATAATCGGAACGAGGATCTATAAATTGCATAATTCTAATCTCCTTAGCTGCTGTAATTTATTAAAAAAAATTATTCTCAATTGAAGTTTATCAAACAAGCCTCAGTTCTGTCAATTATTTTAGCCGCAGACTCACGCAGACAAGGCGGACTATTTATTTTAACAATTAATT
>JAUVXM010000025.1 GCA_030603565.1 Candidatus Aminicenantota bacterium
AAAAAGTTACAATAATCATTCTTGAAAAAATCTTGCATATCATTGAAAAGAAAATAATAATAAAAACATCGCCACTTTTTTATGAATAGGTCAGGTTAGATATGGACCTAGAAGAACTTTATGACCGATTTGGAGATAGTGTCTACCACTATCTCTATATTAAACTCGGCTCTGCAGGGGATGCTGAAGATGTATTGCAGGAGGTCTTTTATCGGTTGGCGCGCTATTTTAGACGCTTAAAATTTATCCGCCGGCCGGCAGCTTTTGTATTTCAGACCGCCCGGAATGAGGCTAATCGGTTCCTGAAGAAGAAGATTCATGAAAAAAATGGCTGCCGGAGAAAGAACGAACTTTTTGAAATTATATGCACTTCGATATCAGGTCCAGATGAAGAATCTGTACAAATATTATCTACATCTTTAGCTCAGCTACCGGAGGAGCAGCGTGAAATCATTGTTTTAAAATTTTTTGAAGGATTAAGCTTTAAGGAGATTGCTTCTGCCTGCGGACTTTCTATCAATACTGCAGCTAGCCGGTACCGTTATGGCCTGGCAAAACTCCACTCCCTGCTGGAGGGAAAACTATGAAATATCAAAACAACCAGAAGACAGAAGATTTTTTAAACAATTTTGCCCGCAAACCGGCTCCCCTTGAGCTAAAGGAAAAGATATTACATGAAGCCCGGAGGGAAAGAGTCGAAAACAGGGTAATGACCTCTATGTTATGGAAGGTTGTTTTAATTTGCAGCGCCTGTATTTTGATGTTTCTATTGTTGGATACATTTATCTTGCATAACCAGAAAAGATACATCGCTTCTTTGGTCGGGACTCAGCCTGTGACCCGGATTCAAAAACAGGATGACTCAATTTTATTTCTGGCCCGGCTATTAAATATGTCGCCGGAGGCGGAAAATATGGCTTGGCTGAAAGGGAAATTATTAAGAAAGCATAAATCGAATAGAAATAACCGTTATGAAGAGTTTTTGCGGTTAAAGGAGGAATTAAATGAGGACAAAATTTAAAAAGATCCTGGTAAGGACCGGCATTGTATTCCTGGTTATTATTGCTGTAGGTCTTGTGACTCGTACGATCTTTAATTACACGACTGGGAAAAAACTGGAAAAAACCTTAGAAAAAATGAAAGCTGCGGGTGAAAAGTTAGCCATAAAGGAGTTTGAACCTGATTGCAGGGATGAGGACAATGCCGCCCTTTCCTGGAAAGGCGTGGAAGAAATTCTGCAGATAGAGCGCGAGCAGAGAGGGCTTCTGAGTAAAACCCTAAAGGAAATATTTTACAACGAGCCTTTCACAAATGGTACGCGGAGGAAAATAGAAATAATGGCAGAAAAAAACCAGAGGGCCTTGTTATTGATCCAGGATACAGGCCAAAAACCGTGCTTTAAATATAATGAGGATTGGAATCAGATTGATTTTGAAATATTGGTTCCAAGAGCAATAAAGGCTATTCAAGCATTCCGCTTGTATGGTTTCGATGCCGTGATCAAAGCAGAAAACGGCCGCTTGACAGAGGCTCTGGAACAAAACCGCATCGGGATGCAGTTTTCCCGTAAATATTTGGAAGAGCCTTTGCTGATAAACACTTTAGTTGCCTTTGCCCAAATGCGGGCTCAGCTTCTTTTTCTTAATAAAATAGCTGCTGGAAAAGAGTTAGCCACGGAAACCTTATTAAATATTTTGCACGAGCTGGATACAAAACCCTGGCGTAGAGGCTTGGTAAGAAGTTTTAAAGGGGAAAAAATCTTAAGTTTAGAAACAGGGACAAAATTTTTAAGAGGAGAATACAATATAACAGGTGTTGATGTGAGTTTTTGGGACAAAATATATTATTGGATATTCAGGCCGGTCTTAAAATCAGAGATAGTATGGTCGCTTAATCTCTATTCAGAAATGGAAAAAGCCGCTGAATTGCCCTATTACCAGACATATAAGATCAGGGAAAAATATAATAAAAGACAAGAGGACATTCCCTGGCTATTTAAATTAAGTGGTTTTCTTTTCCCTAACATCGAAGCCTCAATGTTTAAAGAAGCCAGGCTCGAAGCTGACCTTAATGCCGCCCGCATTGGAATCGGCTGTAAGATCTATAAGAACTACAAAGGCCGTTTTCCGGAAAAAATATCAGAGCTGGCCCCGGACATACTGCCGGAGGAACCGCTCGATCCTTTCACGGGCAAGCCGTATATCTACCGCTTAGAGGATGACGGCTTTATCGTTTACAGTGTCGGTTCCAATCAGAAAGATGACAACGGCCGCGGCACCTGGGAAATAACGTCAATAGTGATGGAAAAAGACGATGATGTTACCTGGAGGGAAATCTTATACCATTGACTCGTGAATAAGTCAGAATAATTGCAGGTGTAAACCTTTTTTGTGATCCTTCCGTAGGAAAGAGTGATGATGAAAAGAGAGGATAATTATATTATAATAAGGTAGAGCATAAAAAGAAGATGATAACCGGCCCAGAAACCAAAAGGACATCTAAAAATGAAGATATCAATGCGCTTATTGAAAAGATTAAGCAGGGAGACAGAGAGGCTTTTATGGCTGTAACCGAACTTTATCAAAAAAAGGTCTTTCGGCTGGCTTATGCTTTTTTTCACAACCATGATGATGCTATGGACATTGTTCAGGAGACGTTTTTAAGGCTCTATCAGAAAGTGAACATGTTTCAGAAAGGAAAAGATTTTCAGAACTGGCTTTTAAAGATAGCGAAAAACCTATGTATTGATCATTACAGGAAAAACTATAAAAAAAGTAATGAGCTGGAAATCAATAAGGATATTGGGGAGATGAATATTGCTGCTGAAAAAGCTTATTCTGTTTATCCAACCTCCGATCTTAAAAGCATATTTTCCCGATGCCTGAAAAAGCTTACAGAAAAACAGCGGCTGATTTTTGTGATGAAACATTACAACCAGTTGAAATATGCTGAGATCGCAGAAACTTTAGATATTGCAGTCGGGACGGTAAAGTCGCTTAATTATAAAGCAGTCCGGAATTTGAGGGTATTAATCAGTCCGTATCTGGGGGGCGGCAATGAGTAATTGTAAAAAACATCAAAAAGAAATGGCGGCGTATCTTTATGGAGAACTGCCGGATGAGAAGCAAAAAATGCTGGAATACCATCTAAGGCACTGTCCGGAATGCCGCAAAGAGCTGGCTGAGATAAAACAGGTTCTTAATGGAGCTGATATTTTTAACGCCGGGATCGATGCTGCAATGAAAAAGGTTGATTGGGATAAGCTCCCGGAAAAGATAGCTGATAAAGTTTTTAAAGAAGAAGGGGCTGCTTACATACCGGAGCGGAAGGGAAGGATGGGGGCTTTCCTGTGGAAGCCCAGAATGAGACCTGTTTATGCCGCTCTTTTTACCGGTGTGATCCTGGGGGCTGTCCTCATGTTTGTGTTTTTCCGTCTTTACGGGCCTTTGCAAACAACAGAAGACGGACTGCATTTCCCTCCCGGTCTTATTAAGAACATGGATATCGAGATGGGCCGCAGAGATACATTGGATTATCTGGCAAAAAGCCGCTATCTTCTGCTTGATTTTGTGCAGTCATCACCGGAAGGTGCTGCTGGTTTTTGGCAGAGCGATATTACATCTCAGAGAGCCGGCCAGCTGCTCTCCAAAAAAAGATATATCAACCAGCAGCTGGATAAATACCAAATGGCCAAGGCCAGGGCTATATGTGATCAGATCGAATTGCTTTTCCTTGAATTGACTCAGATGAGCAGCGAGCTGTCAGAGGTTGAGATTGAGAGGATCCGGAGTTTTATAGAAGAAAGGCAGCTTTTACTTAAAATAAATCTGGTTGAAAATGAATTGGAACAAAGCGAGGTTTAAAGTGAGAAAATATACAATAAATATTATTCTGTTTTTTTTGGCCGTTTCTCTGCTTCAGGCCTATGCTCCGGTTCAGACCGGAGAGGAACTTTTCCGGGAAGCTAAGATCCTCATTTTTGATAAAAAGTGGGAGGCTGCCCAAGAGATACTGGATAAGATCCTGGAAGATTTCAGAGGGAGCCACTCCTATTCTCAGGCGCTTTTTTATAAAGCGAAGTGTTTGGAAAAACAGAGGGCAAAAGAGGTGGAAGCCCTGCAAGTTTATAAGAGTTATACAGCTCTTAAGGACGCCAATAAAAACCTGGTTGAAGAATCAGAAGTGGCCGTAATTGACCTATCTTTCCGCTTATATGAAAAAGGCAAAATATCCTTTATAAAAGAAATAGAAGAGCGGCTGGAGAGTAAAAGCCGGGTAATCCGTTATTATGCTGCAGTTAAACTGAGTTATGTTGATAATAAAAAGAGAGCGAAAAGAGGGCTTCCTGTCTTGAAAAAGATTCTTAAAGAGGAAATTGATGATGAGTTGAGAGACCGGGCCAAATTGGCCATACTCAGGATCGATCCTGAGGGTTTGAACGATTTTACTCAGGATAGATATGAACCGCAAGCTTCAATTTTTTCTATCGAGGTAATAAAAGAGGGAGTGGTTTCTTTCTCGCTTAACATTCCCTGGTCCCTGGCAGATCTTGCGTTCAGTGCTATCCCCGAGGAAGAGAAAGCCTTGATGAAAAGAGAAGGGTATGACCCGGATAAAATAATTAAGGAACTGACCAGATTCAAAGGAAATGTCATTGAATTTAGAAATAAGGACACTATTGTCAGGCTATGGGTAAAATAAGGGAAATTATGATTGACTGAAGGGGGGATTTGCGTTTAAATATATATTCTTGGATCAAAGGTAAATACCGTGGCCAGAATATATGAGTTTCAAAGTAAAAAGCTGCTGAAAGAAGCAGGGATACGTATTCCGGAAGGAGGGGTTGCTTCTTCTCCGGAAGAAGCCCGGAGCATCGCTGCCAAGATCGGTAAACCTGTAGTGCTGAAAATTCAGGTCTGGGTTACAGGAAGAGCCGGATTGGGAGGGATTAAATTTGCCGAAACTCCTCAAGAAGCTGAAGAAAAAGCCGGTTCTTTATTGGGCATGCAGGTAAAAAACTTTATTGTTGAGAAAATTCTGGTCGAAGAAAAACTGGACATAGCTGCCGAATATTTTGCCGGCCTGATCATTGATGATGCCGGCAAATGCCCTGTTTTAATATTCAGTTCCGCAGGAGGCACAGGGATTGAAGAAATTGCCCGTAAAAATCCTGAGAAAATATCCCGGATCTCTATTGATGTGGGTAAAGGATTAAAAGAATACGAAGTCCGAAATATGATCCGGAAGACCGGTATATCAGGTAAGCTGCTTACCCAGTTATCCAGAATTTTAACCCGTCTCTATAAAACCGCCCACACTTATGACGCCCGCTCTGCCGAGATGAACCCCCTGGTCCTGACCAAAGATGGGATTGTTTATGCAGCAGACTGCCACTTCACTGTGGACGATTATGCTGTGTTCCGGCACCCGGAACTGGGAATAGATATTGCCCGTGAGTTTGACCGCCCTCCGACTGAATTGGAGCGGATTGCCTACCAGGTAGAAGAAAAGGATTACCGGGGGACTTTTTACTTCCTTCAGATGGAGGAAAATATTTCAGCGGAGGATAAGGCCATAGGTTTTAATGGAGCCGGTGGAGGCGGCTCTATGATGTCAATGGATGCAGTTCTGAGCTGGGGATTCAAGCTTGCCAATTATTGCGACACCAGCGGAAATCCTGCCGCTTCCAAGGTATATCGGGCGGCAAAGGTCATCCTTTCCCAGCCTAATATCAAAGGATATTTTGCTTCCGGTTCCGGCGTGGCCAGCCAGGAGCAGTTTCACTCCGCCCGGGGACTGGTTAAAGCTTTCCTTGAGGAAAAGATCAATATCCCTGCAGTGATACGGCTGGGTGGAAATTTCGAAGAAAAGGCTGTAGAGATACTGGAAAAATACCTGAAGGATATCCCCGGAAAGATCGAAGGATACGGACGGGCTGATTCTCCTGAATTCTGTGCCCGGCGGATGGAAGAGCTTATAGTTGAGAACAATTATGCTTCTCATGCGGTTGCTCCCATTAAAGAGCCGGAAATTCCGCCTGAGCAGTATGTTTTCAGTACTGTCACGGGAAAGGTATGGATCGACCATAAGAAGTGTTTGAATTGTTTGGAAAAAGGCTGTATAAAATCCTGTTCGGCAGGAATTTTAAAACTGGAGGATGGGAAACCGGTTCTGGCTGTCTTAGAGGAAGAGGCCAAAAAAGGCAAATGTACGGAATGTCTGGCATGTGAGGTATTTTGTAGGTTCCATGCGGAAGATGCAGTATTTATTGATCTGCCGATTCCAGGGCTAAAGGAATATAGAGATAAGATAAGGGGTAAGGATTAGGGGACAGATGTCAATTCTTGTAGATGATAGGTCAAAAGTTGTTGTCCAGGGAATAACCGGCCGGGAAGGTAAAGTCCGTACTCGGCTTATGAAAGACTACGGCACCAATGTTGTAGGGGGTGTGACACCTGGAAAAGGCGGCTCTGAGGTTTACAGTATTCCGGTCTTTGACTCTGTGGAGGAAGCCTGGGAAAAGACCGGCCCGGTTGATATCAGTGTTGTCTTTGTGCCGGCTGCCCTGGTAAAGGATGCTGCGCTTGAAGCAATAGCCGCCGGAGTGAGGCTGGTGGTAATAGTCCCTGATCGGGTTCCGATCTTTGATGTGCTTGATATCTCAAGCTTTGCCCGGGCTCATGGCGCCAGTTTTGTGGGGCCTAATACTTTAGGTCTTGTCAGCCCCGGAAAAGCTGTTCTTGGAATGATAGGCGGCCGGGCGGAAAGAGCTAAGGAGTGGTTTAAACCCGGGAATATTGGAGTCAGCTCCCGGAGCGGGGGAATGACCTCTGCCATCTCATATTACCTTACAGAAGCCGGCCTGGGACAGAGTACTATTGTTCATGTGGGAGGGGATGCGGTTGTAGGCCTCTCTCATCCGGAAGTGATGGAGCTTTTTGAACAGGATGAACAGACTAAACTGATAGTTATGTTCGGAGAGATCGGTACCACCCAGGAAGAACGGGTAGCCGGCCTGATAGAAGCTGGGAAGCTTACTAAACCGGTTATTGCTTATATTGGGGGAAAAGCTGCAAAATCCGGGACCAGATTTTCGCATGCCGGTGCTATTGTTGAGGGCATCAGAGGGTCTTATGCTAGTAAAGTTGAAAGATTGACAGGGGCGGGAGTGTATGTTGTTGATGCTATTTCAGATATTCCCTTGAAAGCGGCTGAACTTATGGAAGCTGCAGGAGGACAAAAATGAGTGATTTAAGCTGGAAAACGTCCATTACTAAGGTAGAACCGAACAAAATTTCCGTGAGGGGATATCCGGTCGATGAACTTATCGGGCGGATATCATTTTCCCAGGCCATCTACTTGGTTTTGAAGGGAGAAATGCCGTCGCCGGAGGTGGGCAAACTTATTGATGCAATTTTTGTTTCTTCTATTGACCATGGGGCCAGCCCTCCGTCTGTGCTTGCTGCCAGGACAGTGGCATCCACTGGTTCTGAATTGAACTCTTCCGTTGCAGCTGGAATTCTGGCGATTTCCCGGTTCCATGGAGGTGCTATTGAGGAAGGGATGAAATTGTTTAAAAAAATCGCCGGGCGCATGGAAGAAAATAGTATAGGAGAATATGAAGCCGCCCAGGAAGTCCTGCTTGAAATGAAAAAGAAAAAAAAGCGGGCTTCAGGTTTCGGCCACCGTCTTCACACCCGTGATCCCCGCACCGCCAGGCTTTTTAATTTGGCTGAAGAGCTGGGGTTTTTGGGAAAACATGTAAAGATTGCCCGGGCTGTGGAAAAAGTCCTTGATGAGATACTTGGAAAGACTTTGCCTATAAATGTGGACGGGGCTATCGCTGCTTTGTTATGCGACCTGGATTTCCCGCCGGAAATAGGAAATGCTTTTTTTATGATCGCCCGTATCTCCGGATTGGTAGCCCATGTTCAAGAAGAAAAATCCCGTATGAGGCCGATGCGAAAAATTCATCCTCAGGATTTTGAGTATGACGGACCTGAGGAAAGGAAGCTATAGATGCGAAATAAATTATTGGCATTAATGCCGGAGTTTCAGGCCATCTCAGACAGATCACTGCAGGAAACGACTCTCCGGGTATGGCTGGAGGCAGTCAAGATAGGTGGCTGGGATATAGATGATCTGCATGAGATGCCTTTCACGCTTTTAATTAAAAATTGTTCTATTAACATTATTGAACATACTCGCGCGGTAACCCGCTGTTGTCTGCAAATAGCAGATGTTATGATCGAGGAATATAAGGAGAAAATATCGTTAAACCGGGATTATCTATTGTCCGGAGCCCTTTTGCATGATGTGGGAAAATTATTTGAATACAAAAAGGAAAAAGGGGAGTTTGTAAAAAGCGAAGAAGGCAAACTGCTTCGTCATCCGATCTCAGGGGCTGTGTTTGCCGGAAAGTTTGATATTCCTCAGGAGATACTTCATATTATTGCGGTACATTCTAAAGAAGGAGACGGTATGCGCAACACTGTTGAGTCAGTAATCGTTAATCATGCTGATTTTGTTAATTTTGAAGCTTTAAGTACTTAACCTGACCTATTCATAAAAAAATGGCGATATTAACGCATCTACTTTGTTGCAGTGGAAAGGTTTGATTAATTAAACTGTGAATATTTCAGGCTAAGAGCTGGCATGGACACAGGTAAATCCCGGAGAAAGCCATCCGGAACAACGCGGGCATGGTTCCTCGAGAGAATCTCGAGGAGAGCGTTGTGAGGACAGGAAGGGATTTCCCCGCTGGGGGAAATCTCTGTCTTTCGCAGGGACTTACCTGTGTCCATGCCTCATCCGAATTTCATCTTTCCATTTACTATTTTCCATTTTCTAAGTATCATACATATCGACATTTTTTATGAATAGTTAAGGAGGAGATTTGGGAGCTACCTTTTCGGAAAAAGTCCTTGGAGCTAAAGCCGGGAAAAAGGTAAAAGCCGGGGAAGTAGTCACTGTTTCTCCGGATTATATCCTCTCCCATGATAATACTGCGGCTATAAGCCAAAAGTTTGCTCAACTGGGAGTTGATAAAGTAAAATGCCCTGATAAGATTATCATCATTCTTGATCATGTTGTCCCTGCTTCAACTGAAAAATATGCTCAAAACCATAAAATAATCCGGGAGTTTGTAGAAAAACAGGGGATTTCTAATTTTTTTGATATTCACAATGGGATCTGCCACCAGGTTTTATCTGAAAGCGGATTCGCCCTGCCTGGGAAACTGATCCTGGGAGCGGATTCTCACACCACAAGCTATGGAGCGTTTGGGGCGTTTTCAGCCGGGATCGGACGTTCGGAAGTAGCATCGGTCTGGGCAACAGATAAAATATGGCTTAGAGTCCCGGATACGATTAAGATCGAGCTGAAGGGGAGTTTTGCCAGAGGAACTTTTGCTAAAGATGCGATCCTTAAAATAATTGGAGAGCAAGGGGCAGACCGGGCCAATTATAAAGCCCTGGAGTTTTGTGGCAGAGCCGTAAAAGATCTAACCCTTGCCTCTCGCCTGGTATTTGCCAATATGGCAGCAGAGATGGGTGCTAAGAACGGATATTTTGCCCCGGATAGCAGAGCTCTGGATTTTCTCAAGCAGCATGCCCGAACTGACTTTAAACCTGTTTTTTCTGACTCTGATGCGGAATATGAAGCGGTGTTAAAATATGATCTCTCAATACTTGAACCCCAAGTCGCATGCCCCCATACGGTTGATAATGTCAAGCCTATTACCGAGGTCGAAGGCATAAAGTTCCACCAGGGTCTGATCGGCACCTGCACTAACGGCCGTTTTGAGGATCTGAAGGTCGCCGCAGATATACTTAGGGATAAAAAAATTCATCCTGCAGTCAGGGTTTTGATCCTTCCTGCTTCCAGGAAGGAATTCCTGAAGGCACTGAAGAAAGGCATCATTGAAGTTTTGGCTGAGGCCGGCTGTGTGATCCTTAATTCTGGCTGCGGACCCTGTTTAGGCGCTCATCAGGGAATTCTGGCGCCCGGAGAGACAGCCCTCAGCACTGCTAACCGTAATTTCCAGGGACGCATGGGAAGCAGGGACTCTAAGATTTTTTTAGCTTCGCCTGCAACTGTGGCTGCATCCGCTCTTACGGGGAAAATAACCGACCCGAGGAAATATCTATGAATAAAGGAAAGGTCTGGAAATATGGGGATAATGTCAACACCGATGTGATTTTCCCCGGGAAATATACTTATGTACTTATGGAGCCGGAAGAGATGGCAAAGCATGCCCTGGAAGATCTGGACCCCGGTTTTGCCGCTCAGGTCAAAGCCGGAGATATAATTGTCGCGGGACGAAATTTCGGCTGCGGCAGTTCCCGGGAGCAAGCGGCATCCTGTTTGAAATATGCCGGGGTGCAGGCTGTAATAGCTGTATCTTTTGCGCGGATATTTTTTCGTAATGCCATAAACCAGGGTCTGCCGGTGGTTCAGTCAGAAAAGGCAGTAAGAAATATTTCAGCCGGAGAAGAGGTGGAGGTTGATTTTGAAAGCGGGCAGATTAAAGCGGAAAAAGGGACATTTAAGTTTCACGCGCTACCGGATTCGGTTCTGAACATACTTCAAGCCGGCGGTTTAATCGAATATACTAAGCTATTCATAAAAAATGATGGGACCTGATTTATTTATAAAAAATGTCGATTATAAATAGAGATTACATTAAAAACAAAATGGTCAATTGTAATGCCTGAGGGATCAATGTAAAATATTGATTTAAAAAGAGGTATTATAAATCGACATTTTTTATAAATAATTCAGGGAGAGAGAGATGCCAAAATATAAAATAGCAGTTTTACCCGGTGATGGGGTTGGTATAGATGTTACTGAAGCAGCTATGGTAGTGCTGGAGAAAATTGGGTTTGATGCCGAATATATATATGGGGATATCGGCTGGGAATTCTGGTGTAAAGAAGGTGACCCTTTTCCGGAGCGTACAGTTAAACTGCTCAAAAGGACAGATGCTTGCATTTTCGGGGCCATTACCTCTAAGCCGAACAAGGATGCCCTTAAGGAGTTGGCTCCGGAATTGAAAGACAAAGGATTATCTTATTTCAGTCCTATAGTAAGGCTGCGCCAGGAGTTTGACCTTTATACCAACCTCAGGCCCTGCAAGGCTTATCTTGGTAACCCGCTGAATTACCGTGATGATTTAGATCTGGTCATCCTACGGGAAAATACTGAAGGGATGTATGCCGGAGTAGAGTTTCATCCGGTTCCGGATGAGGTTAAGAATGCTTTGCTCCTGCATCCGAAGATGAAAAAATTTGAATCTGTCCCTCCAGATGAAATGGCCATTTCCACCAGGATTATGACCAAAAAAGCATGCACACGGATTCTAAAGGCTGCCTTTGAATATGCCCGTAAATATAAGCGGAAATCTGTGACCATAGTAGAAAAACCCAATGTTCTCCGGGAAACAGGCGGGCTTATTCTGGATATCGCCCGGAAAATGGCGGAGGAATATCCTGATATCGAATTTTGGGAAACCAATGTTGATGCCATGGCTATGTGGCTTATTAAAAACCCGCAGGATTATTCTGTGCTGGTGGCGGAAAATCTTTTTGGCGATATAATATCCGACCTTTCCGCCCAGCTTGTAGGAGGTTTGGGATTTGCCTGCAGTGGGAACATCGGGGACGATTATGCAGTGTTTGAACCCACGCATGGGTCTGCGCCCAAATATACCGGTATGTATAAAGTCAATCCTATTGCCATGCTTCTGGCGACCAAGATGATGATGGAATGGTTAGGGGAAGCGGAGGAAGCCGGGCGTCTGGAAAATGCAATAGCAGAAGTGATTAGGGAAGGAAAAGTCAGAACATATGATATGGGGGGCGGCTCCTCGACTCTGGATATGGCTCATGCTGTGGCATCTAAGCTGTAGAGTGCTTTCTTTTACATAAATAGGGCTTTTTAGCCTGGAAGAGGAAAATATGGGATATACGATAATTGAGAAGATAATCCGGGGTCATACAGATGAGGAAGTCCGGGCCGGGGAGATTGTGTGGCTGGATCTGGACGTAAGGTCTGCCCGGGATTTTGGCGGCCCCAATGTAGTTAAAAATTTTTGCCGGGAATTCGGTGATACGCCGGTCAGTGATCGGAGCAAAACTTTTTTCACTTTTGACCTATGTGTTCCGGCCTGCACCTTACAATATGCGGATAACCAACAGGTCTGCCGGGATTTTGCTCGTGCAAAAGGCTTTAAAGTCTTTGATGTTGATGAGGGGATAGGATCCCATGTTCTTATTGAGCGAGGACTGGCTGCTTCTGGAAGTACGGTTGTCGGTACGGACAGCCATATGAATATTTTAGGAGCTGTCGGCTGTTTCGGTCAGGGGATGGGTGATGTTGATATCACTTTTGCTTTTAAAACAGGAAAGATCTGGTTTCAGGTACCTGAATCCCTTAAAGTTTTTGTCCGGGGAGAGCCGTCTTCAGGATTTTCAGCTAAAGACCTCACTTTATACATTGTGAAACAGCTCGGAACTAAAAAAGCGGCCTTAAAGAGTGTTGAATTTTATGGGGAGGCAGTCCGAAAGCTCTCTATTTCGGGGCGGATAACCCTCTGCAGTATGGTTACTGAGATGGCAGGTATCATAGGTTTTATTCCGGAGTTTAAAGACTCGGTCGCAAGCGAGATAAAAAGCTTAAGCGGTGAGGAGTTTAACCATCCGTATGCTGATAAAGATGCAGTTTATTCTGATGCCATAACAATCGATATAGATGGATTAGGCCCTCAGGTGGCAGCGCCTTTCCTGCCTACAAATGTAAAAGATGTTGGAGATCTGGAGGAGGTAAAGATCGACTCTGGTTTTATCGGTTGTTGTACAAATGGCCGGTTTGAAGATCTTAAAGCTGCGGCCCGGGTTTTAAAGGGGAAAAAAGTAAAAGATGGAGTAATGTTAAAGATCGTTCCTGCGACCAGGAAAGTCTATAAACAGCTTTTAGAGAAAGGGACCCTGAAAGATCTTTTTGAAAGCGGTGCGATTATCAGCAATCCCGGCTGCGGAGGGTGTGCCCAGGGCCATATCGGGCTTACTGGAAAGGGAGAAGTGCAGATAAGTACCGGAAACCGCAATTTTGAGGGCAAGCAGGGAAAAGGGCAAAATTATCTGGCAAGTCCCGCAGTAGTAGCTGCTTCTTGTATTCTGGGGCACATAGCCGGCCCGGAGGATATCTAACCTTGAAAAATCTAATCATAGGAAAAATATGGGTCCTTATGGGGAAAAAAGGACGATTGATCGAAGATATTGATACAGATCAGATATTTCACAATGCTTTCCTGCATATCACAGAGCTTAGGCAAATGGGACAATATGCGCTGGGTAATCTTGAGGGCTGGAAAGATTTCCCTGGCAAAACAGGGCCGGGGGATATCATTATTGCCGGCCGGAATTTTGGAGCCGGCTCATCCCGCCAGCAGGCGGTTGATTGTTTTAAATCTCTCCAAACCGGGATGATAATTGCTCCTTCTTTTGGAGCTATATATTTCCGGAATGCAGTCAATTCAGGATTTCCGGTAATGAAGTGCTCAAAACTAGCGGATTTGATTGCCGGCGGATTGCTGAAAAGCGGTGATAAGATCAGAGTGAATATCCGGACTGGAGAGGGTCAGAATCAGACCAGGAAGGAGGCTTTTTTTATTGAGCCTATGAATGAAGTACAGTATAATCTGTGGGAAGTGGGGGGATTGTTTTCCTACGCAAAAAAAACGAAAAAGGATTAGGTCGCATGCTTATATTGGGGATTGATACAAATTCTTTTGCAGGTTCTGTTGCCCTTCTGGAGAACAGCAGGCTCTTGGCTGAAGTAAATATGGATTCTCTCTTGACACATTCTGAGAGGCTTCTGCCTTCAGTTGATCTTGTTCTTGGGACAAAGAAATTAAAAATAAGCGATATAGACGGATTTGCCCTGGCAGCCGGGCCGGGGTCTTTTACTGGAATCCGGATTGGAATGAGCACAGTTAAATCATTAGCGCTTGCTGCCGGGAAACCGGTAGCGCCGGTTTCAAATCTTGTGGCTTTGGCCTATAAACTGAGGCGGCCGCAGGGACGGCTGCTTTGCCCTATGCTGGATGCAAGAAAGGGTGAGGTTTATAGCGGTCTTTTTAAATTTGACGGGAAAAAGTTGGCTGAGGTAATTGCCCAGGGTGTATATTCTCCTGATAATTTTTTTTCAAAGCTTCCTGATAATCGGGTCATTCATTTTATCGGCGCAGGAGTTGAGAAATATAAGAAAAAGGTCTTCCAATATTTCAAGGACAAAGCGAGGTTTCCTTTAAGATCTTTTTTTATAGCTCATGAAGTCGGATTGCTGGGATATGAAGATCTGAAAGCCGGTAAGGGGAAAGATTTTCGTGAACTTGAGCCGCTCTACTTTCGCAAATCTCAGGCGGAGGAAAAACATCATAAAGGCTAAGCTTCCTCAAACATCTTTTTTTTTACGGGTTATGGAGGAGCGGGACGTGCCTTTTGTCTTGAAGATCGAAAGACTGTCTTTTTCTCATCCCTGGATGGAATCGGCATTTAAGGGCGAGATAAATAACCGGGGGATATCGTTTCCCTTTGTTGTTGTGCATAGTCACCAGGAAAAGATAATCGGCTATATTATATTCTGGTTAATGGAAGAAAAAGCCCAGATAAGTAATTTTGCTATTCACCCTGATTTCAGAAGACTGGGAGTAGGAGAAAAAGTTTTAACCCGGATTATAGCTCAGATAAGAAAATATGGAGCAAAATCAGTTATTCTGGAAGTTAGGCCGTCCAATTATGCAGCGAGGCGGTTATATGAAAAATACGGATTTAAATCTTTAGGGATACGCAAGGATTATTACCGGGACCCAGGAGAAGATGCCCTTGTTATGGTTAAATATTTTAGTCCCTCCTAAAAAAATCTTTAACTTTAAGTTGCGTTTTAGGAGGGGGGGGCTGTCTGCGGGCGGTCCGACTCTAAAGGGCCAAAGGAGCCAAAAGAAAAAGCAGGTAGAAGGAAAAATAGAATGTGTCCCTATTTGTTCTAATTATTTTTTCTGGCCGTAATAGGCTTTCGGGCCGTGTTTGCGCTGATAATGTTTGTTTAAAAGATAGTCCGGAAAATTATCACATTCCGGATTTAAACAAAGCGTTCCCAAGGCCATCTTTGCAACCTTTTCCAGGATCAGGCTGTTTTTAACCGCCTCATCCGGGCTTTTTCCCCAGGAAAAAGAAGAGTGGCCGGCAACCAAAACAGCGGGCATCTCTAAAGGATTAAGCCTGGCAAAACGTTCTATAATCACTTTGCCGGTATTTTTTTCATAGTCATTTTCCACTTCTTCTTTTTTCATCATCCTGGTAAGGGGGATGTCCCCCTTAAATAGGTCTGCGTGAGTTGTTCCCAAGCAGGGGATTTCCCTGTAAGCCTGGGCAAACATGGCCGCAAATTCGCTGTGAGTATGGGTTACTCCCGAAATCTCTCTAAATGCTTTATAGAGTTCCAGGTGAGTAGGGGTGTCTGAGGAAGGTTGAAGCTTCCCTTCGACCACTTTTCCGGACAAATCGACTATAACAATATCTTCCGGCTTCATGGCTTCATAAGACATCCCACTTGGTTTGATGGCGACCAGTCCTTTTTCGCGGTTTATGCCGCTGACATTTCCCCAAGTCAATGTCACCAGATCATATTTTACCAGGTCTAAATTAGCTTTCCATACTTTTTCTTTTAAGTCAGTCAGCATTTTTTATCCTATGATCAAGGGTGAAAAGTAGATCATGACCAGCGCGATGATCACCAGGATGATAACGGAGAGAACAACGTCTTTCTTGTTCCAACTTGCCCGTGAAGCTTGCTTGTCTTCAAGCACTGTTGTTGCGTAAGTCAGCCCCTTGAGCTTTTCATATGAGGGTGGTTTTGTAAAGATGCTTACAGTTATCATCATGGCAATAGATACCAGAAATAGATAGACACAGAAGTAGAGAAAATTTAAATCTGCGAAAGTATACAGCCAACCGGTTAAAACTTCCTTGTTAAGCTCTGCGACCAGCCGCAGCATACCGATTACAAAACCTCCGAAAAGGGCAGTGACCGCTCCTGAGGCATTGATCCTTTTCCAGAATAGTCCCAATAGGAAAACTGCGGCAATTGGTGGTGCAATGTAAGCTTGAACGCTCTGTAAGTAATGATACAGTTCTCCGGAAATATGTTTCATAAACGGGATCCAGAGGACTCCGCAAACCACTACAACTCCGGTTGCTATCCTTCCGACTGAAACCAGAGATTTTTCCGATGACTTGGGCTTGAGTTTTTTATAGATATCCATAGTAAAAAGGGTGGAACAGGAGTTAAAAACCGCGGCCAGAGAGCTCATAAGTGCTGCCAGTAAACCTCCGGCTACCAAGCCTCTTAAACCTACAGGCAATAGCGCTTTCACCATCACCGGGAAAGCCTGGTCAGAAGCGGGAAGGTTAAGCTGGCCGGTTTGGGTCAGAGCATAAGCGATCACTCCGGGAATGATGAAAATAAAGAAGGGGAGGAGTTTCAGGTAGGAAGCAAAGATCGAACCGCGCCTTGCCTGGGCTTCATTTTTAGCTGCTAAAGCCCGTTGGACGATATATTGATCGGTACACCAGTACCAGATGCCTACTATGGGAGGAGCCAATACCATTCCCAACCAGGGGAAATCCGGATGATCCAGGGGTAAAAACAGGTTTAGATGCTCGCTTCCGGCAACTGCAACTAAGTTTCCCCAGCCGCCTATTTTGATTAATCCTATAATAGTTACGGTGACTGAACCGATTATCAGCACTATTGCCTGCAGGCTTTCGGTATAGACGACAGCTCGCAGTCCGCCTAAAACTGTGTAAATTCCAGTAAGTATTACAATGATCAATGCTCCGGTCCAGAATTTAATACCCATAAGGGCTTGAAATACAACTGCACCCGCATACACGGTTACGGATACTTTTGTCAGCACATATGCGACTAGTGAGATCACTGATAAAAACCAGCGGGCTGTAGGGGAATAGCGCTTTTCCAGAAATTCCGGCATGGTAAAAACTTTGCTGCGCATATAAAAGGGGACAAAAACCCAACCCAAAAGCAGCACGCACCAGGCATGCAATTCGTAATGCCCCATAGCAACTCCGCTTTTTGCTGCTGTCCCGGCCAGCCCAACTATGTGTTCTGAACCTATATTAGAGGCAAAAATTGAAGCTCCGATAACAAACCAGCCGATGTGCCTTCCGGCGAGGAAGTAGTCGGTAGGAGAATCCTGTTTCTGCCTGATGACCCATATGGCGATGCCGAATAATGCAGTAAAATAAAGCGCAATGACGATCCAGTCAAGTAGTTCCAATCCATGCATAGGTGCCTTCCTTTTTTCTTGTTATTAATCCTCTATATTTACTATCCTGAACTATTCATAAAAAAATGGCGATGTTTTTATTATTCTTTTTTTTCAATGATATGCAAGATTTTTTCAAGAATGATTATTGAAACTTTTTTCTTGTTTTTATTTTTAATTTTAATCGCCATTTTTTTACCTTACAGGCGAGCCGATCTCTATGCATCTGCTTCGTTACAGGGTATTCGCAGTGAAGGACCACAGCTTCACACCCTGTGCCTCGCACCTGCAGCAATCTCGACTCGTGAATAATCCGGGCTACTATCTTTATAAAGATGTCAAATTCGGGCCTGCGTCTTGGAGATCGTTGTCGGCCTGGTCTGAGTATTGGGAAAAGTTGCTGTTGAACTTGTTGGCCAGTTCTTGAGCTTTTAGGTCATAAGCTTTTTTATTCTGCCAGGTATTGCGGGGATTTAAAATCTCTGCTGGAACATCCGGTACACTTGTAGGAACATTTATCCTAAAAATAGGGTCTTTCTCAAACATCACTTTACTTAAGCGGCCTTCTATGGCCGCATTCACCATCGCTCTTGTGTACGGTAGGTGCATTCTTTTTCCCTCTCCATGTGGCCCTCCTGTCCATCCGGTATTCACCAGCCAGCAATCTACCTCATACTTGGCGACCTTCTCCCGCAGCAGTCTTGCATATTCAAAAGGATGCAATACCATAAAGGGCTCTCCAAAACAGGCGCTGAAAGTGGCCTGCGGCTCTGTTATTCCGATTTCAGTACCTGCCAGCTTGGCTGTGTATCCGGAAACGAAATGATACATAGCCTGAGCCGGGGTCAATTTTGCAATGGGGGGGAGGACGCCGAACGCATCTGATGTCAGCATGATCAGATTCTTAGGCTGACCGCCTCGTTTTTCCCTGATCGCATTGGGAATATGAGGGAGCGGATAAGCCGCGCGGGTATTTTGCGTCAGTGAGGCATCGTTTAGATCAAGGCGGCGGGTAACAGTATCATAGCCGACGTTTTCTAAAATCGTCCCGAACCGCCGGGTGGTTTCATATATTTCCGGTTCATGCTCTTTTGAAATTCCGATCACCTTGGCATAACATCCGCCTTCAAAGTTGAAGATTCCGTTATCTGACCAGCCGTGTTCATCATCACCTATCAGACGTCGTTTGGCATCAGCGGAGAGGGTGGTTTTTCCGGTCCCGGAGAGGCCGAAAAAAAGAGCGACATCTCCGGATGTGCCCATATTGGCTGAGCAGTGCATGGATAATACTTTTGACTGCGGCAGCAGGTAATTCATAACTGTAAAAATTGATTTTTTTATCTCTCCAGCATAGGAGGTCCCGCCGATCAAGACTAGTTTTTGGCCTAGATTTAGTAGAATAAAAGCCTCAGAATGAGTGCTGTCAAGCTCAGGTTCAGCCTGGAAATTGGGGACATGGAGAATTGTGAACTCCGGGATATGGCTCTCAAGGGCCTCAACCGGAGCTTGAATAAACATATTTCGAGCGAAAAGGTTATGCCAGGCAGTTTCTGTTATTACCCGGATAGGCATTTGATAATCAAGGTCAGCTCCTGCATAACAATCCTGCACATATACCTCTTTTCCCTGTAAATAGGCCTGAACTCGCCTGAAAAAGAGTTTAAATTGTTCTTCTGAATAGGGTTTATTGATATTTCCCCACCAGACAAGGTCTTCTGAAGAAGATTCCGCTACAATGAACTTGTCCTTTGCTGCTCTGCCTGTATGAGAACCGGTGCGGACAACTACTGGGCCAAGATGGACTATTCGACCTTCCTGGCGGCGGATAATAGCCTCATAAAGGGCTGGAGTGTTATGATTCCAGTGGGCGTGCCCCAGGTTTTTTAATCCGTGATTGTCAAGTCCATATTTACTCTTGAGATGATATTCCGGCATAAAGCCCTCCTTAAAACGAGTTTTACTTTATTTTCATCCTCTTGCCTTAAATATTAATACTATAGTGATTTAGCATATCCAGTCAATGCTGAATTGATCTCGGTTTTAATAGTTAAAGATAAACAATCCCATCTTTAGGCGCTAATTGATAATAATAATTAAGCGTGATATATAACGTGATATATAAGAGGAAGTCTTTTTTGAATTTTCATCTAAGTTCGGCAATACTATATATTTCCAGATAGAATTGTTATAATGCGCCTTTTTATTTAAGGCGAAGGTACAGGAAATAATTTTACCTGCGAGAGAATTAGTAAATAAAATGGAAACAGAGGATAAGCATATAACCCAAGGAGTAAGGGATCTCCTGGGCGAACCCAAAAAGGCAATACGGAAACTTTCCGTGCCAATGATGATCGGTATGCTTGTTCAATCCATATACAATGTAGTGGATGGATTTTGGGTAGCGGGTTTGGGTGCGGATGAATTAGCGTCAATCGGGTTGTTTTTCCCATTTTTTATAATCCTTATAGCCATTGGTATGGGAATTGGGGTAGGCGGCAGTTCTGCAATTTCAAGAAGGATCGGAGAAAGAAATAGAGAGGGGGCAAGTAATACTGCAGCCCATACTTTAATCCTGGGATTAACAATTGCTCTGGTTCTGACTTTTTCTGCCCTGCCCTTTATTAAAGGGATCTTTATCTCTCTTAGCAGTAGTGATCGGGTTGGATTTATGGCTGCTGATTATGCCAGAATTATTTTTGCAGGCTCTGTATTTGTTATTTTCTCTAATGTAGCAAATGCAGTACTTAGAGGGGAAGGCGATGCAAAAAGAGCCATGTATGGGTTAATATTAGGTTCGGGCCTAAATATTATCCTTGATCCTATATTTATTTATACCCTCGATTTTGGAGTAGTCGGGGCTGCTATGGCAACTATCATTTCATTGATGGTCACCTCTTTGTTATTCATTTACTGGTTGTTTATTAGACGTAATACCTATGTTGATATAATTTTTAAGGATTTTAAATATAAAAAAGAGATTTTGAAAGAGATCCTCAGTGTAGGAGTGCCTTCTTCATTAGCCCAGCTTTCCATGTCTGTTACTATGGTTTTTCTTATTATTATTATCGAGATTGTGAACGGAGATGACGGAGTTGCAGTTTTTACAAGCGGTTGGAGGATAGTGATGCTGGGGGTTATACCTTTGATTGGTTTAGCTACAGGGGTGACAGCTGTAACAGGAGCTGCTTTTGGGGCAAAAGATAAATATAAACTGAGCACTGCTTATCTCTATGCTGTTAAAATAGGGGTAATTATTGAATTAAGTGTCGGGGTGATTATTGCTGTCTTTGCCTCCCAAGTCTCTTACATATTTACATATTCAAAAGAAGCGGCGCATATATCAGCAGATCTGGTGAGATTCCTTCGTATAACAGCAATATTTTACCCAACTGTGCCTTTAGGTATGTTGACTTCCGCTATGTTTCGGGGAATAGGCATGGGGACAAGGTCTTTAATAGTCACTATTTTAAGGACTATCATATTACAGGTGCCCATAGCATATCTATTTAGTATTGTCTTTGGATTAGGATTAACCGGTGTCTGGATAGGATTGGTACTGGGGAATGTTTTGGCTGTGATAGTAACATTCGCCTGGGGCAGGGTCACAATAGCAAGAGCTTTATGAATAGTTCAGGCTAACGTGGATTATTCAATAATTAACTTTTATCAGGCACAGCCCTTTTGAGGGAGCGGTAGGGGATGAGAGAGACCGTTTTTTTAGATTAAAGAGCTTATCAATATCTTCAGGCTCCAGCTTGCCTTTCCCGATTTCTAACAAGGTGCCGACCAGGGTCCTTACCATATATTTTAGGAATCCTGTAGCTTCGACAGTATAAATAATCTCCTTACCTTTCTTTTTTATCTCAGAACGAAAGACATTTCTTACCGGATGTAGCAACTGGTTGGAGGAAAAAGAAGAAAAATCATCTTCTCTTATAAAATGCGCTGCTGCTTTTTTCATTTTTATAATATTAAGGGGAGAGGGAATGTACAGGGCATATCTTATCAGAAAAGGACTGATATCACGTGTGTTGAATATTCTGTATTGATATATTTTTGAGCGGGCAGATTTGCGGGCGTGAAAATCGGGGTCGGCTTTTTCCAGGGCTGTAACCCTAATGTCATGGGGAAGTTGGCCGTTTATCGCTTGCTGAAGTTCTGAGTTGTCGAGCTTCATATCGGCCATAAAGTGAGCGACCTGGCCTACAGCATGTACTCCAGCGTCTGTACGGCCGGCGCCGATAACATTGATTTTTTTTGAGAGGAAATTGTACAGAACATTTTCCAATGCTGCTTGGATAGTCTTTTTATCCGGCTGCCGCTGCCAGCCAAAATAATCTGTCCCATCATAACTGATGGTTATTTTATAGGTCTGTTTCATTTGCCGAGTGGGACTGTACTATTATTTGCCTTCTTGCTTGATCTTGATATTATCTTATCAAAGGATATATGTTTTTTAAGGCCAGATCGACTGCTTCTTCCGCAGTTTCTGCTTTGATAACACCTTTTATGTCCCAGGTCGAGATGCCGATGACCTTTTTACCTTGGACACGGCCGTATGCAATTTCAGAGAGGGTGCCGTATCGTCCGTCAATTGCAATTAAAATATCAGAGTTCATTACTACCAGGGAATTGCGGGTATAACCCAAACCGGTTGCAATAGCAATATCAATATGTGGATTGGCATCTTGGGGAGAATTCCCCGGGAGAATACCTATGCTTAATCCTCCGGCTTGTTTTACTCCCCGTGCCGCTGCTTCCATAACCCCGCTTAATCCGCCACAAACAAGTATGGCGCCTTTTTCTGCAATAAGTTTTCCGACTTCAAATGCAGTTTTTCTGGCATGTGCATCAGGTTTTGCCCCGCCGATTACTCCGATTCTGATCTTTTTGTTATAAAGCATTATCCAAATTATTTATAAGAAATGTCGATATGGATGAAATTTAGGTGTGGCTTGTGCTCGCTTCAGATTTTTAACGCCATTCCTCTTCGATTTTCTCGGCGCCTGCGGATCCTGATTATTCATAAAAATTGCCAATGATGTACTAAAAAAACCAATATCTAATTTTAACATTGGCACTTTTTACCCTCCGGGCGAGCCGATCTTACTGCATCTACTTCGTTGCAGCGGATTCGCGGTGAATTATCACAGCTTCATCCGCTACGCCTCGTATCTACGGCAACCTCGACTCGTGAATAATCCAGGATCATATTTCAGATCAGAAGGCTAAATCTTCAATGTCGCTTCAGCCACATCAGAATTTCATAGCTACAAATCTTTTACCATAACATTTCACATTTTACAATTCACATTTCACGATTTTTACCATTTACAATTTCCCATTAACTATTTTCCGCTTTTCCGTATCTGCGGCAACCTTGACTCGTAAATAATTCAGATTGTACTATTTATAAAAAATGTCGATATGTATGATACTTAGAAAATGGAAAATAGTAAATAGAGAGACTGGATCCCCCCATTTTTTTCTGAATAATTCAGGCTAAGATTTGGCATGGATACTGGTAAATCCCGGAGAAAGCCATCCGGAACAACGCGGGCATGGTTCCACGAGAAAATCTCGAGGAGAGCGTTGTGAGGACAGGAAGGGATTTCCCCGCTGGGGGAAATCCCTGTCTTTCGAAGGGACTAACCTGTGTCCATGCCTTACAACTTTAGAAAGTTAGGAAAAAAATTGGATGGGAACTCAAGAGAAAGAGAAGAGGAAAAAATCAAGCTGCTTTCAGGAGAATGGATGATTGAACCTTTAGAGAAAATAACCTACAATGTTTGTAAGAGCTGAGCAAATGGATAAGGATAAAGTTTTTGCTGCAATAATTGCTATTATCTTTATTTTTCTTTTATCCTGCTCAAAAGAATCAGATAATAACTCTGAAATATTTAGGATAATAGACCATCTTGAGAAAAATAACATTGTCCGTACACCTTTGAGCAATGATTATGGTTCAGAGCAGTCGAAAAAAAAGAGCTACCCGCTCAAATCCTCCCTGCTTCTGGATGCAGGTGCGGGAGAGAATCCGTTTGCTATTAAAAGAAAATTACGACTTGGAGGTACTGAGAGGAATATAGTTTTTTCACCTCCTGATAGCGAATACAGGATCACCTGCGAACTAAGAGGGAATTCGATCCTGGAATTTGGGATAGGTATTATTCGGGATAAGCATTCTGAAAAAGAACAGACTTCCCAAGATGAAAACAGTAATGGGGTTAATTTTGTAATTACGCTGGAGATAAACGGCAGAAAAAAAACCGTTTTTCAAAAATATATTAGCGGCCCTTCAGGTGATCAGGAGGGAAGTTTTTCATTTATCCGCTATTCTGTCAAATTGCCTTATGAGCAAAAAAAGGCATACTTGATATTTGAAACCACGGGAAGCAGCCAAAATTATTCATTCTGGGTTAATCCGGTCCTATACTCAAAAAAAGCCGATACTCGTAATGTTATATTGATTTCCATAGACACACTTCGGGCTGATCATCTGGGCTGTTACGGTTATGACAGAGAGACAAGTCCCAATATTGATGCTTTAGCTGCAGATAGTTCGGTTTTTCTTAATACATATGCTTCTTCTTCCTGGACTCTTCCTTCGCATATTTCCCTATTGACTTCACTTCACAGCATTCATCATCAGGTCAGTCACGAAGATGATAGAATAGATCCGGAGATAATCACACTGGCGGATATGATGCGGATAAATAGCTTCTCCTGCGCTGCCTTTACGGGTGGTGGATTTGTCAGCTCCAGTTATGGATTTTCTAAAGGGTTTGACTCGTACAATGAGGGTGTTGGGGGAGTATTTCATCAGGATTCAGCCGAGCGAGTTTATGGAGCTGTATCTGATTGGATCGACCGGCAGCAGGATAGAGATTTTTTTCTCTTCATTCACACTTATCAAACCCATAACCCCTATGTTTGCCCTTATCCATATAAGGTGATGTTCTTGGATGAAAAAGCAAAGGTGGGAAATATCGATCTGAAGGGCCATTTGGGTGGCCTCAGCAATATTTTCAAAAAAATCCCTGAACCGGAGGTTCGGAATATTATCGGTCTTTATGATGGTGAAATACGCTACACGGATGAAAAGCTTATTGGGCAGCTGGTAAATAAGCTTAAACAACTTGGACTTTATCAGCAGACGATGATAATTGTAACTAGCGATCACGGAGAAGAGTTTTTTGACCACGGCGGCTGGGAGCACGGGCACACTTTATATGATGAATTAATTAAAGTCCCGTTAATAATCAAGTTTCCGGACTTAAAATACAAAGGGCAGAGAAGTAAATCTATTGTGTCTTTGGTTGACCTTATGCCCACTATCTGTGATGAGATGGGAGTGGATTCTTCAGGATTGAAAATTGATGGAAAAAGCCTTATTCCGGTGTTGAGGGGAAGAGAGAAAAAAGATAGGGTTTTTCTGGCAGAACTCGGAGGCAATATTTTAAATTCACATATACCTGAGAAGATTTCTACAAACCGGGGGAAGAAAAAGCTCATATTGAGCCAAAGATTCAGCCCTGCGGAACTGGATTTTTTCACCTTCCCGCCTCCGGAGGCCGGGCCTGTCGAGTTTTATGATCTGTCAGTCGATCCGTTTGAAAAGAACAATACAGCTGGGAAAAACATTGAGCTTGTCAACCGGATTATAGATTGGATAGATGAGATAATTCGGACAGCTGAAAAGCGTATGACCGGTAAAGCTGTGATGAATGAAAAGCTCAGAGAGCAGTTAAAGGCATTAGGATATATCCGTTGAAAATTAGTTTGATTTAAAACGACTCTTTACTTTAAAATAGGGGAAGAAATATCAGATAAAGTGAGACGGTTATGAAAAATTTTTTAGAAATCAAATCTTTGGATGAGAGAGAGCAAAAACGGCTTTCTGATAAGATTGAGAAGATTTTGGCTGAAAAGAAGAAAAAAAGAGTATTTAGTGAACAGGAAATAGAAGAGATAGAAAATATGCAGCTGAATCCGCTTCTGGATATTCAGGATGTCCAAAGTGTTTATGAGAATTTGATGTTTAAAAGTAAAAAAAACAGGAATTCAAGAAATTCAAATGACTGATATAAAAATAGATTATGACAATATTGATGTGACTGATATCATGAAACAGATTCAGGCAAAGGCTGCTTCTCCACCAAAGAAACCGCCTCCACCTAAAAAAACCGAATCTACCTCTAAGCCGGCTTTGCAAATACCTGAACCGGAACAGGTTCCCATGGTGCTGCCTAAATGGAGAAGAATCCTGTTGAAGCTAATGAAGCCGTTTTCCCCTCTGATTAAACTGCTGATACTACCTGTACATCATGATTTAATGCAGACTGTTTATAATCTCTATCATGTGAATAAAAGGTTGGATTATTTTAACACCAAGATGGAGCAGAGCCTGACGAAATTAAGTGGAGAATTATACTCTACATCCGAAAGGTTAGATTTAAAAATCGACAGGTTCAATGAAAGGTATGATCAAATTTCCCTTAGATTGGAAGACTTGGATAAAACTATGGAATATGTAAAGACTCTGCATAGTCTCTGTCATAATATTGTGGTTGAATTGACAAAGCTGAAAATTGAGGAGGAACGCACGAAAGTCAAGATCAGGATAATGGAAAAAGATTTTGAATTCCTGAGCCGGAAAGAACAAGTGCTGGAGAAGAAAGCCTTTAAATGAAAGTCGCTTTTGTTGTTCAAAGATACGGCCTGGAGATAAGCGGTGGGGCTGAGCTTCATTGCCGCTGGGTCACTGAACATATGAAAAAATACTGGGATGTCGAAGTCCTGACAACCAGGGCTCTGGATTATATTACATGGGAGAATTATTATACAGCCTCAGATGCAGCGGTCAATGGCGTTCCAGTCAGGAGATTCCCGGTTATAAAAACCAGAAACCCGGAGAGGTTCGGCAAGGTCCAGAATATTGTTTTGAAAAGCGAACATAAAAAAGAAGACGAAATATTGTGGTTAGAGGAGGAGGGTCCTTTTTCCCCCGATCTTATTGATTATATCAAAAGACATAGAGATGATTATGATTATTTTATCTTTTTCAGCTATCGATACTATCACTCCTATTGGGGGGTCAAGGCTGCGCCTCACAAAAGCATTCTTGTGCCTACTGCAGAGCATGATCCTGTTATCTATTTAAAAATATTTAAGGATCTGTTCAGAAAACCCCGGGGAATCGTGTATAATTCGGCGGAAGAAAAAAAATTAATTAATACGGTTTCCGGCAATGAAAATGTTAAGGGGGAAATAGCGGGTGTAGGAGCTGAGGTCCCGGAGGATATCTTTTCAAAACAGTTCTGTCAGAAATATGGAATAAAAGATGATTACATTATCTATATAGGACGTATCGATAAAAACAAAGGGTGTGCTGAGCTCTTTGATTTTTTTAGCCGCTATAAAGAAGAAACCGGCTCCAATATCAAATTGGTGCTGGTAGGCAGCACCGTGTTAAAGATCCCAATCCATCCTGACATAATTTATCTCGGATTTCTTTCCGAGGAGGAAAAGTTTTCTGCCCTTAACAAAGCTTTGCTTTTACTTATGCCTTCGTTTTATGAGAGCCTGTCCATGGTCACAAACGAAGCATGGGCTATGCATAAACCGGTCCTAGCTAATGCCTGCTGTGAGGTATTAAAAGGCCAGTGTGAAAGGAGCAGGGCCGGCTTGTACTATGAAAATTACAGAGAATTTAAAGAGGCGCTCATGCTTTTTCTGGGCTCGTCTAGGCTTCGTTCCCGCATGGGAAAAAACGGCCGTAAGTATTTTCAGGATAATTATACCTGGGGAACTATCGAAAAAAAATATCTGTCTCTTCTAAAGTGCTTGGAAAAGGAATAATTATGGAAGTCCACCAGTTTGCAACTTCATTGAGCTATGGGGATGCCATATCCAATGAGATGATGGAAATCCGTGAAGTTCTAAAGGAAAAGGGGTACTGCTCTGAGATATTCGTCAAGTTTTTCGATCCCCGCATGGCAAAACACATTAAGGATTATCGTGAATATAAAAAGTACAGCTCTTCAAAGAATGTGGTGATTTTTCATTTTTCAATCGGCTCACCGGTGTCCAAGGTTTTTTTCCGGATTCCTGACAAAAAAATTATGATCTATCACAATATAACTCCCTACGAATATTTTCTTGACTACCATCGCATATTAACGCGGGAGTGTTATAAAGGCCGGCTGGAAATCAATCTTTTTGTGGATAAGGTCGATCTAGCTCTGGGTGATTCGGAGTTTAACCGGCTAGAACTGGAAAGAGTCGGATATAGAAACACCAGTGTCTTGCCGTTGCTGCTGGATTTTGCCAAGTTCGACCGTCCCGGTGATCCGGTGGTAAAAAAGATATTTTCTAACAATAAATTTACACTTCTTTTTGTAGGCCGGGTCATCCCCAATAAAAAATTCGAGGATGTTATTAAGACTTTTTATTTTTATAATAAATATTTTAACTCTGATTCACGACTAATACTGGCAGGAGATTACCGGGGAATGGAACAATATTTGGCTGGATTACAGGATTTGGTGCAAAAGCTTGAGCTGGAAGACGTCCATTTTACCGGACACCTTAGCTTTCCGGAACTTGTTGCTTATTTCAATACTGCAGATGTATATTTAAGCATGAGTGCCCATGAAGGATTCGGTGTTCCTCTTCTGGAAGCATTTTATAAAAGAATTCCTGTAGTAGCTTTTGCAGCCGGGGCTGTAGAAGAAACTATGAATTCAGGAGGAATACTGCTCCGGCATAAGGATTTTGCCGCTACTGCCGCTTTACTGAATGAACTGTATCAAGACCGGGGGTTAAGAGAAAAAGTGGTTATGTCACAGAAAAAGGCTCTAAAAAAATATGCCCTGAGTAATGTGAGCCGGATTTTACTTGAGTATATTAAAAAGGTTGAAAAAAGATGAGAGTAGACCAACTAATTCCCGCCTATCACAGAGGAGATGCGATCGGCGATACTGCTACCCATATGAAACAATATTTTTTATCCCAGGGATTTGAATCTCAGATTTATTGTCTGACGCGAGACGAAGGCCTGGAAAATGAATCCGAGCTATTTGCCAATTTTAAAGCACCCTCAGCCGGGGATGTGTCTTTCTTTCATTTTGCTATGCCATCTCCTTTGACACCTGCGTTTATTAAGCTAAAAAGCAAGAAAGTGATTCTTTATCATAATATTACCCCGGAAAAATATTTCACAGATTACAGCCGGGAAATGGCACGGTTGTGCCGATTGGGAAGAGAAGAACTGAGGTCATTAACTCCATATGTGGATTTAGCCCTGGCCGATTCTGAGTTTAACCGCAGGGAATTGCTTGAGTTTGGTTTTAAAAAAACCGCTGTTTTTCCACTTTTTGTCGATTATAAGAAATATGAAAAACCGTTCAGCCGGTTCATGTTCGACCTGTTTGATGATGATAGGACAAATATCCTTTTTATTGGACGCATTGTGCCCAATAAAGCAATAGAAGATCTGATAAAGACGACTTTTTACTATAAAAAGTATATCTCCCCTCTTATACGGCTGATCATTACAGGCAAGACATCTTCTTTACCGAAGTATTATGAAGGACTTATTCGTATGGCTGATGAGTTCTATCTTAAGCCGGAGGAAATATGTTTTACCGGCCATATCTCTGACGAAGAAATGTTTGCGCTCTACCGGGTTTCGGATGTCTTTCTTTCCTTAAGTGAACATGAAGGTTTCGGGCTTCCTTTTATTGAATGTATGATGTTTGAGCTTCCTGTTATTGCTTATAACTGTACCGCTGTTCCGTATACTTTGGGAGATTCAGGGATTCTTATCAATCATAAAAGAGTCGACTACGTTGGAGAACTGGTTCATCTGGCAGCCCGGGATAAAAAATTTAAAGCTGCAGTTATTGAAGGGCAAAAACGGAAGCTTAAAAAATACAGAGAACAGGATTTAAAAGCTCTTTTACTCAACCATTTTAATACTTTAACGGCGGAGAGCGGTTAACACTTTGTAATCGTAGAAACATATTTTATGAATGGTACAGAATAGATGAAAATTGCGTTTGTAGTACAACGATATGGAAAGGAGGTTATGGGGGGGTCTGAACTGCACTGCCGGCTGGTGGCAGAGAGGTTGGCTGCAACAGGACATGACTGCACAGTTTATACTACCGCTGCTAAAGACTATATTACCTGGAAGAATGAATATCTGCCGGGAGAAACAATACTTAATGGAGTTTTGATCAAGCGATTTGAAGTGGATAAGGAAAGGGATATTGATTCGTTTAATAAATATTCTGATTGGATTTTTGCCAATAAGCACAGCTGTGAGCATGAGATCGAATGGATGGACAGGCAGGGGCCCTGTTGTCCTGATCTGTTAGAAGCGATAGGTAAAGAAGATCAGGATCATGATTTTTTTATTTTTTTTACTTACCTTTATTACAATACTTATTGGGGGCTGAAAAAAGTTAAGGGCAAGAAAGCGCTTGTCCCAACTGCCCATGATGAGCCGGCTCTTTATCTTGACATAATGCAGGAAGTCTTTTCTGCGCCTCAAGCTTTTGTTTATAACACTGAAGCTGAAAAAACTATGCTGAACAAGCAGTTTTCGTTTAAGGGAAAATACAGTGATATTGTTGGTGTAGGAGTAGATATTCCCGAAGATAAAAAGGAGCTTGTTTTTTCACAAAAGTATGGAATAGAACGGCCGTATATCCTATACGCCGGAAGGATCGAGCCCGGAAAAGGTTGTCAGGAACTTATAGACTATTTCCTGCTGTATAATCAGGATAATCCTGGCATGGAGCTAGTGCTTATTGGAAAGCTCCTGATGGATTTACCCTCTCATCCTAATATCAGATACCTTGGATTTGTTCCGCCGGAAGACAAAAATGCCGCCATGAGGCATGCTTTGGTGACTATTCATTCTTCCTATCTGGAAAGTCTATGCATGGCAGCCCAGGAGTCCCTAGTAGTAAGAACGCCGATTTTGGTTCAAGGAAAGACTGAGCCCCTTAAGCAGCATTGTCTCAAAGGAAATTGCGGACTTTGGTATTCCAGCAGCAATGAGTTTGCCTTGGCTCTTTCTCTGTTTCGGAAGGATAATAGATTGCGAAAAATCATGGGCGAAAACGGTTATCAATATATACAACAAAATTATTCCTGGGAAAAAATCATGGATAAATACAGGAAGCTTTTTGGATTTTTAAAACCATAAGAAAATATTGGATAAATTTGACTATACCCCCTTATTGTGTTAAAAAAATATAAGACAAATGGCTTTTGTAAACTATACTACCAAGAACATTGCTATTAAGATAGTTTATTATGGGCCGGGTCTAAGCGGAAAAACTACAAACCTTCGTTATATATACAGCAGGATGGACAATAGCTCCAGAGGAGAGCTTTTATGTTTGGAAACTCCTATTGAGCGGACTATTTTCTTTGATCTGCTGCCAATAAAGGCAGGTATGATCCATGATTTCCAAATCCATTTTCAATTAATGACTGTTCCGGGTCAGGTCTTTTATGGAGCCTCGAGAAAAAGTGTTCTTAAGGGCGCAGATGGTCTTGTTTTTGTGGCTGATTCTCAAATTCCTCTTCTTGATGCAAATTTAGAAAATTTTGACGGCCTGAGAAAAAACCTTTTAGAATACAATGTTGACTTAAATTTTATTCCTATTGTCTTCCAGTATAATAAGAGAGACTTGGAGACTCTTATTCCAGTTGAAACATTCAACAGTCTCTTAAATCCTTTGAAGCTTCCTTTTTATGAGTCCTCTGCTATCAATGGAGAAGGAGTATTTGAAACCCTAAAAGCAATAGCTAAAATCACAGTCCCGTATGTTAGGGAAAAAGTTTTTGGTGAAAAAAGAGAGCCTGCAGAAAAAGATAAGCAAGAACGGAAAATAATCATAGAAGAAGCTGAGAGGGAGAGAGAAAAACTGAAAGAGGGAGTAATGGAAGAGGTTAAGAAAGCCGCCGGAGAGGATGTAGAGTTTGTATCGAAACAAGAAGAAGCCCCTATTCGTATGACAAAAATAAAATTTAGAAGCCAGAGGGATATCGAAAACGAAGTCGAGAATCTATCTAAAGAATTTTCGCATCTGAAATAAGGGGTCAGGTCTTGTTTTTTGCTTTATTTATAATATTTTTCATTTTTAAGCAAAAAACAAGACCTGACCCCAAAAAAAATATTCCAATGAAAATAATAGGAGTATTCGTACGTCTATACAGATGAGAAGATATGTTATTCAAAATCGCCAGTGCTTCTTTAATTGGGATCGATGCCTATATCGTTGAAGTTGAAGTCGATATTTCTTTTGGTATGCCGGCTTATGTGACTGTTGGCCTGCCGGATACAACGGTCAGAGAAAGCAAGGAAAGAGTCAGGGCAGCTCTGAAGAATTGCGGATATAGCTTTTCTTCTCGCAAAATAATCATCAATTTAGCCCCTGCTGATAGGAAAAAAGAAGGATCTGCTTTTGATCTTCCTATAGCCCTTGGTATTATAGCCCATTTAGAAGTCTTTCCTGAGGAAAAACTTCACGAATATTTATTTCTGGGTGAATTGGCCTTAGACGGAAGGTTAAAGCCTCAGAAAGGAATACTATCTATAGCAGTTCTGGCAAAAGAGAAAGGTTATTCAGGAATCGTTATCCCCATAGAAAATGAAAGGGAGGCGGCTCTGGTCCAGGGAATCGATATTTATGCTATGGAAGACCTGGTGCAGGTTGTAGAGTTTCTCAATGGTTCAGAGTCAATAGCTCCAAGTTGTTATTTACCAGAGGAGCTTCTGCCGGCCTCTGAACATGATGTAGATTTTGAGGAGATAAAAGGACAGCAGCATGTTAAGCGTGCCTTAGAGGTGGCTGCAGCCGGTTCCCACAATATCCTCCTTATCGGCCCTCCGGGTGCGGGAAAGACAATGATGGCCAGAAGGCTCCCTACGATTTTACCTCCTATGACTTTTTCAGAGATTCTGGATGTGACCCGTGTTTATAGTGCTTCGGGCCTTTTAAAAAATAGAAATGCTATTGGAGAAAGGCCTTTCTGCTCGCCTCATCACACAATAAGTGGAGCCGGATTGATCGGAGGGGGGAAGATCCCCAAACCAGGAAACGTCAGTCTGGCGCATCATGGTGTTTTGTTTCTGGATGAGCTGTCAGAATTTCAGAAACATGTGCTTGAGAGTCTCAGGCAGCCTCTGGAAGACGGGGAAGTCACCATATCCAGGGCTGCCATGACGGTTACTTATCCATCATTATTTATGCTGGTTGCTGCCATGAATCCCTGTGAAGATGCTATGTTTGGAATGTCTGCTTCTGCTTTTGAATGTACTGGCAGCCAGAGGATGCGCTATTATTCTAAGGTCTCCGGTCCGCTTATGGACAGGATAGATATCCAGGTTGAGGTAGCTAAAGTAGAGTTTAAAGATATTATCTCCCGGCGTGAGGGGGAAAGGTCTGAACATATTCGTGAAAGAGTCATTTGTGCCCGGAATATTCAGACCAGACGTTTTAAGGAACGAAATATATACAATAATGCCCAGATGGGGAATAAAGATGTTGCCTCATATTGCTCAGTGGATAAGGACGGAGAGGAACTTTTGGAAATGGCTGTAGATAAATTGGGTTTCAGTGCCAGAGCCTATAACAGGGTCCTCAAGGTAGCCCGGACAATAGCGGATTTGAGGGGAGAAGAAAGCATCAGTGTTGTGCATATTTCAGAAGCTATCCAGTACCGCATTCTGGATAAATATTTTTAAAAGAGAGGGGATTCGGGGTTAAGGATTATGGATTAAGGAGTATAAATTAGGGATTATTATTGCTATTCAGTCTGTTTTTTGGTATTTAAAAAGGTATCCTGAATCACTGCTGTCCGGAACATGAAATTTAATTATCCTATAACTTAATTAATAACAATATGATACATCACAAAATGGCTGTTATCTACTTGAAATTGATTTTATACTGTGGTCATCTTTTTGTCAATAAACAGAGGAGTGACC
>JAUVXM010000052.1 GCA_030603565.1 Candidatus Aminicenantota bacterium
TATGAAAGTCCTCAGATCCATCCCCCTGCTCGACCAGGCAGCCAAAGATGCTGTCGCTCAATGGGTCTATGAACCCATGGTTATTAACGGACGCCCCCGAGGCGTTATCTTTACTGTTACTGTTAGGTTTAAACTTAAATAGCCGTAAAATGTGAGTAATTAAGGTATATTAATGATCTTAACCGGAGCATCGTGAGCTATTGTGAAATGACCCTCCACGATCACCTTCATGCCTTCTTTTATTTCCCCTATTGTATTGTCAGTATTAAGAACTTCGGCATAATCTTCATTTTCCAGCCCGATATCAATATATTTCCATTTAGCGATTCCGTCTTCAATCGCAAAAATAAGCTTCCGGTTATCACGGGTTAATACAGCATCTTGTGGCACTAATAGCCTATCTTTAAAAATTTCAGCAGCAATTTCTACTTCGGCATGCATTCCGGGTTTTATTATCTCATCCGGATTTTTGACTGTGATAAATACTTTGCAAGTTTTATCCTCAGGATTTATCACCGGGCTTATTGCCATGATCTTTCCCTTCATAACTTTCCCGGGATAGGCGCTGAATTTCAAATCCGCTTCCCGCCCGACTTTCATCTTTCCGATCTCAGTTTCCAGCACTTTGGCGTGGACTTGGATCTGATCAATATTAACCAGAGTAAAAAGTACTGTTCCGCTGGAAACATTTTCCTGAGGTGATACCTTAACATCTGTAATAATCCCGGAAAAAGGCGCTCTTATCTTTGTCTTCTCAAGTGTAAACCTGGATTTTTTTACATTTATCTCAGCTTGAGTCAATCCTTTGGCAGCAGACATGATCTCATCTTTTTTTCCTCCAGACTCGATCAATATCAGTTCCATCTGTTGGCTTGCCTTATCAAAGTCATTCTGTGATATCAAGCCTTTTTTAAAAAGCGCACTTGCCTTCTCGTATTCCTTCTGGGCCGTATCAACACTTTGCCTATCAGCCTCACTTACCGCCTCTTCTGAGCTTCCAAAACGTTTTTCTAAAAGCATCTCAGAAAGTTTCTGTAAGCGTACCGCCTCATAATTCTCAAGATCCAGTCTGTATTCACTGTCCTCGATCTCGAGCAGAAGTTCCCCTTTTTTCACATGCTGGCTTTCCTTTACACGTATATTTTTTATCTTACCTGAGATTTCAGCTTTCATATCAACCCGCTTATTTGTCACCGCTTCTCCAGGAGACTTCAATTTCATTACCAGCTCTCCCCGTATGACTTCTGCCACCTTGACCGAGATCTTGGATTCACTGACTTTTTTATCTGCCTCAGAATTTTCTTGAGCAGAATCCTCGGAAGAAGCGTTGCTTCCCCTTTTTATGAATCCGAAATACACTACAGCTCCGATAATAATCACAATTATAAATACTGTGAGAAATTTTTTCGAAAATGTCATTTTAATCCTCTCTTTTCTCTATCTACATAGCCCGAACTATTCATAAATGCATGTCATACATATCGACATTTCTTATGAATAATTCAGGTTAGCATGTTATTTATACTATAAATAACGTTTGGGAAAGTCAAAATGTTTCACTATCTTTAATTTATTTCAATATCTTTTTTAACAGCAGCCTCTAATTGAGTTAAAAAGCTTGGCAAAGCGGCTGCTACCCGGTGCCAGTTTGGGATTAAAGTCGCGGTTGTATGGCTCTTCCAAAATATATCTCCAGCCAATTGAATCCCATTAGCAAACGCCTCAACTGCCGTTGATTCAGCATGGCGGTCAAAATTCAGTCCATTAATCGCCGCATCATTCTCATAACGGACAACAGTTTCCTGAGCAATCCTTAAATAAATACTGCTTAATGTTTTAAAAAAACTATCAGGAAACTGAACCCCTTCCAATGCCAGGGTTCTAAATATGGACTTGGTTATATCCACTGTCATTTTCAGAATTCCTTTTTCCGGGTCATCAGGTGTCAATATTTGATGTTTGTGCTCATAGTTATCAGCTATATCTACCTGGCAGATCCGGTTTAAAGTAACGCTCCGGTATACTTCAGCCAGAGTCGCGACTTCCAATCCCCAGTCGCGCGGAATCCGGATTGCCATAGCCAGATCCCGCCGCATAACTATCTCTCCAGCTAGCGCATAACGAAAACTATCAATATAGACAAGAAAAGGAAGATGCCCCAGTATCTTTTCCAGAGCTCGAATAAAAGGAGTGAAGAAAAGACGCGTGGCCCGGCCATACATCCTGTCTGTAACCCGGCTGTAATATCCTTTACAAAAAGTATATTCATAATTAGGAGTAGCCACCGGGTAGCACAACCTGGCCAGTAATTCCCGGCTGTAATTTACGATATCACAATCATGTACTGCAATAACCCTGCTTTCTCCTCTACCCAGGACCAAACCCAATGAGATCCAGACAGCACGGCCTTTCCCGGCCTCTCCGGGAGAAAGGCTGTTCTCTTTTAAAATCCGGTAACATTCTTTCAGGCCGGGACCATCATTCCATATTAACGAAAGCTTTTTAATAGAAGAAAATTCTTTTTTGACTCTTTTAAACTGGGCTATATTACATTTATCCATACATAAAACGATCTCATTAAGATACCTAACTTTTCGCAGTGTTCCCATAATATTTGGCAACGCTCCGCTTTCAAACTCACGATAGAGAGAAGGTAATACCAAAGCAATCGGCCTTATTCCTGAGAACTTCTTAAGCTCCTGTTCCAGGCGTTTTACATCTGTTTTGCCTAGTTTATGAAAAGTCGTTATCACACCATTTTGAAAAAAATCTGACATATCTATCCCCTTTGATTACTATTTATTAAAAACAGTGTAAATATAAGATAAGTTAAAATTAGAACTATGTCAAACTCTCTATCCCCTAATCTACCTGAATTTATATCAACTAACCTGGATTATTCACTAGTCAAGGTTGCCGTAGATACGGAAAAACAGAAAAAACAGGAACTTCAGGAAATGCAGAGGAAAAACAGAGAATAGAAAAAAGTAAATGGTAAATGGTAAAACCGAGAAATTTTAACCTAAAGATTTGCTTATTATGAAATTCTGATGTGGCTGAAGCGACATTGAAGATTTAGCCTTCTGATGAGTTTTTTCGAGGGAATCCGACGTAGTCGGACGTTGAGCATGTTTGACCCACGGACGGGGGGAGTTGCGCAAGCGCCGAGAAAAACGAAGAAGAATGGCGTTAAAAATCTGAAGCGAGCTCAAGCCACACCCGAATTTCATCCCTTATGAATAGTTCAGGAGAACCTGGATTATTCACGAGTCGAGGTTGCCGCAGATGCAAGGCGCAGGGGATGAAGCTGTGGTCCTTCACCGCGAATCCGCTGCAACAAAGCAGATGCGGTGAGATCGGCTCGCCCGGAGGGTAAGAAATGTCGATTATAAATATAGATTGCATTATGAACAAAAAGGTAATTAGAATTTATATATCAATCAGTGTAGAACATTTATTCATAAATGCATGTCATACATATCGACATTTCTTATGAATAGTTCAGGTAATTATATATCTTAGTATAAACAGCACAGCAAACAAGTAGATCATCCAATGCACTTCTTTCCCTTTTCCTGATACAAGCTTCAAAATCGAGTAACTAATAAATCCAAAGGCAATCCCCTCAGTTATACTTAATGTCATCGGTATTACAATCACAGTCAAAAAAGCAGGCAAACCTTCGGTAAGGTCAGCCCATTTAATACGGGTAATAGTTTTTATCATTAAAAAACCGACTATTATTAAAGGCGGTGCGATTACCGGACGCAAGATCATATCATTGTAAACATAATCACCCCCAATCATCTCAGCCAAGGGGCTGAAAAAAAGGGCTATCAAAAAGAAAAATGATGTGAAAATATTGGCCAATCCGGTCCTGGCACCCTGGGCTATCCCCGTAGCACTTTCAATATAACTGGTTACAGTCGAGGTCCCCAATAAGGCGCCGCTTACAGTTCCTACTGCATCAGCAAACATAGCCTTATTGGCACGGGGAAGTTTTCCCTTTTTCAAAAAACCAGCTTGACTGCTGACTCCGATTAAAGTACCCACCGTATCGAAAAGGTCTAAAAAAAAGAAGACAAAAACAACAGAAATAAGGCCTGTCTGAAAAGCTCCAATAATATCCAGTTTAAAAAAAGTTGGAGAAATACTGGGAGGAGCCGCCAAAATTCCATTGTATCGGACCACCCCCAGGGGAATTCCTAAAAACGCGGTTGCCAAAATCCCTATAAGAATGGCTCCCCTCACCTTTAATACCATCAAAACCGCTGTCAACATCACTCCAAACAAAGCCAGGATAACCGGCTTGCTGGTCAAATCCCCGATCCCTACCAAAACACCCGGCGTATCCACTACCAGGCCGCAATATTCCATACCCACAAAAGAAATCATAAACCCTATGCCTACGGCAATTGCATATTTGAGTGAATCAGGAACGGCAGAAACCAGTTTTCCCCAAGCCCCAGCAAGGGAAAGGAGGACAAAAACCGAACCTGAGATAAATACCGCACCCAGGGCAACCTGCCATGAATAGCCCATTGTCCCGCAGACAATCACGGCAAAAAAGATATTATGTCCCACTGCAGGAGCCAGAGCTATGGGGTATTTTGCCAAAAGTCCCATTAAAAGAGTAGCTAATGCTGACGAAATACAGGTAGCAACCATAACTGCGCCCTGGTCCATTCCGCTTGCAGATAATACTGCCGGTTGAAAGAAAATTATATAGGACATCGTCATGAACGTAGTCGTACCACCTAGCATTTCTGTACGCAGGGTGGTGTTGTTTTCTTCGAGTTTAAAAACCCGGTTCAGCCAGTTTTGCATAATAGGCCCTTATTCCTCAAAGCTAATAAGAGAAAATATTTCAACCTCCGGATGAGCCTTTTTAACAGCCTCAATCCCGTTTAAAAAAGCAAGGTCCACTACTGCAGCAAATCCTGTGACTTCTCCCCCAATCTCCTGCACCAGATCGATAGCACTTATTGATGAAGAGCCGGTAGCAATAAGGTCATCCACAATAAAGGTCCTTTGTCCCGGAGAAATACTGTCTTTGTGCATTTCGAAATATTCCACAGCATATTCATTAGGCGCTTTTACACAAGCTGTTTCCCGAGGTAGCTTCCCTTGTTTACGCACAACTCCCATCCCCAAGCCAAGGTTATAGGCTACAGGAGCCCCGAATAAAAATCCGCGTGATTCAATACCTACGATTTTTTCTGCTTTCTTTTTCTCTGCCCAGAAGGAGATACTATCGATCAAATAACGGAAACATTCTACATCTTCTATTAAGGGGGTGATGTCTTTGAACCCTATCCCAGGCTTGGGAAAATCCTTTACTTCAATGATCTTTTCCTTACATCTATCTAGCATTCTTATCTCCATCCTCAGACTTAGTATAAATAGTTTGGGTTGGAAAGGGTATTCCAATGCCGGCTTTGTTTAAAGAATAATAAATCACATCAATCATGAGTAATTTTGTTGAATATGCATCTCCGTAATTCTCTACCCATGCGCGGGCAACAAAGTCCAGAGAGAAATCCGACATATTTATAAATGAGACTACAGGCGCAGGCGCCTCCAGTACATTCTCTATTCCCTTTATCGCCTCCAAGACTACCTTTCTTACTTCTTCAGGATCAGAGCCATATTCCACCCCAAATTCCACATTCACCCGCAGAGTCAAATCCGGGACTGTGTAATTTTTTATTTTTGCATTTGCCATGAATCCGTTAGGGATATATATCACTTCATTATCATATGTCTTCAATTTTGTGCTCCTTAAACCAATGTCCTGAACCACTCCCATTTCTCCTGATTCAAGCTTTATCTTGTCCCCTACTTTAAATGTCTTATCCAGGACGAGCTGCAGCCCGCCAAGCATATTAGCCAGAGAATCCTTTACAGCAAAACTTACAGCAAGACCGGCAATTCCTGCAGTCGCAAGTAAGGGGCTGATATCGATACTCCATGAATCAAAAATAAATATAATCCCCAAAACTACAATAACAACCTTCATTACTTTCTCTGCCAAAGGAATCAATCTATCATCTGCTGTTGAGGCAGTCTTAGCAGCCCAGTCCCTCTGCCAGTATTCAGCAAAGTTTTTGATGATCCGGGTAAGAAGAACACAAACAATTATGACTAAAACAGTGTCGATTATGCTGTTATAAATACTTGATTTAAATTCGAAATGCTGAAATCCTATTTTAAAACCAAGTGCGAAAATAACATAAAAAATCATTGTTGAAAGGGTATTAACAAGAATATCATCGATCTTTGTCTTTGTCTTCTTAGCCAGAGGCTTCAGAACCTGCTTAACGATTAATTTGACTAGGAAAGCCGCTACAAGAGTAATGACCAGGATAAATATAAACCTGAGATAAATATTTCCCATAATATAGTTAAAGTACTCAGATAAAGTCTGCATTTTTTCCTCCTTTCTTCCTTAAGCTTTATACCTGAACTACCTGATTATTGCAAACTTCTTGTCCAATAAGCCCCCTTTGCACCCCCTTGCCTGGAGCAAATGCAACTGCTATAATTTTATTAGCTATGAAAATCAAAAATTGGAAACTCTGTCTGGTGGCAGATGCAGATTTTACAGCAGGAAAAGACCTGCCGGCCTTGACCTTGAAGGCTGTAAAGGCCGGGGCTTCAATAATCCAATTAAGAGCAAAAAATCTTGATGCTGGAGAATTTCTAGACTTAGCTTTAAGGATGTCTAATATCTTAGGCCCGCATAACATTCCCTTTATTATAAATGATAAAGTAGATATCGCCCAGGCCTGCAAGGCGGACGGAGTTCATCTGGGACAAAAAGACATGCCGCTTTCCCAGGCCCGGAAAATCCTGGGAAATGACAAAATCATAGGAATCAGTGTCAATACGGTTGAAGAAGCAATCAAAGCTGAAACTGAAGGAGCGGATTATTTGGGTGCCAGCCCCCTTTTTTACACTGATTCAAAAAAAGACCTGGATCCTGAATTGGGCCTTAAAGGTTTGCAGGAAATGTGCAAGCAGGTTAATATCCCAATACTTGCTATTGGGGGGATTAATTCTTCCAACGCATCAGAAGTTATGGCAGCCGGAGCTGACGGTATTGCAGTAATATCTGCAATTCTCGGTGCAGATGATATCTCCCTATCTACCCAAAGGCTCCTAAAAGCAGTCAGTAATCTTTCATAAGTTCCCCTTCTATGAACCTGGATTATTTCTTAATAATCCAATCTGAAAACCCGCTGCTCGTTTTCTCCAACCTTAATTAATACTCGAATAGCCGGTCCGTTGAAATCCAACTTATCAGCCCACTCTATCACTATTACTCCCTGTCCAAGATAATCTTCCCATCCCAGTTCAAAAATATCAGCTTTGTTTTCCAGGCGATAGAGGTCTATATGGATTAGGGGGAATTTTGCTTTATAAAGATTGATCAGAGTATATGAAGGACTGCACACTCTGTTATGGTCAGCCAATCCTAACCCTGCAGCAATACCCTTGGTGAATACGGTTTTTCCTGCACCGAGTTCTCCAACAAGCAACACAACTTCATCCCCTTTGAAATTAGAGGAAATATTTTTTGCCAGCTTTAAAGTTTCTTCCTCAGAGTTAGTTGTATATATTTTCATAAATAATGTCGATATGTATGTTACTTAGAAAATGGGAAATAGTAAATGGAAAATGGATAAAAGCTGAGAAGGGAATGTGGGATATGAAGACTTGACCCCGTATGCTTGCAACTGACATTGATTTATGTTACTTAAATAACCTGGAATATTATAAATAATATGGAGGTATTTCATGAGCATTAAAATTGGCATAAATGGCTTTGGCAGAATCGGCAGAAATGTTTTTAGGGCTTCATATCAAGATCCTGACGTAGAAATCACAGCTGTCAATGATATTACTGACGCAAACACCCTGGCTCATCTGCTAAAGTATGATTCTGTCCTCGGTATCCTGGATGCTGATATTCAGGCTAAAGAGGATTCTATTTTCGTTGATGAAAAAGAGATAAAAGTATTTACAGAACGAGATCCGGGCAACCTTCCCTGGAAAGACCTTGGGATTCCGGTTGTGATCGAATCTACAGGACTTTTTAGAAAAAGACCGGATGCCGCCAAGCACATCGAACAGGGCGGAGCAGAAAAAGTCTTAATTTCAGCCCCTGCTACAGACCCGGATATAACTCTTGTTCTAGGAGTAAATGAAGGTCTATATGACCCGGAAAAACATCACATAATTTCCAATGCCTCCTGCACAACCAATTGTCTGGCTCCCCCTACAAAAGTACTGCATGAAGAATTCGGAATAGAAAAAGCGTTCATGACTACCATCCATGCCTACACCAGTGACCAGCGGATTCTTGACACTCCCCACAAAGACCTGAGGCGAGCCCGGGCCGCTGCCGTATCTCAGATCCCTACAACCACAGGAGCCGCAAAAGCCGTGGGGCTGGTAATACCTGAGCTGAAAGGGAAAATCGATGGTATCGCCATTAGAGTTCCGACCCCTAATGTGTCACTTGTCGACTTGGTTGCTTTGTTAAGCAAAAACATAACCGCAGAAGAAGCAAATAATGCTATAAAAAACGCTGCCCAGGGAAAACTAAAGGGAATCCTGGACTATTCCGAATCACCCTTGGTTTCTATTGACTACACTTCCAACCCTCATTCATCAATCGTGGATGGATTGTTTACCCGGGTAACAGAAGGCAATCTCATTAAAGTCCTGGCCTGGTATGATAATGAGTGGGGCTATTCCTGCCGGCTCAAAGACCTTGTAAAATATATCACGCGCTGAAAAGAGTAATGTTACTGTTGAATGAGCTGGATCTAAAAGGAAAAAGAGTCTTTCTGCGGGTTGATTTTAATGTCCCTTTGGATAAAACCGGAAAAATCAGCGATGACAGCCGTATCCGGGCGGTTTTACCGACATTAAAGTATCTGATCGAACAGAAAGCCAAAATAATTACAGCTTCCCATTTCGGCCGGCCAAAAGGGCGGTTCATGCCGGGACTCAGTCTTAAACCGGTTGCTGTAAGATTATCTGAACTCCTTGGCCTGAAAGTCATCTTTGCCCCTGATGTAATCGGAAAGGAGGTTGAAAGACTGAAACAGGATCTAAAAGATGGTGATGTCCTTCTCTTGGAAAATCTCAGGTTCTATAAAGAGGAAAGAGATAATGACCCTGATTTTGCCCGCCAGCTTGCCAAAGATATAGATTATTATGTGAATGACGCTTTCGGTGCCTGCCACAGGTCGCATGCTTCTGTAGTAGCAATCACCAGGCATGTAAAAAAATCCGTGCCCGGTTTTCTTGTCAGCAAAGAAATCGAATACCTGCAAATGATGGTCCGGTCTCCCCAAAAGCCTTATGTAGCAATTCTTGGAGGCGCCAAGGTCGCAGACAAGTTACCGGTGATCAACTCGCTTATAAACAAAGCAACTGACATCCTTATTGGGGGAGCTATGGCTTACACATTCTTCTCAGCTCAGGGTTTAAATACAGGACGCTCACTTGTAGTAGAGGATAAAAAAGACCCCACTCTTAAACTTATAGATAAAGCTCAGAAAAAAGGTGTAAATATCTTCCTGCCTTACGACCATATTATTGCAGAAGCGATCAGCTCTGAAGCAAAGACCGAGACAGTTAATTCCTTTCCCATCCCAGAAAAAAGCCTGGCATTGGATATCGGGCCTGCCACAATAAAAAAATATTCAACAATAATCGCTTCAGCCAAAACTATCTTCTGGAACGGACCTATGGGCGTTTTTGAGATCGACCAATTTGCCCAGGGAACTATCGGGATAGCCAAAGCAGTCGCGCGTTCTAAGGCGCTTTCGATCGTAGGAGGAGGTGATTCCGTTGCTGCAATATATAAAGCAGGAGTGGAAAACAATATTTCCCACATCTCTACCGGCGGAGGCGCATCACTTGAATATATTGCCAATGAAACCCTGCCCGGAATTGAAGCTTTAAGGGAGAAACAAGATGACCCTATCCAATAAAAAACCTTTCATTGCCGGAAACTGGAAAATGTTTAAGACCATTACGGAAGCATTGGAGCTCGTTAAAGAGATCCAATTGGCAGGAAAAGAAACATCCTCTTCTGAAATAGTGGTGATCCCTCCTTATACCGCCTTAAGTAAAATCCAAGACTTAATCCGTAACTCAGCTATTCGACTGGGAGCTCAAAATATCTTCTGGGAAGAGAAAGGCGCTTTTACCGGAGAAATTTCCGCTGCCATGCTTAAAGATGCCGGTTGCGACTATGTAGTGATAGGCCACTCCGAAAGACGTCAGTATTTCGGCGAAACCAATGCCACTGTAAATAAAAAAATAAAAATCGCACTCAAATATAATATCCTTCCCATATTGTGTATTGGAGAATCGCTCGAAGAAAGAGAGACTGGCAAGACGATAGAAAAAGTGGAAAAACAGATAAACGAGGGCTTACAGGGGATTGACTCTGAAGATGCCAAAAAGATCATCATCGCATACGAGCCTCTCTGGGCGATAGGAACAGGACTAACTGCGAGCCCTGAACAGGCACAGGAAATTCACAGCTATATCCGCAGCAAATTAACAGAAAAATATGGCAATATAACCGGTTCCTGTGCTATAATCCTCTACGGCGGTTCAGTGAAACCAGCCAATGCTTTTTCTTTATTAAAAGAAAAAGATATAAATGGAGCTCTTATAGGCGGAGCTGCTCTTAAATCAGAATCATTTATTAAAATCGCAAAGGAAGCTATAAAAGCCTACGAGGAAAAATGACAACATTTATTACAATTATTCATATTATTATCTGCTTTATACTTATTGTCACAGTTCTACTTCAATCAGGAAAATCTGCAGACCTGGCAGGTGCTTTCGGTGGAGTCGGCAGCCAATCGACCTTTGGCCCCAGGGGAATGCAGACATTTTTATCCAAAATGACAACTATAAGCGCAGTTCTTTTTATGTTTACTTCCTTTGGTCTCTGGATCCTTTCCGGGCAAGAAGGCGGTTCGGTTTTGGAAAACGAAAAAGCCCCGATCACAGAAAAAGCTGCTGCTTCAACTCCGGATACAAAGAAAAAAGCCCCTGAACAGAAACCTGTAGAAAAAAAACAAGCGGTCCAGAAGAAAACAGAAAATAAAAATACCACAGCAGAAAAAAATAACCCTGCTTCAATCAGTCAATGACCTGATATGCCGAAGTGGTGGAATTGGTAGACACGCATGGTTGAGGGCCATGTGAGCGTTTAGCTTGTGGGGGTTCGAGTCCCCCCTTCGGCATTATTTACCCGCCGGGCAAGCCGATCTTACTGCATCTACTTTGTTGCAGCGGATTCGTGGTGAAATACCACAGCTTCATCCCCTGCGCCTCACATCTACGGCAACCTCGACGCGTGAATAGATTCAGGTTACCGAGGAATGGCGTTAAAAATCTGAAGCGAGCGTATCAATACCCTCAGCTTTACCTGCTTCTTATCTGTTTATTTCCTATCCAAGTATCCATTATTTCAGGAAGTCATTTTACCAAAATAATTTATTTAAGTTTTAAATCACAGTATTTCAAGAGGCATTGTTTTCTGTAAAAATAAATTAGCACAGTAAGAGTGCAGGATTAATTAAAAAATTTTAGTATATTTTGACCAAAGGTCATCCCCTAGCTTCCAGTAAGCTTCTACCGTTTGATTGGCAACTTTATGACAGTATGCAGTTAAAAATTGCCTGGCTTTTTCAGGACTCTGTTTATACAAACGTACTGCCTCAGCCTCTATCCTTCCCTGCTCTGCAAAAGCTTTCTCTTCAATCTTTTCCCACACTTTTTTTATGTCCTTGCTCATTATCTGCCACCGGAACAAAGCCAGCTGGCTTACCCGCCTGAATGCCCACCAGGCACTATCTCTCCGGAAACACTCTCTCCCGTCTACCATATAAGAGTCTGGCATCTGACTTATACCGCAGTAAAAGGGCACATGCGGCGTAGTGGCTGGATTATCATATCCCAACCATACCACACCCCCCACTGCATCAGGGAGCCAGCCGCGGGACTGGGTGACTTGAAGATAGGTTGCACGGCTGCAGCAGATGGTCCTTTCCCGCTGGACCTTTAAAAGCTGCATCAGGTCGCGGTTTAAAAACGAACTGGCCACCGGGCTTTTAATTGATTGACCTTTTCGATTTATAGTAGTAAGACCTCTTGTCATATCATAAGGGGTATCCTGGTATGTATCCCTAAAAATATCCAAGGCATCTTTTACTGAAAGCTTCTTCTCAGGCTTAACTGAAAAGGGGAAATTCTCGCTATTAGGGTCAAGACCAAGAGCAGGAGCTACCCGGCTTAATACCCGCCATTCCCTTCTCCTGCTTCCCAGGCTCCGCCGGGATGCATAAGCATAGCAAAACTCAAAAGAATCCCCGCTCTTGCTGTCCCACCAGCCCATTTCCTCTGCTAAAGAATAGACATTGCCGGATGCTAGATAATTTTCCCGGTCTTTAAGGTCAAGCTGCCTGATACGGCTGGAATTTGCAGATACGCCGACATGCTCATCCGGGATACGCACGGCAGCCCATACAGCACCTTTGTTTCTTTTCCCGGGGCCTAAAATCTCAAAGTGCCAGGTCTCATTTGGGTCTGCAAAAGTAAAACACTCTCCATAATCTATATAACCGTATTTCCTGGTCAATTCATCTGCAATTTTTATAGCCTCTCTTGCAGTCCGGGCGCGTTCCAGTACCAGCCGGTATAGTTCCGGACAATCTATCAGTCCTTCATCGCTTTTTAATTCGCGTTTACCACCAAAAGTAGTCTCTCCAATAGCCAGTTGATGTTCATTCATAACTGCATAAGCAGTATTGATATAGGCGTAGGTCTCAAGAACCTGGGGGATTTCACCTATATCCAGCCTTTCAGGGTCATTTGGGCTTTTTGTCCTTTTGGACTGAAAATATATCTTACACATATCCCCAGGTTTATACTTTTTGTGTGGAACCACATTTATCCAGGTCCGATCGGAGCCACTATCACATGAATGCGAAGTCATAGTCGAACCATCAATCGAGGCCAGCTTTCCCACAATGATACTGGTGCAGTTATCAAACTCAAAACCATCATCTTCAACCGGATTAGCAGGAGAAACAGACACAGACCAAAGCAGGAATGCTGCAACAATCAAACTAAAAAGACATGCTTTTTTTAATAAAGCAATTTTTTTCATTGGACCTCTCCATATTAGGAGCATCCCCGCTTGTTCAAAGGGATATGCCCCTTCAATTTATATTTAAGCTTATAGCACAGCAAAACCTACCGGTCAAATAATTAAGATTCATCTAAACAATGGGGAAACGAGTCTCAAATTTCATCTCGGGCTCGCTTTACTATTTTCCATTTTCTGAGTATCATACATATTGATATTTTTTATGAATAGCTCAGGCGAACCTGAGTTATTCATAAAAAATGTCGATTATAAATAGAGATTACATCGAAAAGGAGAATCAATACTATGAAACTAAAAGACTTATATAAAATGGCTGTGGAAATAGGAATTGAGAATGACTTACGGAGCAAAAAAGATATCAACCGGATATTGAAGGATGAAAAGCAGAATTTCAACAACCTTAAAGATGAAGAAAAAGAATTTTATGATAAAGACAGAATGTTTAATCCCTATGCGGATTCACGAATTCTCTATGGAGATCATGACCAGGAAATCAAAAAAGTTATCACAGGCATAGACATGGAGGTCGGAGAGATCCTTCTGGCCTATCAATTAAATAAGGAGCTAAAGGATAAGATCGACCTGGTGATCGCTCACCATCCCGAAGGTTATGCTCTTGCCCAGCTTCATGAAGTGATGAAACTGCAATCCGACCTGCTGGCTCTTTATGGCGTTACCATAAGTGTTGCGGAACAGCTTATGGAAAAACGCATCTCAGAAGTAGAACGGGGAGTGATGCCGGCAAACCATAACCGCGCTGTTGACGCTGCTCGAGTTCTGGGAATCCCTATGATGTGCATTCATACGCCCGCAGACAACTGCGTTACTAATTATCTGACTAACCTCTTTAAAAAAGAAAAACCATATAAATTAAAAGACGCTCTTAATATTTTGAAAAAAATCCCGGAATTCAAAAAATCAGCCCATCTTCAAGTCCCTCCAAAGATCATCAGCGGAAATGAGAACAACAAATGCGGTAAGATCTTTGTTGATATGACCGGAGGAACCGGAGGCTCAGAGGATATTTTTGAAAAATTCGCAAATTCCGGCGTCAGCACTTTAGTCGGTATGCACATCGGAGAAAAACACCTGGAAAAAGCAAAAAAGGCCAGCCTTAACATAATCATAGCCGGTCATATCTCAAGCGACACCCTGGGCCTGAACCTGCTTTTTGACGAAATCGAAAAGAAAGGAAAATTGGATTTTGTCACTTTATCCGGCTTTGAAAGAATAAGAAGATAAAATGAAAAAACTTATTTTTTTAACATGCATCCTAATTATGAGCCATACCGGAGCCGCTCAGCAGGCATTTGTAAAACAATCTCTGGTGGTTAATATTGAAGTGCCGGTCAGAGTATTTGATGGCAGCACTTTTGTAGACGACCTGACAATAAAAGATTTTGAAATCTTTGAGAACGGAAAGCTCCAAAAAATCGAAGCGGTTTACTTAATAAATAAAAGGTTTATTGAAAGAAGCAATGAAAAGAAAAGATTCAATCCGCAAACTTCCAGAAACTTCTTTCTTTTTTTTGAAATGGCAGAGTATTTACCAAGAGTCGGTACAGCTATTGAGTACTTTATGAATAACATCATCTCTCCGGAAGACAACCTAATAATTATCACCCCTCTTAAAACATACCAGCTCAAAAATAAAGCACTGGAAATAAAACCCAGAAAAGAAATACTTGATGAGATCAAAGGGATCATCAGAAAGGATACATGGCAAGGAAATTCCGAGTACCGGAATACACTGGATGATATCACAAAAACAGCCCAATCCATATCTGCCCTTCTTTCAAGTGGACAGGAAAACATCCCTACGCTGGATGAAATAAATCCTATGGACCCGGATGTACTACTTGATCAAAATCTCATATTCTATACCGGTCTTTTAAGCCGCCTGGAAACACTAAGAAAGGTCGACCAGATGAAACTCCTTGATTTTGCGGAATATTTAAAATTTAAAGATGGGCAAAAATATGTATTTATGTTTTATCAACGAGAATTTATTCCCCAGATCGACCAGAGAATATTGTCCAAGTACTTATCTTCCCGCCAGGACAGACCGGATATGATCATGAACATCACCCATCTTAATGAATTTAATAGAAGAAATATTTCCTTTGATATAAAACGGGTAAAACAGGCTTATGCGGATGCCTCCACCTCAATCCATTTTTTATTTATTTCCAAACCGGCTGAATACACTTCCGGTGTAACTATGGAAGAACATTCAGAAGATATATTCAGGGCATTTCGGGAAATGGCTGAGGCTACAGGAGGATTTATTTCCAGCTCATATAATCCGGTTTCAGCTTTTAAAGAAGCTCTGGATGCAGCCGAACACTATTATCTCCTCTATTATTCTCCTAAAGATTACTCAGAAGAAGGAGAATTTAAAAACATTGAGGTCCGGGTTAAAAATAAAGGATTCAAAATCCTGCACCGGACAGGATATTTTGCTTATTGATAAAATAAAAGGTAACAAAATGAAAAAATTATTCGCTATCTCGGCTTTATTGATTTTATCCATAAATCTTTTCTCCCAGCGAGAACAACACCAGGTTTATGTGACCAATATTGAAGTGCCTATTCGGGTTTTTGATAAAGGCACATTTGTAAATGACCTTACTTTGCAGGACTTTGAGCTATACGAAGATGGAAAGCTGCAGAAGATCGAAGCTTTATACTATATTAATAAAGACCAGATCCAGCACACTGAACTTAAAATAGATTTTATGCCTTTTACAGGAAGAATTTTTTATCTTATATTCCAAATGACAGATTACCACCCAAGATTGGCAGAAGCCATAGACTATCTCTTTGAACATGTTCTTCTTCCGGACGATTCCCTATCGATCGTTACTCCTCTTCAAAACTACAATCTGTCTCCGGATGCAAGAAAAAGATTATCTCAGGAAAAAATATCAAAAGAACTCATTGGACTTATCCGGAAAGATACCATAACCGGTGGAGCTAATTACCGGAATAAACTCAGAGATTTAAAACGAATGACCAGGTCATTGTCAGGCACAAGTAATTTGTCATTCGAAAATGAAACATCAGCTGATTCACAAATGGGGATTTCCATCCAGTTGGAAAGATATATGCAGACCTTGGAAGAGCTGGAAAATCTGCGTAAAACTGATGTAAAATTTTTTCTCTCTCTTGCTTCAAATCTTAAAAGACAAGCTGGGCAAAAGCATGTTTTTTACTTCTACCAAAGAGAATTCACGCCCCAAATACCCGCAAGAGTTTTGAATAACATGATGACACTTTACCAGGACAAACCCAATGTCCAAAGCAGACTCCAGGATTTATTCGGGTCCTATCACAGGAATATTTCTATTAAAGTAGAGCCCATTAAGCGTGCATTTGCAGACTCCTCTATACTTTTTAACTTCATTTTCATGAATAAAAGACCTGAGAACACCTCTGGTATCGAAATGCAGGAGCAATCAGAAGATATCTTTAAAATTCTCACAGAAGCAGCAAAAGCCACCGGAGGAATAATCGATAACTCTCAAAACCCGTTAGCTGCATTTAAAAATGTAACTAAGCTTACCGAAAAATATTATCTTCTCTATTACTCTCCGGTAAATTATACAAAGGATGGGGAATTTAAGAATATTGAAGTTAAGGTCAAAGGCAGAGATTATAAAATTATAAACAAACAAGGATATTACGCAAAATAACTTTCATTCTGTCATTCATCCTGCTGGGCAGCTAATAATCAATGCCGATGGAGGTCTTTATGCATAATATTCCGAATCTCTTCTAAGCGGCTGAAATTTTTTATATCAAAATCTTCCTGCTTGAGAAGTTCTGCGACATAATCAATAACTGCAGGAGGAAAAATTCCTTCCCGCTCAAAAAGATTCCGCTTTTTTATAAGGATCTCACTTGATTCCAGACAGTTTGCCGGAAGAGGAGAGAATGAATCAAGCACTCCATCTTCAGAGCTTATCCTCCCTGTGACATATAACTTTTCCGCTAACTCAATAGAACGGACATCCTGAAATCCCCATTCAGCTGCCATGGTAACTCCAGCCAGAAGTAGATGGATCAAGGCGCTGCCATCAGCACTTCTCAATTCGATAGTCTTTGTCTTTTTAAAATCATTTAAATCAGCCTCTTCCTGAGGATTTATCTTTTTAGCAATATTATCCACTTCTGACCAGGCCAGAGGAACACGTATAAGCGCACTACGGTTAAGTCCACTCCAAAAAATCTTAGTAGGAGCTTCCTGGTTTGGAACAAGCCGCAGATAGGATGAGGCAACTGTATTACCAAAAGCAGTTAGAGCATCAGCATATTCACACAACCCTCCTACCATTCTTAGCGCCGACTCGGACAATCTTCCATCCGGTCCTTCCATGATATTACGATTGTCTTTCATCAGCTGTAAATGGAAATGGAATCCATTACCCGCTACTCCATCCTCTATTTTTGGGGCAAAAGTGGCTACGCAACCATGTTGGTAAGCAATATTGCGTATTAGCCAACGTCCAATAACAAGAGCGTCCGCCATTTCTTCAATCGGCCTCGGAAGAAACTCAACCTCCATCTGTTCCGCCTGTTTACCATTGATTTCATCAAGTTCCGATTCTATATTATCAATATATCCAACCTCACTATGAGCATATTTAACTGCGTGAGTGATCTGAGTGATATGCCGGAGTATTTCAGTCAACACCTTTCCTCTTTTTACAAAAGGGGAAGACTCGTGGTATTTTTTTTCTCCGCTATTCTGGAAAAGATCATTTTCTCTGGAAGATATCAGATAAAACTCAATCTCCCCCAGGGCATAGATGTCCAGGCCAGCATTTTCACGGAAAAGCCCAACAGCATTGAATAAAATATTATCCGGGACAAAATCAGCTCGTTCACCATCTTTGTTCAAATAGCGGCAAACAAAATCCAAGCTCCCCTTATCAAAAGGATTAAAAAATGCTGTCCGGTACTCTGGAACTACATACAGGTCAGACAGCGATGTCTCCACCATTCCGCTAAAAAGGGAAGAACCATCCACCCGCTCTCCTTCTGCCAGGATTCTCTCAGCACGCCTGCGGTCTGTAACAGGTAGTTTTAATTCCTTAAGCCTTCCATCAATGGCTGTATAATGAAAAGTGATGCGTTCGATCTGATTCTGTTCAATTACATTTAAGAGGTCCTCTCTCTGAAACTCTTCCGGGGCTTTATTCAAAATAGAGGACAAAAGATTGCTCAAAGCATATGAATATTTATTTTGGGACATAAAATATTACTCCATTTAATACTTTTGTATATAAAGAACTAACATTGTACGAAAAAACAGCGGTAAATTGCAACACCAGACTTGACCATCAACCCCTAATTCCTCAATACATCCCCTATAAATTTTATTCCTTTTCATTTATACATGAGCTTTTCAGTATTTATATTAAATAATGAAAGAAAAGCCATTTTTTGTCAAAAGAGCGGTAAAAAGAATCAGGTTCGATTGGTAAAGAAAACCGTGAGCAAGGATGAGCAGGCATGGTTCTTCTCCTTTAAGGAGAAGAGAGCGAAGACTGTATCCGAGCGGATTTTCCACGCTGGGGAAAATCCGCGTGTTTTCGGATCAACTGACCTGATTCTTGCTTATTGCTCAGTAGCTTAGAAAAAATGGGGGAACCCCAGTGATTCCTCTCTTGACAATCTGCTGCCCTGTCTGATATATCTCAAACTCAGGAAAAGGAGAAGCATAATGAAGAGAACAGTCGATATATATCTTCCCTTAGACAGCCGGGAAGAACCAAACGCAATAGTTTGGCCGGTTACAATAGGGCAGCTTGACGAACTAGTTAAAGTTATAAAAAAGCTAGGATGGAAACCTAATGTGTTAAATCCCGACAAGCCCGTAGCAAGCGTTGCTGAAGGCCTACAAGTCATAAATAATGCTAAGGGCGAACGATTTATCAATTTTATGGGGGGATGGGCATACCCAGATTTTTCTGTAAGCCCGATGTGGCAGTTGCCGTCTGAAGTACCAAAACTTCTTCTCGGCAGCGCAGTCCCCGATTTCCCAGGTGCAGTGGGGCTTTTGGCTGCCACCTCCGGCACAGAACAGGTCGGTATCAGGACTGACCGTCTGTTTATCGAGAACTTTGAAAAACAAAACGAGTATTCAGAGGCGATCCGCACTTTTCTGGAGAAAGGGGAATATAAACCTGCATACCCTGAAACAATCGACATAGCTGTAACCGATGAAGACCGGGAAAAAGCCCAAAAAGCCATCTCTTCCCTATCAGGATCCATATATGGATCAATAGGGCCCCGGTCCATGCAGATGTGGAATAAGATTTCGGAAGCAGACTTTCTCAAATATTTCGGTATTGTAAGAGAAGGATTTGATGGGCTGAGGCTTTTAAAGTTAGCTGAGAAAGTTCCTGATAAAAAAGCTGAAACAGCCCTGAACTTTTTAATAGAAAAAGGCATGGATATACGCTTGGGAAAAAATCCAAAAAATGAGCTTACTAGAGAAATGGTCCTTTTTCAGATGAAGGTCTATTTTGCCTTACTCGAGCTGAAAAAACAGTACGGCCTGGATTTTATGGGTATACAGGACCAACTTGACTGGATAGAACATTATCCGGCTACTGACCTGGCACTGGGGCTATTAAATAACCGATTACGGCCCGAATCAGATGGGGAAACCATTGCGGCAGCAACAGAAGCAGATGATGGGGCCGCTCTTACGATGCAAGTACTTAAACTGCTTAGCGACGGAGAACCTGTCGGATTTAATGACCTTCGCTATTGGGACTCAAAGGAAGGTCTCTACTGGTTTGTAAATTCAGGTGCTCTAGCACCCTATTTCGCCTTCGGCAGCCATGATTCTCTTAAAGGCGCCTGGTCGGAACGTCAAACCTATATGTACTTTAAACAGGGCGGTGGTACCAGTTCAGTAGTAGTGAGAGTACCCGGTGTCGTCACTTGGGCACGCTTCTCTTACCGCGACCATCAATTATACCTTTGTGGCGGAAGAGGGAGAACCGATGTTCCTTCAGAAAAGCAATGGCAGGCACGTTCACAAAGCTGCAGTCCTGACTGGCCGCAGTGGTATCTGAGACTATGCAGCCGGATCGAATGGAAAATCAACTCCAATCATCCTATGACTGTACTGGGTGACCACCTAAGTGAGCTTAAAGCCTTGGCTGAAGAAATCAGCATTCCCTTTGAATGCTATGACTTTACTACCCCAGAAGAGCTTCCATAGTCTATTATAGTACCTGCTCCTCCCCTTTTCCCTTTATCATCTCATCTATTTCTTTGAGAAGTAATTTTTTACGCTTAAGTATAGCTTTTCTCTCATAAAAACTTAAATATGATCCTACAGCTTTTTTAATCCTTTTATCATCCAAACTCCTGAGCTTTTTTACAAAAAGACGCGGGAGTTTAAGAAAACGCATTGCTTTGCTCAGGCCATATTTTCCATAAAGGAGCTGATCCGTGTAGACTCTTTTTATGCGGAAAGAACGAGAATGGCCGATCAAGACCAAACGCCAGTCTTTTGTATAACGGATATTCTGTTGAATCCGGTCAATATTGGCAATCAAACTGTCAAAAGCCCTGGCCAGATAAACAGCTTTTTTCCAGGAGCTAACTTTATCCTCGGGAATAGGGATATCCTGCTCAACTCTCTCTAACCCGCCAAAGCAAAATCCAGGGCGGCACGGGCATGGAGGACCAAGGTGTTCAGTAATTTTAATTCTGTATCTTCCTGATCGAGAATAAGCGGCAGCTCAGTACAACCGAGAATGACTCCATCCACTTCATAATTGTTGATCATATTGATCAATTTCGCCCTGGTTTCCTGCTTAAAAATCCCTAGAACAAGTTCATTAAAGACTATCTTATTTATCTCATCCTGTTCTTCTTCCGAAGGAGTAATAACTTCCATGCCGTGTTTATTAAAAACATCCTGATAAAAAGACGATTGCATGGTATATTTTATACCTGTAAGAAGCAGCTTTTTCATTTCCCACTTTTCAGCTTCCCGGGCCGCAACTTCAACAATACTTATCATAGGAACTGAAGCCATCTTCTCTATAACCTCAAAGACAGAATGAGGAGAATTTGCAGCTATTACAATAAATTCTGCTCCTGCTTTCTCCAATGCTTTTATCCCCTCCCTAATATAGCGGATATATCCGTCTATATCTTTCCTGTCCTCGAATTCCATAAGTTTTTTGAGATCCAGGCTGAATATCACAATTTCCGGAAAGTGATAATTCCTCTTCCTGGCATAATATTTCTTCAGGATATATTCATAATATTTTATAGTGGACTCGTGGCTAATGCCCCCGATAATGCCGATTCTTTTTGCCAACTTCTTTCTCCCTTATTTATTATTGTATACTACTTTCTATTTTTACAATTTTTATATTATGATGCAAGGATAAAATTGTTTAGCCTGACCTATTCATAAAAAAATGGCGATGTTTTTATTATTATTTTCTTTTCAATGATCTGCAAGATTTTTTCAAGAATGATTATTGAAACTTTTTTCTTGTTTTTATTTTTAATTTTAATCGCCTTTTTTTTACTCTCCGA
>JAUVXM010000048.1 GCA_030603565.1 Candidatus Aminicenantota bacterium
AGTATCGCTTTTATGCTTTCCTCTTTTGGCATAATCGACCTGATCGCCAAAGGCTACGGCACAATCAGCTGGGGGTTCTTTTTTGTTTTTATAATCCCTCTGGTTACACTCGGGGTCTATAAGATATTTTCAAGTAAAAAACAATATTAGACACTGATAGACACAGATAAAACTAAGACGTTATTTTGTTTTGCCAATGAATCGGCAAAACAAAATAACCTTTCATCACTTCGCTCCACGAAGTAAGTTGAAATAAAGGTTTACTTTTGGGCTTTGCCCAAAGATGTCCTGTTATTATATATATTCAATAGTAGCGGGAGGCTTTGAGGTCAACTCATAAGCCACCCGTGACACTTCCGGTATTTCTGTTGTTATTCTTTTACAAAGCTTAAACAATATCTCCCACGGTACCTGAGTGGGCTCAGCAGTCATGGCATCCATGCTTTCCACAGAGCGGATAATTATAATATCTCCGAATTTTCTTTTTCCCTCTTCTACTCCTGTGCCTTTATCGCTCATCAGGACAGCAAAGGCCTGAAAAGGATTTAAAGGAAGAACGATCTCTTCTTCTACAATAACTGTCGCTTTGCGAACAAGCCCGATCCGCTCAGGGGTCACTTCTCCTATAACCCTGGCAGCCAATCCGGGACCGGGAAAAGGCATCCTCTGAGCAATCTCTTCAGGAAGACCAATAGCAACAGCAACTTCTCTTACTTCAGGCTTAAATAGCTCCTTAAGCGGCTCTAATACCTTATATCCATATCCTTTCTGGGGGTCAATGCCTATCTGTTCAAGAATATTATGCTGGGTTTTTACCCCGCCTTTAGTTTCAATGATATCAGGAGCTATAGTACCCTGAAGAAGAAACTTAGCTTCACTATTTAAAACTTCACGCTTAAAAACCGTGTAAAAAGCATTACGAAAAGCTTTGCGTTTATCTTCCGGATCAATTTTACCCTGCAAAGAGGTAAAAAATTCCTCGCGCGCATCTACAATCTCAACCGTAATATTGAGGTCTGTAAATATTTGCTGAACTTCCTGAGGCTCTCCCTCCCTCATCAACCCATCATCAATAAATATTACTTTCATTCTGTCTCCTATTGCCTTGTGGGCAAGTACGGTACAAACAGAACTATCAACTCCTCCTGAAAGCGCAGAAATTATTTTATCCTTTCCGACTTCTTCCCTAATTTCAGTAATTTTTTCCTCTGCAAATATTTTAGCATCCATATTTTTTCCTCCATTCATAAAAAATGTCGCTATGTGAATAATTCAGACTCACCATAAACGATGAGAAAAAATAAAATATCTCACCCCTTAATTCACCTGAAAGGGCTATTTACAGCTTTAGTCTTTAATGCGATTATCTTATTAGCGAAAGAAACTTATTAATAAGAGGAGGGCCACCATCCAAGGTTTAGCGAAAGAGTAGGACGAGGATTCCTCTCTTGGCCCTCCTCATTTTCATCCTTATAAAAATACTAATCAGCTTACCTTACACCACAATATCTTGTTACTTTTAAATAAAAAGATACGACATGTTGATCTTTATGTCAAGAAGAAAAATATGCCTGTATTATGAAATGCCGAGGGTCGGACTCGAACCGACACGTAGGAACCCTACGAGGGATTTTAAGTCCCTTGCGTCTACCAATTCCGCCACCCCGGCGGACATTTACAGGTGGCAATTATATCACAGGCACTTAGCTGCAACAAGAAATGAAATATTCATAAAAACCTTTCACTCCCGTCCCTAGTTTTTACTTCGCAGAGCGAAGTGATGAAGGGTTGATTTGTTTTACCGATTTATCGGGAAAAGAAATCAACGTTTTAGTCTTATCAGCGTCCTCCGTGTCCTCAGCGTAAAATTTTATTTCTATAGTTTTATCCGCGTAAATCCGCGTCTAATTCTTTTTCTTCACGATTCATGTTTTACAATTCACGTTTCACAGCTTTTATCTATTTCCCATTTACTATTTTCTTTATTCAACCGTGACGCTTTTGGCAAGGTTGCGGGGTTGGTCAACATCTGCTCCTCTGGCAGCAGCAATATAATAAGCAAAAAGCTGTAAGGGCACAGTTGTCAGAAATGGCGACAGTAGCGGAAGGATGGCAGGAATCCGGATAACAGCATCCACCTTAGCTTCGATCTCTTTATCATCCTCATAAGCTACGGCTATAACATAGCCTGAACGGGCTTTGATTTCGGAAATATTACTCATAATTTTTTCATAGATCCTGTCTTTAGGTGCGATCGCCATGGTAGGCATATTATCATCAATAAGAGCAATAGGGCCGTGTTTCATCTCTCCTGAAGGATAGCCTTCAGCATGTATATAGGATATCTCTTTTAATTTCAGGGCTCCTTCAAGAGCAATCGGGTAGTTTGCCCAGCGTCCCAGATAAAGAAAATGAGAAGCAGATATAAATTTTTTTGCCAGTTTTTCCAATCCCTCTGTCTGGCTGAGAATGCTTTCAATTTTAGTGGGAATACGCTGCAGCTCCTTAATATAAGACAGGCCGGTATCTTTATCCATTGACTCATTTATCTGACCTAAATATAGGGCCAGCAGCATTAAGGCTGTCATCTGGGCGGAAAATGTCTTGGTAGCTGCAACTCCTATTTCAGGCCCGGCATGAGTCATCAACAAACCAGCCGTCTCCCTGGCAATAGAGGAGCTTTCCACATTACAGACCGCCAGGGTCAATGGCTTTTTGACCTTGAGGGCTCTTAAAGCCGCCAAAGTATCTGCTGTCTCCCCGGATTGAGATACAGCAACGACTAAAGAATTTTTATCCAAGATAAAATTTCGGTAGCGATACTCGGAAGCATATTCTACATCTACCGGAATTCCGGCAATCTCCTCGATAAAATATTTACCGACAAGGCTGGCATTAAAAGATGTTCCACAAGCAAGGATAACGACTCTTCTGATACTTTTTATTCTCTCAGGAGGCAGTCCGATCTCACCCAAGAGGACCTTCCCTTTGTCCATAGATATTCTTCCTTTTAAGGTGTCCCGGATGACACGAGGCTGTTCGAATATCTCTTTAAGCATAAAATGTTTAAACCCGCTTTTTTCAATCATAAGAGGATTCCAATTGATATGGTCGATCTTTTTCTTTAAAAGTTTGCCGGAAAAATCAGAATAGGTCACTCCTTCCCTCTCGATAACCGCCATTTCCCCATCGTTTAAAAACACAACATCTTTAGTATACAAAAGGAGAGGATTTACATCAGAAGAGATAAAATATTCATTCTCACCCAACCCGACAATAACAGGAGGGCCCTGTTTAACAAGGACTATTTTATCCCTATCCCGGGAAGATATTACGGCAACAGCAAACTCCCCTTCCAGATGCTCCATCGCCTGCCTTACAGCTTCCTCCAGGTTCTCCTGGAAATATTTCTCAATAAGGTGAGCGATGACTTCTGTATCTGTTTCTGTCTGGAATTTATGTCCTTCAAAACTCAGCTGGGTTTTAAGATCCATATATTTTTCAATAATGCCGTTATGCACAATGACTATATCTCCGGTACAGTCCTGATGAGGGTGAGCATTTTCCTCAGAGGGCCTGCCATGAGTGGCCCAACGGGTATGGCCGATACCATAATTTCCTTTAACCTCATCTTGCTTGAGAACATCTTCCAGAACGCTTATCTTTCCTTTGGCGCGTCTCCTCAGGATAGGGCCATCATCAACAACTGCAATACCGGCAGAGTCGTAGCCGCGATATTCCAGTTTTTTTAATCCTTCGATGAGGATCGGAACGACATTTTTTTTACCGATATAACCGATTATTCCGCACATTATTTTTTCTTTTTCTTGGTAACCCAGTCTTTTATTTCCACCTGTTTTGCGCGTGCAACAGCCAGAGCCTCAGAAGAAACATCTTTTGTAATAGTAGAGCCTGCTGCAATATAGGCTCCTTTTCTCACTTTTACAGGGGCGACCAGTTGAGTACCCGAACCGACAAAAACTTTATCATCTATGATAGTTTTATTCTTCTTTACTCCATCATAATTACAGGTAATCGTGCCAGCCCCGATGTTGACATCTTTACCCACCCGACTGTCTCCAACATAGGAAAGATGTCCCGCCTTAGAGCGGTTACCGAAAACTGTGTTTTTTATCTCGACAAAATTCCCGACTTTTGCTCCTGACTTTATAATACTGTTAGACCTTAGATGAGTAAAAGGCCCGATCTGGGCTTTATCAGCTATACGGCTTTCCTCTATCATAGTAGAGGAAAGAATTTTTACTCCTTGACCCAACCTTGAATCTATAATATGAGTGCCCGGGTATAGAATGCACTCTCTGCCAATACCAGAATTCCCTTCAAGGACAACAAAAGGATAAATGACAGTATCTCTGCCGATTTTTACATCAAAATCAATCCAGGTTGAAGCAGGATCATAAAAGGTCACTCCTTTTAGCGCCATAGATTTAATTTTTCTCATACGTAATATATTTACTGCTTTAGCCAGCTCGAAACGGTCGTTTACACCTACTATCTCTCTGACGTGGGTGGTCCTGTGGACTCCGAGTTTTTTCCGGGAGGATGATAAAATCTCAATTATATCTGTAAGGTAATATTCTCCCTTTTTGTTTTTATTGGAGATCTTTGGAAGAGCTGATATCATATCCTTTATTTTAAAAACATAGATACCTACATTTCCCTCTTTAAGTTTTTTCTGCTCTGGGGTAGCATCTTTTTCTTCTATAATCCTTATTCTGTTTTTATCCAGGTAAACCACGCGTCCAAACCCTGTAGGATCATCCATTTCCGCTGACATAAACGTAAGCGTATTGCCCTGCCTCTGGTGCTGTTTTAATAAAGGACGTAAAGTATGCGGCCTGATCAAGGGAAGGTCTCCGTTCATGATGAGAACATCGTCCTCTTCATACTTAGAAAGAGTTTTACTCGCTGCCATAACTGCATGTGCAGTTCCCAATTGGGATTTCTGGGTAATAAAATTGATTCCTTCCCCGGAAAACTCCTCCATAAGCATCTCTTTTTGATATCCTATGATCATGTGGGTCATTTTAGGTTTTAGCTGGGATATAGAATCCACGACTATTTTAACCATCGATTTTCCCATCAAAGTATGGAGGACTTTGATTTTTTCTGATTTGAACCTGGTGCCTTTACCAGCGGCCAATACTAGGGCATGAAAGTGAAGGACCACAGCTTCATCCCCTGCGCCTCGTATCTGCGGCAACCTCGACTCGTGAATAATCCAGGCTAGCTTTAGTTATCAGATTAAATTTTTTATTTTCCTGGAAAGCCTCAAAATTGGTTTCATTCTGAGCCAATAGCCCAAAAAAATTATCCATTTTCACAGCTTTCTTTAAATACTCCAGGCATTTTTTTTCATTTTCCATCAAGCAAAACACATTCGCCATTAAATAAAAGACCTTCCCTTCTTTAGGCTTTTTTTCCCGGGCCTTTTCTAATGCTTTCAGAGATTCTTTAAACTCTCCCTGGTTCATTTTGTAAACGCCATATTGATAATAGTCTGAAAATGTTTTTAAGGTGATTTTTTCTTTATTCAATCTTCCTTCACAGATATTAAGATAAATATTTGCCCTCTCTGTAAGTTCCATCTCAGAAGGATATTCTTTCAGGAATTCTTTAATGGCATCTGCGGCTTTTTTAAAATCGCCTTTTCGAAAAACCTTTATACTTTTACCGTAAGCAGCTAATGCATCTTTAAACGATTTTTCTTTGGGTGTCTCTTTTTCTTCCGGCACTTTTTTCTCCTAAATATTATTCTACTTTATTGATTGTAAACATTTTATCCTAATACAGGTTTTTTAACAAGGAAAACCGGACCTAAGCAAATGTCCAATAGTCCTTATGCTTTTGTATAAAACGAATTGCTTTTAAATGAAGCTTGTGACCTGCTCTCTTGGCTAAAAAATGAGCAAATATCGGACTCCCCAGTAAAGCTATATCTCCTATCAGATCCAGGATCTTATGGCGGACAAATTCATCTGGGAACCGAAGCGGGCCGTTTATAAGACCCTTAGAATCAAGCACCAGAGCATTTTCCAACGAGCCTCCCTGAGCTAGATTTTTCTCTTTAAGAGCAGGAACATCTTTTAAGAAACCAAAGGTCCGGGCCGGGGCAATTTCTCGAGCAAATATCTTTTCATCAGCTTTTATGCTGCATTTTTGCTCACCTATTAAAGGATGATCATAATATATCGAATATGATATCTTCAAACCTATATACGGTTTTACAGAAATTGAACCATTCCCGTCTTCAACCATAAAAGGTTTCTCGATTCTTATCGCCCTTTTCTCTTTGTCCAAAGATTTTATTCCAGCAGTTCCAATCGCTTTTACAAAAGGCAGAGAGCTGCCGTCCATTATCGGCACTTCCCCTACATCAAGCTCAATTGTGAGGCTATCGATACCAGACATATAAAGAGCTGCCATCAAATGTTCAATAGTCTGTATTTTTTTATCTCCCGAAGTCAATACTGAGCTGTTAAGAGTGATGACTTTTCTGGGGTCAATAAGAAATTTTAAGTTTTCCAGGTCAGTTCTAATAAAAAAGATCTCTCCGGAATCAGAAGGCTTTAACTTGAGCGTGACATTTTTGCCTGAGTGGATACCAATACCGGATAAAGATATTTCTTGTTTGAGTGTATGTTTATACTGCATGAGGATCATTATAACTTAATAATACTGTTAATGTGAAATGGGAACTCCATAAATTATTGTTTATACTTGCAAGTTTATGATAAAATTGTGAACATGAAATCCCAATTGGAAGAAATCCTACAAAAAGTCCATAAAGGCGAACTTACACCTGATGAAGCTGTTAAAGAGTTGAAATACTATCCTTATGAGGATATGGGTATTGCCAAAATAGACCATCACCGCGAACTGAGAAGAGGTTTTCCGGAAATAGTATTCGGCCTAGGGAAAACCCGAGAACAGATAATTAAAATATCCAGAAGTATAATTAATAATGGCAGCAATCTCCTGGTCACAAAAGTAGAACCTGAAGATTATCAAAACATAAAAAAAGATATTCCCGAAGCACAATATAATACTATGGCAAAAACCATATACTATAAAATAAAGACTCCCCCTCCCGGAAATGGCAAGATTGCTATTATCACAGCCGGAACTTCCGACATCCCGATTGCTGAAGAAGCAGCTGTTACTTGTGATCTTTTAGGTAATGATTATGAAAAAATTTATGATATCGGAGTCGCTGGAATCCATCGGCTTTTCGGGGAATATGACAGAATAAAAGAAGCCAAAGTAATAATAACTATAGCCGGTATGGAAGGCGCTCTGCCCAGCGTTGTTGCCGGTTTGATTGATGTTCCTTTAATAGCTGTTCCATCAAGTGTAGGATATGGCGCCAGCTTTAATGGTCTGACTGCCCTGTTGGCAATGCTCAACTCCTGCCCTGGCGGTGTTGCTGTTGTTAATATTGACAATGGCTTTGGTGCCGCTTATATGGCAAGCCTGATCAATCACCTCTAATCACTCCAGCGAAAAACCGTGAAATGTGATTTGTAAATGTGAAATGATATGTTAAAAGATTTTTATCTTATGAAATTCTGGTGTGGTTGAAGCGAGATTGAAGATTTAGCCTTCTGATGAGTTTTTCGAGGGAATCCTACGTAGTCGGACGTTGAGCATGTTTGGCCCACGGACGGGGGGAGTTGCGCAAACACCGAGAAAAACGAAGAAGAATGGCGTTAAAAATCTGAAGCGAGCTCAAGCCACACCCGAATTTCATCGACATCGACATTTCTTATGAATAATCTAGGCTTGACAATTGGGAGACACATGCCTATATTTTACAAGTTAAATCCCAATTTAAATCATTAAAATCTCATGGAACCTATTGACCAAGTTCGTCAGGCTGCAAATATAATTGAAATTGCCTCTCAATATACAAGTCTGATAAAAAAAGGAAATAAGCATGTGGGACTTTGTCCCTTCCACTCAGAAAAAACTCCTTCATTCACTATAGATGAGGATAAACAACTTTATCACTGTTTCGGATGTGGTGCTGGAGGAGATATTTTCACTCTTGTAATGGAGAAAGAAAACCTCAGCTTTCCGGAAGCTCTTCGTTACTTGGCAGAGAAATACAATATAAAACTTCCTGAAAAAAGAAAGCGTTCCCCCCGGCATCTAAAATTAGAAGAAAAAATATACAGTATCAATGAAAAAAGCCTTGCTTTCTTTGTAAAAAACCTCCACAACACAAAAGAAGGCGAAAAAGCTCTCCAATACCTCAGTAACAGAGCTATAGATAAGGAGGCAATCCAAAAACTAAAAATCGGATATGCGATGAATTCCTGGGATTCTATGATCTCCTTTTTCCAGAAACAAAGCATTTCTCCAGCGGAAGTGGAAAAAGCCGGATTAGCTCTCCTCAGAAAGAAAAGTGAAGGTTATTACGACCGCTTTAGAGGGAGGATAATCTTCCCTATTTTCAGCCTTACTGGAAAAGTTGTAGCCTTTGGGGGAAGGTCAATTTTTGACCAGGACCCTAAATATCTTAACTCTCCTGATACAGCGATCTACACCAAGGGAGATGTTTTATATGGGCTAAATTTTTGCAAACACGATATCCGGGAGAAAAAGGAGATGATCCTGGTTGAAGGGTATACTGACTTTCTTTCTTTGTTCCAATCCGGAATCACTAATATAGCAGCTTCCTTAGGGACCAGCCTGACCGCTAATCAGACAGCGCTTGCTTTACGTTTTGCTCCCAGATTAATCATCTGTTATGACGGTGATATTGCCGGAGAAAAGGCAGCAAGGCGAGCCATTTCATTAGGATTCAAAAAAGGCCTTCAAATTAAAATTATGGTTCTTCCCCAAGGCCATGACCCTGACAGCTTTATTACAGAAAACGGGGCAGAAAAATTCCTTTCTCTGGCAAAAAAAAGCATTACGGGCTTAAAATTTATTATAGATATGCAGCTAAAAAAAAACAGAAAAGATATTCCGGAAGAGAAAGCAAGAATTGCCCGGGAAATAATCAAGGAGATAGATAATATTCCAGATTCGATCATACGCAGTGAATATATCAAACAGACAGGGGAATACCTTGGTATTGACGAAAATCTATTGCGGGCAACAGCCAAATATAAATCTTCAGAGAAAAAACAGGCGGCCCAAAACTCATTTCTAACAGCAGAAAAAAGGCTTTTGCAAATTATTTTCACAGACAGCCAGATTGCATCTTCTCTATTTAAAGAAATAAGCCCTGCTGACATCCAGGGGATAAAAAGTGAATCGATCTTCACTACCTTTCAAGATTATTTTCAAAACGGGAAAGCTCCGGATTTTTTTAAATTCAAAAAAAAGATCGACCCTGCTTTGTTCAGTTTCCTTTCAGAAATTTTACTTGAAGAAAGCCTTACCCCTACAATTGAAGAAGCACGCGACTGCCTCAGTTCTCTCAGACAAATTTCCTTGACAAATGAATTAACAAGGTTAAAATCTCAAATTCCAAGTCTGATAAAAAGGAAAGAGCTTGACAAAATTCCTTCTATCCAAAAAAAGATAATGGATATTAATAGACATTTATATGAATTATCCCAGAGAGAGTATGGGAGTAAATATTGACAGGTAGAAATTTAATTCAAAAAGGCAAAATCACTGATCTTTTATCCAAAGGACAAAAGCAGGGATATCTTCTCTTAAAAGAAATCGAAAAAGTTTTTCAAGGTAAAAAGGTTAGAAGCAAAGATTTTGATAAATTTCTCACCTCCATGGATGATTACGGAATAAAAATTGTGGATAAGAATAAACAAATTACTCCTAAAAGAAAAAAAGGTACCATTCCATCTCTGGATGGGATTGGACTAACTACGGATCCGGTTAAACTCTATCTGCGTGAAATGGGGAACATCTCACTCTTAACCAAGGAAGGAGAAGTAACTTTAGCTCAAGAGATCGAAAGGGGTGAAAAAATTGTAATAAAATCCCTTTCAAAAACAAAATTTATCCTGAATGAGATCCTCTCATTAGAAGAAAAAATAAAGGAAGAACCGGAAATATTGCTTGAAGTATTTGAATTAACTGATTTGGCCCTTACTGAGCAAAAAATTGAAGATAAAAAAAATGCAATCTTGTCTATGATCAGAATAATCAAAACAATAAGCATTCAATTAGACAATATCCCCAGAGGAAAAAAGAATGTAATAGAACGAGGACGCCTGATCATTGAAATCAGCCGCCTTATCCAGGATTCAAATATACGCTCTTCCCATCAGGAAGAAATAATCAATACTCTGAGGGAAAAGTTAAAGATCATCAATGATCTGGAAGCCAGGCGGGAAGACCTGATCCTTTCATTGAAAAGGACCCGGAGCGAAAAGAAGACCCGGGAGCTTAATCAAAAAATTAAGAAAATTACCAGTCAATTAAAAAACTTTGAAAAAGAAACAGGCCTTAACTCATATGAATTAAGAAAAACCCTCCGGACTATCACAACCGGCAAGAAAATAAGCAATCAGGCAAAACAAGAGTTAGTTTCTGCTAATCTGCGTTTAGTTGTTTCAATCGCCAAAAAATACAGCAATCGAGGTCTTCATTTTCTTGACCTTATTCAAGAGGGAAATCTAGGGCTGATGAAAGCAGTAGATAAATTCGAATACCGAAGAGGCTATAAATTCTCAACATACGCCACATGGTGGATAAGGCAAGCAATTACCAGGGCGATTGCAGACCAGGCCCGGACCATAAGAATTCCAGTTCATATGATAGAAACAATAAACAAATTTATTAGGATTTCCCGCGAACTAGTTCAGGAAACCGGAAGAGACCCGACAAACCAGGAAATTGCTCAAAAAATCGGACTACCTATTAGTAAAGTCAGAAAAATCATTAAAATCGCTCAAGAACCTATTTCTCTCGAAACACCTATCGGGGAAGAAGAAGACAGCCACCTTGGAGATTTTATTGAAGATAAATTCATCCCTTCTCCCCCAGATGCAGTTACTCATGTCAATCTAAAGGAGCAAATAAATGACGCCTTGAAATCACTTACAGAAAGAGAAGCAAAAGTCCTAAAAATGAGATTTGGCCTGGGAGACGGAAACGAACACACTCTGGAAGAAGTCGGGCATCAGTTTAAAGTCACTCGTGAGCGGATCAGACAAATCGAATCTAAAGCATTACAAAAATTAAGACATCCAAGCCGCAGCCGAAAATTGAGATCCTTTTCCCATAATGAAAATCCCTATAACCCTTAACCTGACCCATTCATAAAAAAATCGCCATTTTTTTATGAATGGGTCAGGTTAATTGAATTGACTTGAGATTTAACATTTGTTATAAAATGCAACGGGGCCTATAGCTCAGCGGAAGAGCCCCCGGCTCATAACCGGTCGGTCCCAGGTTCGAATCCTGGTAGGCCCACTTTTTTTTTTAGGAAAAAATGTGTCCATTGACTTTAAAAGCCTGATAAAGCTTCAAAATACAGATGAACTGATAATAGAAATCTCTGAAATTATCGAAAAAAATCCCTCCAAGATCAATACAATCGATAGCGAAATCGAAGCAAGTATTGAAGCCGCCACAGCAGCCAAACAAGACCTGGCTGACAATCAGAAAAAAAGACGCAACTTGGAGGCGAATTTACAGGATATTAATATTCAGATAGAAAAATATAAACATCAGCTTAACAATGTAAAAACCAATATAGAATATAGGTTACTCCTAAAAGAAATCGATAATGCCCAAAATAAGATCAAAGTAATAGAGGAGCAAATACTTGAAGAGATGCTTAATGCCGACGAGATCGGATCTAAAATAAAGGAAGCTGAAAAAATCGCAGAGGAGACAAAAAGAAAGCTAACCATAGAAAAGGACTCTCTAATTCAGGAAAACAAAAAAAGGGAAGAAGAAAGACAGAATCTTTACAAAGAAAAAGAAAACATCTCGCCTTTGATCCCCTCTAATCTAATGAATCTATACAATGACCTATTCGAGAAAAATGTCGGCATTGCTCTTTCCCCTGTAACAGACGATTTCTGTTCAATATGTCAAATCCGCATAAGACCTCAGGTTTTAAACGAATTAATAACCCAGAAAAAAATCATTCTATGTGAAAATTGCGGCAGAATTCTCTACTGGAAAAATAATTCTTAACCTACTCTTTATAGAGAGTGTCTATCTGGTTTTTATATTTATTCTCAACATAATTTCTTTTGATTTTCAAGGTAGGAGTGACCTCTCCTTTTTCAATTTCAAAATCCTTTTCAAGAAGAATAACTTTTTTAACTTTTTCATAAGAAGACAGATTGGCTAAGCGTTTATCTATCTCTTCCTCAAAAAAGCTTATGATCTTATCGTTCTTTACCAGGTCTTCATGGCTGCTGTATGAAATATTTTTTTCCTTTGCATATTTTTCCAGTTTTTCAAAATCAGGAACAACAAGCGCCGATACGAATTTCCTACCATCACCTACCACTACAGCAGTTGTTATATAAGGATCCATCTTTAGTATACTTTCAATCATTTGAGGAGCCACATTTTTTCCGCCAGCTGTAACAATAATATCTTTTTTTCTGTCGGTTATGACAAGAAATCCTTCCTCATCCAGATACCCAATATCCCCAGTATAGAACCAACCATCCTTAATTGCTTCGTTTGTTTCAGCTTCCATTTTGTAATAACCCTTCATAATATGAGGTCCTTTGCTTAATATCTCGCCATCATCGGCAATCTTTACTTTTACTCCGGGAATTGGTAGTCCTACAGAACCGAATTTAAGATTATCAAAAGTATTGACTGTAATGACTGGAGACGTTTCGGTCAGCCCATACCCTTCCAGCACAACCAAGCCCATAGCATAGAAAAATTCTGCGATATCTTTGGAGAGGGCTGCGCCGCCTGATACAAAAAATCTTACCCTGCCTCCTGTTTTTTCAATTATTTTTGAAAAAACCAGCTTATGGGCAATATTATTTTTAAATTTCAACCAACGGGAGATACTCTGTTTAAGTAGTTTTTTCCGGCCGCATTCTTTCCCGACCCCGGCTGCCCAGAAAAATATTTTTCTTTTAACAGCCGAGCTTGCCAACACATTATCGATTACTTTTGCATAGATCTTTTCAAATACTCGCGGGACACTTACCATAATATGAGGTCTTATTTCAACCAGGTTTTCACCTACGGTTTCTACACTTTCCGCATAGGCAATAGAGCAGCCTTTATAGATATAAGCGAATGTCACCATTCTTTCCAAAACATGTGATAAAGGCAAAAAAGACAGCGTCGTATCTTTCTCAGAAAATTCGACTACTTCAGTCACATTTTCTACATTACTGACAAAATTACTGTGAAAAAGCATAACTCCTTTTGGCATTCCAGTTGTGCCTGAGGTATAAATAATCGAGGCGATATCATCAGGTTTAACGGACATTGCCAGTTTTTCAAATAGCTTCGGATCTTCATTGTCCAAGCGCTTTCCTTTATCCCGGACTTCAGAAAGGGTCAATACTCCCTCAGGTGCTTCAGGCTGCAAGATAATAAAATGTTTTACTTTTGTAAGCTCGTTTTTAACGGCTTCGATTTTTTTCCAAAGTTCAAGATCAGAGCATACCACTACCCCAGCATCCGAATTATCTATAATATACTTGATCTGCTCTGGAACCAGAGATGTATAGATAGGAACTGTTATTCCTCCAATACACAAATTTGCCAGATCAGTCATAACCCAGTTAGGGCAATTTTCAGAAAAGATGATCAGCTTATCACCCGACTCAACACCTATATCTTTAAGCCCTAAAGCAAAATTCTTAACCCGGTTACCGAATTCCTGGGTAGAAATAGAAACATATTTCCCTGATTCTTTATGCATCATAAAATCATCTTTCTGATATAGTTTTAAGGTATTAAGGAATATTTGACTTAAGGTCTCGGTCATTGCGCCCTCCATGTTTAGAGATTCTCTAATTCTATTTAACCACTAAGCATAAAGTCAAGCATTTCTATTCCTCATTTTACGCTGGGGACACGGATAAGACTAAGAGATAAGGACGTAACTCAGCTCTCGCGGACTTTAGCTATCGAGCAAACAATGTCATCATTCCCCAGATTTATTATTTTTACTCCCTGGGTGGCCCGGCCGATAGACCTTACGTTCTCGGTTTTGATGCGGATGATCTTCCCTTTTTCAGTAATAAGCAGCATCTCATGTTCATTTACCCCCACTATACCAACCGCATTTCCGATCTTTGCATTTACTTTAAGGTTAATGACTCCCTGTCCTCCCCTGTGATGACAAGGATAGCTGTCTACATCTGTCTTTTTCCCAAACCCTTTCTGACTGGCAGTGAATATATACTTTTCATCCTCTCCGATAACTACCATTCCAATAATTTTATCCTTTGAGCCCAGCTTTATGCCTTTCACTCCTGCAGCCTGACGCCCCATGGGCCGGATTTCTTTCTCATGAAACTTGACAGTTTTCCCCTGCCAGGTTCCGATCATGACATCCTTATTACCATCGGTTAATTTTGCCATTAACAGCTTAGTTTTTTTATTGAGGGATATGGCGATTATGCCTCCCTTCCGGATATGCCGGAACTCACTGAGGCGGGTCTTCTTGATCCGTCCGTCAGAACACAGCATCATAATATAATGATCTTCAGCAAAATCCCTGACAGCAACAATAGAGCTGACTTTTTCCCCTGGGGCAAAGTCGATCAGGTTCATAATAGATTTTCCCCTGTTGGCTATCCCAACATCCGGAATATACATAGCCTTCAACCAATACAGGCGTCCCTCGTCGGTAAATACCAGCAGATAATTATGGGTGGAACAGATAAAAAGCGCCTGAACCACATCCTCTGCTTTCATATTGATCCCTCTTCTTCCTTTTCCGCCCCGGATCTGGAACCTATAACTGGTAAGAGAGGTTCTCTTAATATAACCGGAAGTTGTAAAAGTGATAGCAATGTCTTCTTCTTTGATCAGATCTTCCGGTTTAAGATCTGAAATATCTTCTTCCATGATCTCTGTTCTACGTTCATCGGAATAATCTGTTTTAACCTGTTTTAACTCATCAATAATAATGTTAAGGATAAGTTCTTCGCTGCTTAAAATATGTTTCAATTCTTTTATCGATTTAAGCAGGTCATTATATTCTTTCTGGATCTTATCTCTTTCCAACTGGGTTAATTTTTGAAGCTGCATGTCCAATATTGCTTGAGCCTGGATCTTTGTCAGACAAAATTCTTTTATCAATCCCTTTCTCGCTTGTTCAACTGACCGGGAAGCACGAATCAATTTTATGACAGCATCCAGATTATCAAGAGCTATGGTCAACCCCTCCAACAAATGAGCCCGATGTTCAGCCTTTTTTAGTTCATAGCGGGTACGTCGGCGGACTACATCCTGCCGGTGAGATATAAAATAGCGCATCACATCCAACAAACTGAGCAATTTAGGCTGTTTATCTACAATAGCCAGCATAATGATGCCAAAAGATGTCTGAAGCCGGGTATGTTTATACAGGTTATTTAAAACAACTTCAGGAAATTCTCCCCTTTTCAACTCAATAACCGCTCTCATCCCTTCGCGGTCGGACTCATCCCGGATATCAGCAACTCCTTCGATCCTTTTATTATTAACAAGTTTAGCTATTTCCTCCAGGAGTCTTGCTTTATTGATCTGATAGGGCAGCTCATTAATAATGATCCTGTCCCTCTCGCCCTTTCCTCCTCTTTCAATAATCGCTTTGGCTCTCAGAGTAATAATTCCTTTCCCGGTTGTATAGGCGTTTCTGATTCCTTCGAGCCCATGAATATAACCCCCGGTAGGAAAATCCGGTCCAGGGACTATTTCCATAATTTTCTTTAAGTCGGCTTTTGGATGCCGAATAAGATAAATAATCCCATCAATGACCTCACCCATATTATGAGGGGGAATATTTGTTGCCATACCTACAGCAATACCTGACCCACCATTGACCAGTAGATTGGGAATTTTTGCCGGTAATACTTCAGGCATAGAAAGACTTTCATCATAATTAGGAACAAAATTTACAGTGTCTTTATCCAGATCAGCCAGCAGTTCCTGAGCGACCTTCTGCATCCGGATCTCGGTATAGCGCATAGCAGCAGCAGGATCCCCATCGACTGAACCAAAATTTCCTTGTCCGTCAACCAGAGGATAACGGAGGCTGAAAGTCTGAACCATCCGGACTATGGTGTCATAAACCGCAGTATCTCCATGAGGATGATATTTTCCAATAACATCTCCCACAATACGTGCTGATTTTTTATAAGGTTTATTCCAGGTATTACCGGCACTATGCATTGCGAAGAGAGTCCTGCGATGTACCGGTTTCAATCCATCTTTGATATCAGGAATAGCACGGCCTATGATCACGCTCATAGCGTAATCAAGATAGGACTGCTTCATCTCTTCTTCAATACTGATCACTGACAGCTTACTGCTCATGGATTCTCCTTAAATTAGACGTCCAGATTCTTCGCTTTCAGAGCATTCTGCTCAATAAAATTCCTTCTGGGTTCGACTTCATCACCCATTAGAATAGTGAAAATTTTATCCGCTTCCACAGCATCCTGGATGCTTACTTGGACCAGAGACCTTTTCTCCGGATCCATAGTTGTTTCCCAAAGCTGCTTGGGTGTCATCTCTCCCAATCCTTTATATCTCTGGATATTGATTCCCTTTTTTCCTTTCTGGCTAATATATTCAAGCAGTTTGGCTTCGCTCTTAAGTTTAACAGACTCTCCATTGCTTATTATCTGAAAGGGAGGCTTGAAATCTTCTAATTCTTTAGATACCTTGTAAAGCCCCTGATACCTGGATGAGGTTACCAAATCCTTATCAACCCTGCTGGTGACTGTCATTCCATTCACTGGAAAGGTAATTGACAGCACAAAGAGACCGTATTCTTCATCCCTGATAAGTTTTGCATCAACTCCTTGCTTTTCGAATTTGCCGAGGAGTTTTTTCATCTTGTTTTCATCTTTTAAATATCCGACCCTGTCAACTCCGGAATCAAGCAAAATACTAATAAAGAAAAATGGGTATTGTCTTCTCTCGAACACGTAAAGATAATTTCTTTTTGCGATTACTTTCTGTAAATAATTCTTAAATTTATCTCCCTTAATAACCTCTTCTTTCCGGTTCACTTTGAGCTGGAATTCCTTTGATATTTTATCTCTCAAATATTTTCCATATTCTTTCTCATTGTCTATATATCGAAAAGATTTCCCTTTGGATACTTTATAAAGAGGTGGTCGAGCAACATACATATGCCCGTGCTCAATAATTTTAGGCATCTGCCGGTAGAAAAAGGTCATAAGCAGTGTCCGGATATGAGAACCGTCTACATCAGCATCAGTCATGATGATCACTTTATGATAACGGAGTTTTTCCAGGTTAAAATCGCTCTGTTCGACCCCTGTTCCCAAGGCGGAGATCATATACCCGATCTCATCGCTTTTAATGATCCTGTCAAATCTGGCTTTTTCCACATTCAGTATCTTTCCTTTTAATGGCAGAATAGCCTGAAAACGACGATCACGCGCCTGTTTAGCAGAACCCCCGGCAGAATCCCCCTCGACTAAGAATATCTCACATCCGGCCGGGTCTCTTTCCTGACAATCAGCCAGCTTTCCAGGAAGCGAAGTCGACTCCAACACTCCTTTCCGGCGCGCTAATTCCCTTGCTTTACGGGCCGCCTCCCTTGCCAGGGCTGCATCCATCATTTTTTGCACCAGCTTCCTGGTTATAGTTGGGTGCTCTTCAAAATAAATCGAGAGCTGCTCATTCACCATAGATTCGACAATTCCCTTAACATCACTGTTTCCCAATTTGGTTTTAGTCTGCCCTTCAAACTGGGGATCCCTCATTTTTAAGCTTAAAACCGCACATAATCCCTCACGGGCATCATCTCCGCCGATGTTCTGCTTTAAATCTTTTTTTAGGCTGTTAGCGCCGGCATAGCTATTTATCGATCTGGTCAAGGCGGCCTTGAATCCGCTTAGGTGGGTTCCACCTTCAGTAGTATTGATATTGTTTACAAATGAAAAAATAGTTTCAGAATAGCCGGTATGATACTGGAGGGCCATCTCAACAATAACATCATCTTTTACTGCTTCAAAGTAGATAGGTTTGGGATTCAAAGGAGTCTTATTCTGGTTGAGATATTGAATAAATTCCCTTATCCCTCCCTTATACTGAAAATCATGCCTTTTATCCGTCCTCTCATCAGCAATGGAGATCTTCAATCCCTTGTTCAAAAAAGAAAGCTCCCGCAGTCTTTTACTTAAAATCTCATAATTAAAATCTACTTCCGTAAATATCTTTTCATCCGGTTGAAAAGTAATTTTTGTCCCGGTTTTCTTGGTCTTGCCTATTAGTACGAGCTTATTAATAGGCTTCCCTCTCTCATAACTCTGAGAATAAACCTTATTGTCTCTTTTGATCTCCATTTCAAGCTTCTGAGAAAGCGCATTAACAACAGAAACCCCTACTCCGTGCAGCCCACCTGATACCTGATATGACTTGCTGTCAAATTTTCCTCCCGCATGAAGAGTCGTCATTACTATCTCAGCAGCGGGTTTTTTGAATTTTTTATGTCTTTCTACCGGGATACCGCGGCCATCATCAACAACCGTAATGCGGCAATCTTCATGAATAGTGACTTCCACTTTGGAACAATATCCGGCAAGGGCCTCATCAATACTGTTATCCACTACTTCATAGACAAGATGATGCAGGCCCTCAGGCCCTGTACTGCCAATATACATAGCCGGCCGTTTACGGACAGCCTCCAAACCCTTAAGTACTTTAATACTATCAGCTGTATATTTTGTCTTTGTCATTTTCTCACAAATAATGAAAATCGGAGGGTTAAGGAGGAAGGATTTTCACTTAACCCAACAGGCATTTTTTCCTATTAAATTATACCTTAAAATAGTTCTTTTTGTAAAGAAATATCTCAGAAAAAACATATTAAAATATACTACATATTGTATAGAATAGAAAAATACTGCACGACATACACTGTTCCGTATTATTCTTTGTATTACCCGGATTTTCGCGGATCTTCACAGATAAGGCTAAGTAGCTTTTTCTTTTTTGGCTTGTATCCAAAAAACAAAAAGCTCTTTTTACTTCGCGGAGCGAAGTGATGAAGGGTTGTTTTGTTTTGACGATTCATCGGCAAAAGAAAACAACATCTTGGTTTTATCCGCGTCCATTCGCGCAAATCCGTGTCAAATTCTTCTTTTCTCTTTGCTTCCCCCTTAATCCCTACCCCGTAATCCCTAATCCTGCCTTCTTTTCCCTAATCCCTGCCTTTATCACATTTCACTACCCTTAATTTTTTGCTATAATCATACAGAGAGCTAAGATAGATGCCTACAAACCTGCCTCCTCAATATTTTGATGTCGAAAAAAAACTCAAAACCACAAATGATCCCCATGAAAAAATCGCAATAATGGAGGAACTGCTTTCCATTATTCCAAAGCACAAAGGTACCGAAAAACTTCAGGCATTATATAAAACAAAAATAGCCAAATTAAAAACCAAAATAGAGAAGAAACCTACAGTAGCCAAACACGCAGCCTCCTTCCATATCAATAGCGCCGGGGCCGGACAAGTCATTCTGATAGGACCGCCCAATTGCGGAAAATCCACGCTTATCCGTTCTCTTACAAATGCCACGCCTGAAATCGGTGACTATCCTTTCACCACTCATACTGCTTTGCCAGCCATGCTGAAATACAAAGATATCCAAATCCAGCTATTAGATATTCCCCCTGTAACCCCAGATTATTTTGAATTCTGGCAGGCAGAGATCATAAAAAACGCAGATGCCGCCCTTATCATTGTTGACTTAGGCAAGCCTAACGGAGCACTCGATTTCCTGGGACTGTTGGAAAAACTTAAAGAGAAAAATATTGAGATCATTCCAGAAAAAAAGAAAGTATCAAATGATAATGGAAACATTAAAAAAAGAGCATTGATCCTGGCAAATAAATCGGATCTCCCCAATGCTGAAAATAATTTAAAATCTCTAAAAGAGATTTTAGAGCCCGGTTTTGAAGTAATACTGATATCAGCCGCCCGGATGGACAACCTGAAAGAACTAATAAATAGAATATTCCTTCTGCTCGATGTCCTGCGTGTTTACAGCAAAACACCGGGAAAAAAGGCATCTCTTGATGAGCCTTATGTTTTTAAAAAAGGAAGCACCCTCTTAGACATGGCAAAAAGTGTGCATAGGGATTTCGCTAAAAAATTAAAATTCGCACGACTCTGGAGCAAAAATCAATACAATGGTCAAAAAATTAACCGTGACTATATACTGCAGGACGGAGATATAGTCGAATTACACCTCTAAAAACAGCATAAGGCTTTACTCAACACCCATTTACCGCTATAATTGAGCGGAAATTATCGGGGCGTAGCGTAGCCTGGTAGCGCACAGCGTTCGGGACGCTGGGGTCGTGGGTTCGAATCCCACCGCCCCGACCATTTCTCCGCCTTCCCCCCACGTCAATAAACGACAAGATACGACAAGAAGCGACATTCAACGCTGTTTTATTGACATAGTTTGAGTTCAGATTTATTTTATTATTGTCAGCACAGCAAAAAGTTGAGAAAGTTGTCAGAAATGCAGAAGGGGGGGTGATGTTAAGAAATTTCAATCAATTCATAATCATTGGTTCCCAATCCGATTTTCTCTCCGTATATAAGCTGAACAGACCAGTCAATATCATTATGGATTTTTAAAACATCCTTTCCAGCAGTTTTGTTCACAAGATCGACTGAAGCCCTGTCAACGGCAACAGGATCCAGAGAGCCGAGGATACCGATATCCTCTACTATCAAAGGAGCATCCTTACACATACAATCACAATCTTTTGTAATTTTTATCAGGAAATTAATATATCCAGCCTTTTTATAAAAAAGTTTCTGAACAGCTGCAGCATACTCTGCCATTTTTTCCTGCACTCTGACTTTATCATTATCCCATGTAAGATTGATGGCACCTGCAGTACATACTACCAGACACTCTCCACACCCGATACATTTATCTTCTTGAATAAAAGCTTTTCCATTTTTTTCTACAATGCTATCAGCTGGACAGTAATCAAAACAAGTACCACAAAAGTTGCATACTCCCTGATTTACACGGGGGTGGACCACAGAATGCTGCTCCAATTTTCCCGCACGAGATGCACATCCCATCCCCAGATTCTTAATAGCTGCACCAAAGCCTGTGAGAATATGCCCGGTAAAATGACTCAAACACAACAGGATATCTGTATGTGCGAAAGTACCGGCAACCTTTGCGGTTTTCACTCTGGGAAGGTCAACTTGTATATTCTCTTCATACCTGCCAATAATCCCATCAGCAATAATGACAGGAATCCCAAGGGCCGCCTGTGTGAAGCCATGTCCATGGGCAAGATGGTGATGTTTCACAGAATTTGACCGGTGCCCTATATACAGAGTATTTGTATCAGTAAAAAATACCTGTGCCTTCTTTTGTTTAAGCCGTTTAATCAAAGAGGAAAGCCAGAGAGGCTTTATGAAACCTTTATTGCCTTTTTCTCCAAAATGAATTTTGAGAGCAATAAAAGAATCCTCTTCTATCTCCTTTTCCAATCCCAGCCGGACAAAAACTTTCTCCGCTTTTTTTGCCAGGCTTTTGAACGGTTCTTTCCCGGCGGCCGGGATAAAAAAAACTTGTGAGGACATATACTGTAACTTTTTCCCTACAATTAATTCTTCAATATTTCCAATCGTATCCTACAGCGGAAAGAGTCGATTCAATTGCACTTATGGCAAATTCAACCTGGGAAAAGGATAGATTCCCCATATGCCCCATCCTGAAGACCTTTCCTGCTACTTCGCCCAGACCTCCGGCTACTATTACTCCCTTATCTGCCAAAGTGCTGCGGAATGATTTATCCTCAACTCCTTCCGGGTAATAGACAACAGATAAAGTATCTGCCAGATATGAGGCTTTAGTAAATAGTTTGAATCCAAATGATTTCAAAGCTGCCCTAAAAGTTTGGGCGATTTTTTCATGCCGGTCAAATCGTTTTTCCATTCCTTCTTCCAGCATTATTTCTGTGCCTTCATAAAAAGCCCTTATCTCATTCACACATGGAGTTGAAAAATATTTGGATGGATCTCTCATGATCGGCAGCCAGCGTAAAAGATCGGCATAATATGCAGGAATGGATTTCATCTGCTTTCTTTTCTGCATTGCTCTCTCCGACATTACTACTACTGCAAGTCCCGGAGGGACGCCAAAGCATTTTTGAGCTGCAGTTAAAATCACATCAACATCCCAATCATCCATCCGCTCTTCAATTCCACCAGTGGCGCAAACTCCATCGATAATAAACAGACTATTACTGCCTTTTAACAGTTCCGCATAATCTTTTACTGGCGCACAGGCTCCGGTTGCAGTATCAACATGAGTAGACGCGACTGCAGCATAATTTTCCTGAGAAAGCCGGGCTTCAAGTTCCTCTACTGAAACGGCTTCGCCCCAGGCTGACTGAATAACATCACAACCGATTCCAAAACTTTCTGCAATCTGAGACATCCTATCTCCAAAATATCCCTGAGAAAGAACAAGTATTTTCTCTTCCCGCATAACAGTATTCAGCAATGCCATCTCCATGGACAAGGTTCCAGCTCCAGCAACGATAAACGGTTCCCCGCTCTCACAGAATACAATCTTCTTCAAATTTTCCAGAGCATCCTTTGATTCGCTGATCATTATCGGACTTACATGAGACACCGTAGGTAAAGAAAGCTTGTTAATGATACGAGGATGGACGGGTGTCGGACCCGGGATTAATAGTAATTTTTCTTTTTCCATTTTATTTTTTCTCCTTATCCCTAATTTTTATTAACCTGGACTATTCATAAAAAATGTCGATGTGTATGATACATCTTTTTAACTCAATATTTTACAATGATTCCTATAAAGATTCAATTGACCACTTCGTTTTCAATGCAATCTCTATTTAATCGACATTTTTTATGAATAGTCCAGGAAAATACAGCAGAATAAATCAAGGATTAATGGCTATATGCCAAATGAAATCAGAGACTCATTTTAGCAATTTATATTCAATTATGATAGATTTAATTTTTAAGGTTTTTAGAAAAAGGATATATTATAACAATGAATAAAGAAGCGTTAATTCGATTAAGACAGGC
>JAUVXM010000002.1 GCA_030603565.1 Candidatus Aminicenantota bacterium
TCCGAGATTCCCTGACAAAAACACAGGAGCAAATTTTAAACCTTCTGGGGATCAGCTCAGATTACTATTGGAGACGGTCTGCCGTAGAAGGTGAAAAATCAAAAAAAACGTGATTTCAACTTGCGGAAAGTGAGTTATATATATTAAAATAGCAGTATTTATGGAATTCGTTTTTACTTGGATATATAATTATTATATGGTAATTTTCGGTAGAATATAATGTTATATGTGCAGAAAACAAAGATAAATGAATACGGATATGGTATCTTAAAGAAAAAGATTGGCCAGTTTAAGAAACCCGCACATTGTGTGCGGGTACGGGTAAAAGAAAAGAATAGGGGATAAAAACAGAATGGATGGAAAGTCATTGAATCTTACAGAAGAAAAACTTAACAAACTCAAAAAGATTATTCCCGAAGCATTTACGGAAAAGATGATTGATTGGGAAAAGCTGAAAGTCTCTTTAGGTGAAAACATAGAATTTAAAAACGAACGTTATGTTCTAAACTGGGCTGGTAAATCCGATGCTTTCCGGGTATTACAATCTCCGACAACCGCAACTCTGGTTCCGGATAAGGACGAATCCGTTAATTTTGATACAACCGAAAACATTTTTATTGAAGGGGAAAATCTTGAAGTTTTAAAAGTCTTGCAGAAATCCTATTTCGGCAAAATCAAAATGATATATATTGACCCGCCGTATAATACTGGCAATGATAATTTTATTTATCCCGATAAATTTTCCGAAACCAAAGAAGAATATTTGAGCAGAATCGGAGACAAAGACGAAACCGGTTATTTGACCCGCGAGGGATTATTCCACAAGAACAGCAAAGACAGCGGGCATTATCATAGTAACTGGCTTTCCATGATGTATCCGAGGCTTTTTTTGGCAAGGAATTTACTGCGGGATGACGGGGTAATTTTTATTTCCATTGATGATAATGAAGTGCATAATTTACGGCTTTTGATGAATGAGGTTTTTGGGGAAGAGAATTTTGTTGCGGTACTAGTTTGGAGAAGAAGAGCATCATCTGCTTTCGCAGATAACAATGTATCTACAGATCATGAGTACGTTGTATGTTTCCAAAAAGGTAATTTTTCTGAATATGTTGGAAAAAAGAAGAATTTTAAAAGCTATAAAAATCCAGATAACGATCCTCGTGGTGATTGGGTTCCTGGCGACCTTACTGTTGGAATGAATGCTTCTATGAGGCCCAATCAAGCATATGACCTTACAAATCCAAAAACTGGAAAAACATATTCGTATAACCCTAATCGTGTCTGGGCTTATATCCCCTCATCGATGCAAAAATTAATAGAGGAAAACCGCATTGTTTTTCCAGAAGATATTTCACAACGCCCAATGATGAAACGATTTAAAAATGATCTTAAAGATACGAACAATCCTTTTTCGTCATTGATGAATGATGTTGGTTTGAATACAGAAGCAACAAAACAAATACAGAATATTATGGATAGAAACATTTTTGAATATTCGAAGCCATTATCTCTAAATAAGACAGTTATAGAACAGATAACATCATCAGATTCGGATATTGTCCTTGATTTTTTTGCTGGCTCAGCAACATTTGCACACGCCGTCCTTGATTGCAATAAGAACGACGGTCGTAACCGCAAATTCATCCTTGTCCAACTCCCCGAAAAATGCAACGAAAATTCCGAAGCTTTCAAAGCCGGTTACAAAACAATAGCCGAAATCGGCAAGGAACGCATTCGTCGAGTGATTAAGAAAATTAAAAAAGAACAGGAAGGTAAACTTGATTTAGACGGCAATGCCAGTAAACAGGATTTAGGATTTAAGGTATTTAAATTACAGAATTCCAATTTTAAAATATGGCGAACGAAGATTGAAAACAAAGAACAGCTTATAGAGCAATTGCAGCAACATCTTGAACCGCTTGACAAAAACGCAAAGACAGAAGATGTTCTTTATGAACTGCTTTTAAAGTCCGGCGTTCCGCTTACCGCTAAAATTGAACAAAAAGACGGTTTTTATCTTATAAATGATAATGAAATTGTTTTAATTCTTGAGAAAGTAGATAAGAAAATCATAAAGACGGTTATTGTTATAAAACCTCAAAAGGTGATTACAATTGACCGATTATTTAATAACAATGACAAATTAAAAACCAATACCGCATTACAGATGAAAAATGCGGGGATTGAGTTTAAGGTGGTTTAAGAATAATGAGTTATAAAAGTGCACAATTGATCGACATAAAGGTTGCCGAAGGTGACTATTTCCTCAATGAAATAAAAAATGTCAAATCTAATATTTTGATTGTCAACAGTTTGGTAAATGCCTTTGTTTCCTCATGTAGAAATATCACTTTTGCACTTCAATATGTCTTACATAACATTGAGGGGTTTCATGTTTGGTATAATGAAAAACAAGCATATATGAAAAATAATGCTTATTTTAATTTTTTTAATGAATATAGGCGTTTGTCTATACATAAAGGGCAATATTTTATTAAATCTGGAGACATGAAAAATAGTAAAATATCATGGTATTTTGATACAATTAAAAACATTCAATTTAATGATGATGTATTTATTGTCTGTAACAAATATTTTATTGAATTGCTACAACTAATATTTGATTGTTATCAAGAGTTTAAATTTACTCTAAGCGCTAAATGGTATTATACTCAAAATAATTTTACAATGTTAAATAAAACTATTTCTGAAGCTGAAAACGAATTGAGGTTTCCGACAAATTGGACTAAAATAAATGGCAATAAAGAAGAATTTCCTAAACGATGGGCTGTTTTAAGAAGAAATGTAACCAGCTGTGAAATAAATCATTTTTTCAAAATGTATCTTAATAAATGTTTTAAAGAACCTGACGACATTTGAAATATGTTGAGATAGAGTTTATATCAGTATAAGGACAAATAAATGACTGAATCACCATTTAAAATGCAGTTTGATCCTCAAACAATCAAACATCTTGGTGTACGAATGTATTCAAGGCTTGCACCCGCACTAGCCGAAATTATTTCAAATGCATATGATGCCGATGCAAATAATGTCAGCATTGTTTTGACTGAAAAAAATGGAATTCCCAAAGAGATACGGATTGAAGATGATGGAACAGGAATCTCACATAACGAAATCAATAGCAAATTTCTAATAATTGGTAGAAATAGGCGTGATGATGAAGGGGACAAGCCTTCAAAAAAATACAATCGTTTGCCTACCGGTAAAAAAGGTCTTGGCAAACTTGCTCTGTTTGGACTTGCCAAAACAATTACAATTTCAACAAGGCAATCTGGGAAACAAAATGAATTTGTATTAGACTGGGATGATTTAATGACAGCTAAAGATAGTTATCGACCTAGGGCAAATAGTATTAACACTGATACAAGTGCTGCCGATGGTACGGTTATTACTATGGAAGGGCTAAAAAGAAAAACGGCATTTGATTTAAATGAGTTAGCAGACAGTTTGTCTCGAATATTTATTTTTGATAACAATTTTAATTTGGTGCTTGAATCACCCTCAGGAGACAGAATCTTAATAGATAATAAGAGAAAATACGGTCTACTTAATGAAGAATTTGAGTGGGATCTCGAATCCACATTTTTGGTACCTTCAGAATCTGAATATCACAGGAAAATAAACGGTCATCTAATAACTTCGGAAAAACCAATTACCCCTTCTTCCGGTTTAAGAGGAATAACTCTTTTTTCGCGAGGAAAACTTGTAAATGCTCCAGAATTTTTCTCCAGTAGCACCTCAAGCCACTTTTTCCAATACCTTACTGGATGGATAAGTGTAGATTTTATAGATCTCTTAGATGATGATGTTATATCAACGAATCGTCAATCCATAGATTGGGAACATCCCGATATGACCAAATTAAGAAAATTTCTTTCAGGAATAGTTTCACAAGTTAATGCAGATTGGCGAAAGAGAAGAAAAGAAAAAAAAGCTGCTGATTTAAAGGAAAAAACAGGTATTGATGCAGAAAATTGGACAAATACTTTACCGGATGACGTAAAAGAGAACACCAAACGAATTATAGAAACATTGGGTGGTGAAGATGCGCTTGAAAAATACACTCCCGTAATCAAAGCCCTTCATGATATTATTCCGGAATACCCCCTTCTTCATTGGCGACATTTGCACGATTACCTAAGAGAAAGAATCAAATCATATTACGAGCATAAGCAGTACGGGGATGCTGCAAGCCAAGGGGTTCAAATATATTGTGAGATAATAAGAAAACTAACAGACAGAAAAGAGGACGGGACAGCTTTAGTCAATCGAATATTCGGGAGTAGCCCTTTTGATAGTCTCCCAGAGGTCCAATTGAATGACTTAGACACAGAATCTAAGAAAAACATTCAGGAAGGGCAAGGCCATTTATCCAGAGGAGTAGTAACGGGCTTTAGGAACCCCATATCACACGGACCAATTGACACCAATGTCCCTGATTTGTTTACTGAACTTGATTGTCTGAATATTTTAAGTCTAGTTTCATATCTAATAACTCGAATGGATAATGCCAAGGTGAATGCTTCTTCTGGTAGTTAGCAAAAGAGAAAAAGATGAAAAAAAATAACATTTTAAATGCAATTGACCTTTTTTCCGGTTGCGGCGGTTTATCCGAAGGATTAAAACAAGCCGGTTTTAACGTTATTGCAGGTGTTGAAGTTGATAAAAACGCAGCTAAGGCGTACCGCATGAACCATACGGACACCGTTCTTTATGAGGATGACATAAGAAAACTTGATTCTAATGAAATATTGAAGCTTCTTAACGGCAAACCCTTGCATCTTCTTGCCGGATGCCCCCCGTGTCAGGGTTTTTCGACAATAAGGAAACTAAATCGTAAATTGGCTGTTCCGGATGAAAGAAACAGTTTGATTAATGAATATTATAGATTTGTTAAGGAATTAAATCCGTTAACTATAATGCTTGAGAATGTCCCGAGTATTGTTGATTATACATTATTTAAAACTATCGCTCGAAAACTTAAAAAACTTGGTTACAATATTACTTATAAAGTCGTTAATGTTGCTGATTATTCCATTCCACAGCGACGGAAAAGATTGGTTTTGGTAGGCTCTAAAATATGCAAAATTGATATTGCATCAGGAACAAATACACTTACTACCGTTCGAGATGCTCTTGGTAAATTAAAAAATAATGTCAATGACGAGTTGCATAAAATTTATCCGAAACATACCGAACATATTCAAAAAATGATTTCATTAATACCTAAAAACGGCGGTAGTAGAAAAGATTTACCGGAACAGTACACGTTGGAATGTCATAAAAAAAAGAATGTGGGATTTAAAGATGTATACGGAAGGTTGCGCTGGGATAGCGTATCTTCAACAATTACCGGCGGATGTCTGAATCCGTCAAAAGGAAGATTTTTACACCCGGATGAAGACAGATGCATTTCTGCAAGAGAAGCGTCATTATTACAAACCTTTCCGATTGATTACAAGTTTCCTACCGATATTCCAAAAGCCGAACTCGCGTTATTAATAGGTAATGCTCTCCCTCCTGAATTTAGCAGAATACAGGCGGAAAACATTTTTCGTCATATTGAAGAATGTTATGGCTGATATTTTTATCAAGGAAAAGCGCTCACAAATAATGAGTAGTATTTCCGGAAAAGACACAAAACCGGAGATGATTATTAGAAAGGCGCTTTTTTCGGAAGGATATAGATATAGACTACATAGGAAAGATTTACCGGGTAAGCCGGATATTGTTTTTCCAAGCAAAAATAAAGTGATTTTTATTAACGGTTGTTTTTGGCACGGCCATAATTGTAAGAAAGCTGCTTTACCGGCAACCAATAAAAGTTTTTGGGAAAAGAAGCTAACAGGCAACAAAGAGAGAGATAAGCGGAATTTGGCAAAATTAAAAGCTATCGGTTGGAAAAGCTTGGTGATTTGGCAATGTCAAATAAAAAAGAACACGCTTGAAGCTCAAATCAATAAGATAAAAGCATTCTTGGAAAAGTAATAGGAATTCTCAATAGATGAAACTCCACTTTGACCCAAACCAAAAGTTTCAGCACGATGCAATAAACTCGATTGTCGGCATATTTGAGGGACAACCTTTAAACCAGGGCGATTTCAGTTTTTCGATAAGTAGTGAAAGCTACATGTTTCAGGACGGTGGTGTTGGAAACAGACTTGAAATAAGCGAAGAACAGATTCTAAATAATGTTAAGGTAATACAGAAGAAAAATGAGTTAATTGTTTCCGATAAATTGGACGGAATGAATTTTTCCATTGAAATGGAAACCGGAACCGGAAAAACTTATGTTTATCTCCGCACAATTTACGAATTGAATAAAAAATACGGATTTAAAAAATTCGTTATTGTTGTCCCCTCAATAGCCATTCGTGAAGGCGTATTAAAAAACCTTGAAATAACCTTTGAGCACTTTCAGAATCTTTACGATAAGACGCCGCTTAATTTCGATGTTTACGATTCCAAAAGGGTTTCCAATTTAAGAAATTTTTCCATCAATAATAACATTCAGATCCTTGTTATAAATATCGATTCCTTTGCCAAGGATGAAAACATAATCAATAAACCCAACGACAAACTGACCGGCAAAAAACCGGTAGAGTTTATCCAGGCAACCTGCCCGATTGTAATCGTGGATGAACCGCAGAATATGGAGACGGAGATCAGAAAAAAAGCAATTGATAACCTGAATCCGCTCTGCACTCTGCGCTATTCCGCCACCCATATCAACCGTTACAATATGGTCTACAGCCTTGACCCGGTGAAAGCCTATGACATGGGGCTGGTCAAGCAGATAGAAGTTGATTCCATTGTCACGGAAAATGACTTTAATGAAGCATTTCTTTGCCTTGAAAAAGTAGCCGCAACAAAAACCCGCACTTCCGCTAGAATTAAAATAGATTTAAATACGCCTGACGGTGTTAAAAGGAAATCCGTTACCGCAAAGGTCGGAGATGATTTATACGATTTATCCAATAAAAGAGAGATTTATAAAAACGGATACATTATAAACGGTATTGATGTTGCAGAAAATCTGATAGAGCTTTCTAACGGTGAAACAGTTTTTACAGGTGATACATTCGGCGGGCTTTCCGATGAGATCAGGAAGGTTCAGATTCGCAAAACAATTGAAGAACACTTTTTAAAAGAACGAAAGCTAAAAAATAAAGGTATAAAAGTCCTTTCTCTTTTTTTTATTGACCGGGTAGCCAATTACCGTGATTATGATTTTGACGGCAATCCGGTTAAAGGCAAACTCGCCAAATGGTTTGAAGAAATATATACGGAATTATCTTCAAAACTCGCTTACAAAGATTTGATTCCGTTTAATTCGGAAGAAGTCCATAACGGCTATTTTGCAGCTGATAAAAAAGGCAAATGGAAAGACACGAAGGGAAACACACAGGCAGACAATGATACTTTTAAGCTTATAATGAAAAACAAAGAAAGGCTTTTAGACACTGATGAACCGTTGAGGTTTATTTTCAGCCATTCCGCTTTGCGTGAGGGATGGGACAATCCCAATGTTTTTCAGATATGTACATTAAATGAAACGCAATCGGAACTTAAAAAGAGACAGGAAATAGGTAGGGGATTAAGGCTTTCGGTAAATCAGGATGGAATTCGTATACAGGACACCAATATTAACCGATTAACGCTTGTTGCCAATGAATCTTATGAAGATTTTGCCAAGCAGTTGCAGAAGGAAATAGAAGAAGATTGCGGAGTATCATTTAAAGGCAGAATCAAAAATAAACGGAAAAGAACAACTGTCAAATACCGAAAAGGATTTGAACTGGATGAAAAATTCAAAGATATCTGGGACAAGATTAAATATCAAACCACCTATCGGGTTGAATACGATACCGCCGAACTTATTAAGAAAGCAGCAAAAACCGTTAATCAAATGCCCTCTACCGGAAAAGCGGTTATAAAAACAACAAAAACCGCACTTGAATTTGATGAAGCCGGTATTATTATGGAAACAAAAGCCTCTTATATGACATCACTTGACGGCATGTTTTTAATACCTGACATCCTTTTTTACATACAGGAAAGAACGGAACTTACACGTTCCACAATTTTTGAAATTCTTAAGAAATCCGGGAGAATAAGTGAAGTTTTAATTAACCCGCAGCTTTTTCTTGATAATGTCGTTACTGCCATAAAAGATGTTCTCACGGAACTGGTGATTGAAGGTATAAAATATGAAAAAATCGGCTTAAAAGAATATGAAATGCGGTTGTTTGAGGACTATGAAATACATATCAATGACCTGACATTTAAAATAAATAAGAAAGATAAAACCATTTACAGCAATCTTTTTCCGCTTGACTCCAATGTTGAATATGAATTTGCCAGAGAATGTGAAAGCAGAGATGACATTGAATTCTATTTTAAGCTTCCCTTCCGGTTTAAAATTAAAACACCAATCGGAAATTATAACCCTGACTGGGCTTTGATTAAAAAGAATGAAAAAACGGTTTACTTTGTCGCCGAAACCAAATCGGCAGGACAGGAATTAAAAATAAGTGAAAAAAGAAAGATAAAATGCGGGTATGCTCATTTTAATGAATTTGAAGATGTTAAATATAGGCAAGTAGCGACAGTAGGAGAATTGGATTAAGAAGCGTTTTCGCACATCGGATGCTACAGCGGAATAAAACGGGCTATCTCAAATATGACGAAAGGAAAAAGCATATATAACAAATCGTTAGAACTCCGTTCGGAAGAACATCAGGAAAAAGTCTTAATCATTAAAAATGTCCCACGCTATCCAGAAATCATTGACAAAGGAACCAGCGCATTTCTGCACAATCCTGCCTTCGCCGCCTCCAACCGCATAAAATATGAATAATGTTCGGCTACAGGCCGCCCCATTTATTTAGGCCAAGCCAGTGAAATTTAGCTGAGATTGTCATGAACAAAAAAAATTTGAATAAGATTTTGAAGAGTGTCTCTTATATACCACGATGCAGGCATGCAACCGGAAGTAGATGAACCTGATTAATTTGAGCATATTCTGTTCCTGAGTAGAATAAATATTTTTGAACCGGACGTTTTAATTGCTTTTCAAATTCAATCAGATTATTGATGTCACGTTTAGACGGATTTTGAGTGGATTTGATTTCTATGGCATAAAGTTGATTTTCAGATTCAAAGATCAGGTCAATTTCACGTCCGGCTTTAGTTTTGTAGTAAAAAAATTGGTCTGTTTTAATGAATCCCAGTTTTCTTCTTTTTTCCAGTTCTGCCAGGACAAAATTTTCAAACACTTGACCTTCAGTGATATTTGTATTAAAGCTTTTTATTATTCCAGTATCAGAAAAATATGATTTTGCGGCTTTAACATATCGTTTAGCCGGACCATATTGATATCCATACAGCTTGAATATAAGCTGTGATTGAAGCAATGTATTTAAATATTTTTTTGTGGTGGGGTAGCTGATCCCGGCTTCTCTGGCAAAATTGGAGACCTCGAGATGTGATCCAATTGAGCGGATTAAATGATTAAAAATAGCATATAACCCTTCTATGTTTTCTATATTACTAAGCTGCATTAAATCGCGTGTAAAATATGTATTCTTATAATTTGTCAGAAGTTCGTATTTGTTCTCAGTTTTTGTCGTGGTGAGAATTTCCGGGAATTGGCCGTATAATATAGCTTCTTGTGTTTTTCTGTTTGCCTCTGCCAATGCCCTTAATGCAATTTGGTCATGGAAAATACTATGAGTATGACTGCCCTCATTTTCACCCCAACAAGCAGTTGGTAAGGAATACAGGTTGATCCGCCCGGCAAGTGTATCTGCTGTGGAATCAAGAAGACCTATTGAACTCGAACCTGTCATCAAAAAATGGGCTTTTTCATTGTCTATTGCATACTTGGCAGCAATGGTTAATTCCGGATACCTTTGAATCTCATCTATAATTGCTCTGTCCCCCAATTGGGCTATAAATCCTTTTGAATCTTTTTTTGCCCAATTCAAGGCATCAAGGTCATCAAGAGTGATATAATTGTAATCAGGAAATTGTGATTTTAATAATGTGGTTTTACCACATCTTCGCGGCCCTAGAATAAGGCAACTCTTATTTGTTTTTAACTCTATCCATCTTTTAAACATAGTTATAAAATAGCATGCCTATTTTGAAAGTCAAGTATTAATATTGACATGCTTAAATTAATTTTTATTTTTTTGCCACACTGACTTTTATCTTAGTCATGTTTCCAATTCCTCCTAAAAATTAAGACACAAACAATCGACAATAAGTATGCTATACCCAGAAAGAGAAACCATTTACTATTTTCCCGGATATGTTGATAAAGCTCCCCTTCTCCAGGTTGGGGCAGAGGTACCGGATCCCAGGGTAAGCCATATTCCTCAGCCAAACCATGGATAAAAAGCAGGTGAATAACAGGAACCCCGCGAAAAGCCATGGCAAAGAGTAAGCCTCTTTTCTCGGAAGGCGGAAAATTATGAATATCCGTAAACCCGGGCTTTACTTTAAGGATCTCTTCATCCGTACCCATGTTTGATAGACTTCCTCCGATATTAATAAATGCCCGGATCTCAGCTTCGGCTGCAGCTGTATTATAGATCTGCATCTTCTTTTCTACATTTGTTTTCAGATCCGGTTCTTCAATAAAAAGCATTCCGCTCTGTTTTACAGCTTCTTTCAATATAGATCGCCCTTCAGGCAGCATGTTGTCTCCTGTATCCCGGTCTCCACCCAGAGAAAGGGCGACAGGTTTTACCTCGAATATTCCCTTCGTATCCAAACAGTCCTGAATTTTAAGCCAGTGAAAATGCGGGTCATTCGCACCCCACTGCGAAGCCCCCAGAGAGCATATTACCAGAGGATTCAATCCCATCGCCTCAGCTGCTGAAAGTACTGCGATTATTAGCGCCGGAAAAGAGCCGGAAGCTCCCACGGCGATCGTATCCCCCCTTTTTACTCCTGCTTTTTTAAGCAGCAGCACAACTAACCCGGCAAAATTGGGATTGGTGGTCGTACGTTTTGCCTCCAGCTGCCCGAGCGAGGTCGTTATTTCCGAATATTCCCGTCCGATAAGGCCGGTCAGATTAGGATCACTCTTGTAATCCAAGCCGGAACCGTTTCGTCTGCGGCAGTCTGATACTGCTTCTGATGCATGAGCCATTAAGCGGGAAGCAGCGACCATATCCTTTGTCAAAGCATTTACATCTTTCAGAGGAGCAGTCCTGGCCAGAACATAAAAGACCAGACTTAACAAGAAAAGCCATATATATATCCGGGAACCCGGTTTATTTTCCCTCGCCGTACTATCCACTTTAAAGCCTGCATATAGAACATTTCGAAGGGTCTTTCTCGTTTATCCATGTTTTCCAATTGTTATATCTGGGAAAATACATGAATATAAGAAACAATGAGACAAAAAGCAAAATGTAAAAATCCTGGTTTAATCCGGCTAAAAGAAACAGGACAAGACCTAGTATTGCCGGAATCTCAGATAAGGCAAGAATCAATATGGAAGTTTTAAAAAGATCGCCAGCCAGGTTTGTTTTTTCAGAAGAAAATGTTTTCCTTAAAAGAAATCCTCTTAATACCCTGATAAGGATCACCTGAAAAACAGCAGCCCCATAAAAAACGTATCTTAAAAGCATGGTGTTTTTTATCTCTACCAATCCGGAGAAAGGGGCCATCCGGGCTCTTATTATCTCTACAGCTACCGGATAAATAAACAATACAGCCAGCATTGATGATGCAATGACCACCGCAGTTTTAACAACCTTTTTTAAATCATCATCTTGACCTGGACTATTCATAAGAAATACCGATATATATGTAATATCCTTTTAGCTCAATATTTTACAATGATTATTGTCAATAGACAATTAATCATTTCGTTCATGATATAATCTCTATTAATAATCGACATTTCTTACCCTTCAGGCGAGCCGATCTCACCGCATCTACTTCGTTACAGGGTATTCGCGGTGAAGGACCACAGCTTCATACCCTGTGCCTCGTATCTACGGCAAGCTTGGCTCGTGAATAATCCAGGTCCTCCTAGGACTATTCATAAGAAATACCGATATATATGTAATATCCTTTTAGCTCAATATTTTACAATGATTATTGTCAATAGACAATTAATCATTTCGTTAAAGCTTCTATTTTTTCTTATAATCAAAGGACTTGTCAGGGTAAGGGGGAGGTTCCGGGATATCTACAGGATGTTTCCGTATCTCTTCTTTTAAAAAGGCAATGGCAGCTTCAAGCTGAGCATCTTTCCCTTTGAATGTCGCATGCGGTAAATTGTCAACTACTATATCGGGGTCTACGCCGTGTCCTTCGATCAACCATTCTCTTTCAGGTCCGTAAACGCCTGTCTGGGGAGCTCTTGCCAAGCCCCGGTCTGTAAGGCGGTTATTACTGCTCAACCAGATCTCACCTCCCCAGGTCCGGGTGCCGATAACTTTACCCAGGCCCAGCCTCCGGAATCCCTCTGCAAAAGCTTCTCCGTCTGAAGCAGTATATTCATCACAAAGAACCACCATGTGCCCTCTAAAGGCATAATTCATGTTCCAGTAAGTAGCACCGGCGCGAGGTTTCCAAAAAAACCACGCTTTTCTTAGCAATTTTCCCAGGATAATACTGTCAATGTTTCCACCCCTGTTATGCCTGACGTCTACTATTAATCCCTTGCGTTTAAAGACGGGATAAAAGTTTCGGTACCATTCTGTGATATTACTGCCTCCCATAGCCCTAAGATGGACATACCCTATGTCGCCGCCTCCTTCTTCCTCGACCTGTAAACGGCGCGTATATTCCCAGTCACTGTACCTGAGGCCTGCTTCATACCCGATGGGGATGACAACAGCAAGGCTGATTTTTCCTGTTTCAGCAGATTTGATCTCGATAAGAACCTGGCTGCCTGCCTTGTTGCGCAGCAAAGCATTTGGATGCCGGACCGAAAGAGTGCTGCGGCCATTGATACTTAAAAGGATATCACCTTCCCGGATATTTAAATCCGGATCGGCCAGAGGGGAAAGCTCCTCGGGATAATCCGGGTCTGATTTATAAATATAATCTATTCTATAACCGCCGGCTGTTTTATCCCGCTCAAGCTTAGCTCCCAAAGTAGCGACTCTGACCTGATCTTGCCCCTGCCTGAGATCGCCACCCCGGACACTGACATGAAGGGCTGATAGTTCTCCTACCAATTGTCCGATAAGGTCATTTAGTTCCCGGCGTGATGTAATCCGGTCTACCAGAGGGAGATATTTAGCAAGCACTGCATCCCAATCTAAACCATGCATACCCGGGTCATAGAAGTAGTCTCTTTCAAGCCTCCAAGCATCTATAAATAGCTGGCGGAAGTCATCTGCAACATCGATAGAAAAACTCCAGCCGCTTAGATTCACTTTATTTTTATTGAGATTTGATAACTTTTTTGGGGCTGCCTCAAATACATAAATCGAGTCGCCTTTTTGCACCATGATTTTTTTTCCGTCTGCAGAAAGTTCATATCTGCGGATTCCTTCGAGAACAGTTTCAATTTTAATGTCTTCACTGGCGATTTTAAGAGACTCTAATTTGGCAGGATCTCCATATCCGGCTCCCCGTTCCACCCAGAAAAGAGCTTTTGAGTTTACGGAAAGACCGGAGTAATTGCCGGCACTTATAGGAATTTCGTGGATACGCCGCTGAATTCCGTTAAGGTCTATTTTAATTAAAGCCTCGGTCTGCTTTTTTTCCTCAGATTTTCTAGCGGGTCCATCTGCCTGAAAAAGCTCATCTTCATGTTTAAAAGGCGACCTTAGACCTTTACGGAGAGAAAGCACATATAGTTTGACCGGTTTGTCAAAATAAGGTTCCGGCTGCCTTGGCCCCCACGGGCTTCCTACAACTGAACGGAGATTTCTGTCAGACAAAAAGTAAATAAATCTACCGTCCGGACTCCAGGCAGGACTCATACTATTGACGCGGTCTGTTGTAAGAGGTATCTGCTCGCCTTTTTCCAGATTGTAAAGGTGGATCTGAGTAAATGTATTAAACGCCTGCTCTGAATAGGTCAGCCACTTGCTGTCAGGGGACCAGACAATATCCCCTATCCCGTTCCTTGTATTTGAGATTTTGTGCTGTTTTCCATTTGAAGTGTTCAACAGCCAAAGGTCGTTGTTCTTGTCATCAAAAGCTATCCATTTTCCATCAGGCGAAGGATGTCCCTGAAAGCGCAGTATTTTTCCGTTTTCAGTAAGAGGGATCTCTTTGCCTACCCCATCAGCAGGCAAGAAGGCAAATTCGATTTCATCACTTTCATCAGAAAGAGCAAGAAGTCTTTTACCGCTTGGCATAAAAACCACATCCCTGTAACGAACTCCCTCTTTAAAAGATGCTCTTACTAAACGGCCTTTTCCGGCAGGAGCTACAAATACACGGCCTCGGGACGTAAGTACAACACTATCACCTGAGGGGTGGATGTGAGCTGAAGTAAGATAATCCATAGGGTCATTTACCCATTTTTCACGTATCTGGTCAAAATCAGATGCCAGAGTGATAGGAATAAGGCGGCTTTCATTATTCCGCACATCAAGTATGCGCAGGTCAGCTCCTATCCGGTATACTATTTTACCATCATACATGTAAGGTGTTCTAACATCCCAGCCGCTGTGATGGGTGTGCTGCTTAAGGTCTTTTCCATCCTCATCCATTGACCAGATATTCCAGTCCCCATCTCGGTCGCAAACATAATAAATACGACTATTCCACCACATGGGTGCGAAATTCTCTCCCGGGAAATCCTTTGTCAAGTTGCGGGCTTCCGGCCATTCCGACTTAATTTTCCAGATATTCCGGGCCGTGCCTCCTTTATAGCGTTTTGTATTGTTGTTGTGAAATCCAGGGCGGGCAAAATAAAGCGTCTGTTCTGAGGTATCGTAGGAGCCGCCACTTGCCTGGCTGAGTGGTATTAGGGCTCTTTTTCCGGTTTTTAGCTCAATATAGACCAACTGCGGGTTGGGAATGGTCGAAAAAGCACGGGTTGAATATATAAGTTTTCCTTTAGGAGTAAAACCAATTGCAGTTGAGGCATCGCCTTCATAGGTCAAGCGGGATGGCAGGCCTCCGCTAAGCGGCATGATGTAGAGCTCGGTCGGCCCTTCATAGGTTGCGGAAAAAGCCAAAGTTTTACCGTCTGGGGAAATCACAGGGTGAGTTTCTTCTCCAGGATGGGTTGTCAATCTCCGCCCTGTTCCTCCCTTAATGCTAACAGTCCAGAGGTCCCCTTCAGCTGCGAAAACAAGTGTGTCTTCATATAGGGCAGGATAGCGATAAAATCCTTTTGTAGAATCAGCAGAAGCAGACACCGTAAATACCAGGACCACTCCAAATATACAAATAAATAGGATCAAGTGTTTTTTTTGTATCATTTTTAACTCCTTTAACTTACTATATCAGCAATATTAGTTATTTTACTTAGAATAGACACATGCAGTCAATAAAAGATAGATAAAATTCATTATCAACAGCTAAACTATCATGTCAGGGTTTTATATTTAATTATCTTTGCTATAAAACAGATGAAATCATGGATTTCAGATACAGAATACACCTTAAAGTAGGCTGTTTTCTGTCCAAACAATAGGGAGACCCTCATAACTATCAATATAAAATCTGACATAAAATATTTGACAAGAAACTTTTTTTATGAAATAAAAGACTGTACTAAAAAACTAATTTGGTTGATTAGTCTAACAAATGGCATATTAAATGAAAAAAAACAAGAAAACTATAATTATCAAAGCTGCTCAGGAACTATTTGCTCGGTTTGGCTTTGTTAAAACGACTGTGGATGAGATCGCCAGGGCAGCACGGATGGGGAAAGCAACTCTCTATCATTACTTCAGGAGCAAGGAAGATGTTTTCAAAGAAGTGATAGAGAAAGAAAGTAAAATTTTAAATGAGAAAGTAAAAGAAGCAATTGATAATGAAGAAACGTCACAAAAAAAGTTAAGAGCTTTCGTGCTAACCAGGATGATGTATTTAAATGAATTGGCGAATATTTACAGTGCATTAAGGGATGAGTTTTTAAATCATTATGCTTTTATTGAAAAAACTCGGGAAAAAGATTTTTATCAGGAAATAAAATCGGTTAAAAATATTCTAAATGAAGGCATTGAGAAGAATATTTTTGTAATCAAGGATGCGGAATTAACTTCTTTTGCCATTATTTCGGCTCTGAAAGGACTGGAGTACCCCTGGTCAATAAAAGTATCTTTACCTGATATTGAAAAAAATATTGATAAACTATTGGAAATTCTATTTCACGGAATATTGAAAAGATAAATTTTTTTAAAATCTTATCGAACAAAAAACTAAATTGGTTTAGAAGTATAATATTCAAAAATGGACCAACCAAAGATAGGACCGGCTCTGGGATGCAGCGCAAAGCGAGTAAAAGATAATTATTATAAAAGGGAAATATTATGAAAGAATCTAAAACTATCGCTTTAATGTTTTTATTGTCGGGAATTGCAATCTTGCTGTATTCGATACAGTCGCTAGTATTGGGTCCGGAAATTATTGCATTTGAAACCATTCAAAAAGTAGGAGTTTGTTTTGGACTTATTCTAATTGCGACAGGCATTTATCTTCATGTGAAAGGCAAAAAAGAAGATTAAATAATACTCCTTTATAGGATAAAAAAAGACATCGTTACTGTCGGTGATGCAGTAAAGATTATTGAGGAACAAATGAAAATAGAAGATAACCCAATGGAAACAAGATTTAGGTCAGTAGGAATTGCAGGCTCAGGTTTTTACGTTCCTAAAAAGGTTTTAACTAACTTTGATTTGGAGAAGATGGTTGACACCACTGATGAATGGATAAGAACCAGAACAGGGATCAGGGAACGAAGGATTGCAGATGATAATGAGGCGACATCTGATCTGGCAGTTGAAGCGGCAAGAAAGGCATTAGAAAATGCTCGAATTAACCCTCAAGAAATTGATTTAATCATTGTAGCAACACTATCTCCAGATTATTTATTCCCATCCACTGCCTGCCTGGTGCAGGATAAACTTGGAATAAAAAATGCCCGAGCCTTTGATGTTGAAGCGGCCTGTTCTGCATTTATTTATGCCTTATCGGTGGCTGAGGCATTTATTAAAAGTGATGCCTGTAAAACAGCCCTGGTCATTGGAGCAGAGGTGTTTTCCCGAATAGTTGACTGGAAGGATAGAAATACCTGTATCCTGATGGGTGATGGGGCCGGGGCCGTAGTATTAAAAGAAGTGGAGAATGGCAAAGGAATTCTTTCCACACATCTTGGTGCCGATGGTTCAGGAGCATCTTTATTGAAACAGCCTGCTGGCGGTTCTCGCCTTCCGGCATCTGAGGAGACAGTCAGGCAGGGGCTGCATTATTTCAAGATGCAGGGTAATGATGTATTTAAACTTGCGGTAAGGATCATGAGCGAATCAGTAATAAACGCTCTTAAAAAAGCAGGTTTATCAAATAAAAATGTAGATTTGATCATACCTCATCAGGCCAATTTGCGTATCTTGAATGCCATGGCCAAAAGGTTATCTATACCGATGGAAAAGCTTATGGTCAATTTAGATAAATACGGGAATACCACTGCTGCGTCCATTCCTATTGCTCTGGATGAGGCGGTAAAACAGGGAAGAATAAAAGAAGGTGATATTGTTGTTCTTGTTGCCTTTGGAGCCGGCCTGACATGGGGTGCCGCAGTAATTCGCTGGTAAAACGAACGTCAAGATATCAATGAGATACTTAAAAAATGAATTTTTCAATCAGGAGGCTGCCAGTTGAATATGAAGAAATTTTCTGAGTCGGTGATTAAATACCGTAAATTAATTATTTTCGTTACTGTTTTTATTACTCTGATTCTGGGATTTTTCTTAAAAAATCTTACGATCAACAGCGACATTCTTAGCTATCTGCCGCAAGATGATCCCAAGGTGGTGCTTTTCAATGAGGTCGGCGACAAGTTTGGCGGCAGTTCACTTGCTATGGTGGCGCTTGAGTGTGAGGATGCCTTCAATCACGCAACCTTGACCAGGATCAACGAGATTACGCAGCAATTCAAGGAGATGGCCGAGATATTCCAGGTGATGAGCCTGACCGATATTATCGATATAAAGAAAACGGATTGGGGCCTTGAGATTGGCAAATTCATTGATGAGGATAATATCCCAAGAGATTCTGAAGAGCTGTTAAGATTAAGAAAGTATGCCCTTTCCAAGGATATGTACCGGGATAATCTTATCTCTGACGATGGCAAGATAACGTTAATCATAGCTCGTTTGAAAGAGGATGCCGATAAATTAGCAATCGGGCGCAGGATGAGAGAGGTAGTCGAAGGAACTCGAGGAAACGAGAAAATCTATTACGGTGGCATACCGTTCCAAATGATTTTCTTGACTGACATAGTCCAGTCCGACCTGACCATGCTTATTCCACTCGTTATTTTTCTGGTGATGGGAGTGCTCTTAATGAGTTTCAGAAGCCTACGTGGTGTTTTTCTTCCCCTCTCCTGCGTACTGATAAGCACTATCTGGGTTTTGGGATTTATGAGCCTGTTGAAGATTCCCCTTACCATCGCATCGGATGCAATGCCGGTATTGCTCGTCGCGATCGGCAGTGCATACGGGATACACATGCTTTCCAAATATAACGAAGATGTTCACAAGGAAGAAAGTAAAATTCAAGATATAAAAGACGTATTGAGCGAAGTGGGCTTTCCAATTCTTCTGACCGGTTTAACAACTCTAATCGGTTTCCTGGCATTCCTGTCTTCAAATTTGAGCTTGATACGCGAGTTCGGTGTCTTTACAGCCATGGGAGTGGCGTTTGCCATGATCATATCCGTCACCTTACTGCCGGCCGTGCTCTCCTTCATGAAAGTCAAACGGACCAAACGTAGTACCAAAAAGAAAGAGAATGGATGGTCAACCGGAATGATGAACAAAGTGGGAGGATTTGTGCTGAGGAATGCAAAGCTCATTATTGCATTCTGCATAGTTGTGGTCCTGTTTTCGCTGTTCATGATTACCAGGCTGAGTCGGGAAGTCAACATGGTTGATTACTTCAAGAAAAACAGCGAGATAAGGCAGGCAGAGGAGATGATGGAGGAAAGACTCGGCGGCTCCATTCCTGTCCAGATAGTGATTAAAGGTGATTTGAAAGACCCCTTTGTCCTGAAGGAAATGATAAGGTTTGAGAAATTTATAGAGGCACAACCATCCATCCATAATCCCCATTCAATTGCAGACTTAATCTGTGAAATGAACTGGGTAGTGAACGGGCACCATACAATCCCCGAAACCAGAGATGGAGTAGCGAATCTATGGTTTTTTATCGAGGGAAACGAGATTTTGAATCAACTCATAACCGACGACGCCATGGAGGCGCTCATCCAGGCAAATCTGGGCACAGTAAATACCAAACAGGTTATTGCCCTGGTGAATCAGGTCGAAGGTTATATAAATAAGGAGTTGAGAACAGACCTTATTAAGTTGAGAATTTCCCTTGTATCCTCTGATTTTGAGGCGGTACTTGCGAAAGAGCGGATGGAACAAATACTTTCAAAAATAAATTGGGACATCAAAAAAAGGGGTCTTGTATGGACCGCTCATAATTCAGAGCTAAGGGAGATGCTTTTCACGGCAGCTAACCCAAACAGCGGCGGCTTAGATGATGCCATGATAGATGCGCTAGGAATGAAAGTTAGTGATTATCTGCGCACCGAGAGTACCGACATCCAGGTTGAGTCTGAAAAAGTCATCTCTGCGATTATCGCTGACATTGGCGATTCGCTGCGACTGAGCAAACCGGGAATCGGGGAAGCAAAAACGCCTGAATGGGGCGAGGAGGATATTGTCGATGTCCTGAAGAAGAATGTCCCTCAAGCCCTGTACGCCGAAGACCCGGAGGCGCTTGATTACGCTGCCGAAACGATTGTAACGATTATTAAAGACGAGAAAAATTGGGCAAGAGTGAAGAGATTAATTCAGGATATAAAACCTTTTCTTCCTGAGTCTCTTGCAGACGACGATAAATTCCTGGGCGATTTACGCGATGATGTCTGGGAGATAAACGAGGATCGGATAGCCATTGAAGGTTCGAAATACGAGATTCTCCCCGGTAATACCAAGTTCCAGAGCCGAACAAAGCTTTCTGCTCAACAGACAGGAATGCCGATAATCTACAATGACCTAGACAAACAGATCATAAAAAGCCAGGCTTTTAGCCTTTCCATCGCCATTCTACTGGTGTTCCTGCTTCTTGCCTACCGTCTGAAATCGATTATTGGCGGTTTTGTTTCGATAACTCCGATCACTCTGACCATACTCATCAACTTTACGATAATGGCGATTTTCGGCATACCCCTGGATGTTGTAACCGTCCTGATTGGCAGTGTAGCGGTCGGCATTGGAATCGACTACACAATCCATTTTATAATCAGGTTCAAGGTCGAACACGCTCTGGGCAAGACTGAGCTTGAAGCTCTGGGCAAGACACTGGAAACCACTGGAAAGGCAATTGTCATCAATGCACTCTCGGTGATGATGGGGTTTTTGGTGCTGGTTCTGGGGAATATCGTCCCGATGCAGCGCTTCGGCTACCTCATCGCTATTACGATGATTGTCAGCGCCACAGCCTCGATTACGGTCATGCCCGCGTTGCTCCTGGTGACAAGAGCCGGATTTATCGGGAGGCTCGGATTGCTGACTAATGGTTTAGTCTCCAAAGTGGCCAATAAAATCAATGTAAAAAATAATTACAGAAAAAAATAATTTCAAAAATAAGGAGGAAAAATGCAAAAAATAACATTGACTACTATTCTTTTTTTTCTGGTTGCCTTCCTATTTATATGCCAACCTGAGGAGCTGAATGCGGAAGAATTGACCCTCACGGCTTCACAGATTCTTGAAAAGTGTGATGATGTTATCAATGCTCCCACGGATCAGGATTTAAGAATAAAACTTATCCTGATAGACAAAAAAGGCAAAGAAAAAATGCGTGAGATGAGCATGCTTCAGAAGGGGAATGATAAAAGGATGGTGAAGTTTCTGTCGCCTGCTGATCAGAGGGGGATTGCTTTCCTTTCGCTTCCCGACGACATTATGTATCTTTATCTACCTGCTTTCAAAAAAATAAGACGCATTGCCTCTCATGTAAAAAATACCAAATTCGCAGGAAGCGATTTTACCTATGAAGATATGGAGGCAATAAGGTATTCAAAAAAATACATCCCTGAATTGCTGAAGAAAGAGGAAAATCATTATGTTCTCCAACTCAAACCAAGAGAAGGAGTGAAAACTGACTATTCCAAATTAGTTATGTGGGTGAGAATGGATAACTTCTACCCAACTAAAATTGAACATTACAATAAGGGTGACAAGCTATACAAGATAATGATCAGCAAAAAAATTGAGAAGGTTAATGGATACTGGATATCCAAGGAATATGAAATGGAAGATTTAAAAGCAGAACATAAGACAAGAATGATGATATTGGATGTAAAGTTTGACTCGGGATTGTCCGATGACAAATTCACAAAACGTTATTTAAGTAGATGAAGAAGGGTAACATAACATGAAAAGGCGTAAAATCATATTGGCATCTGTATGTATTTTGTTGTTCTACTTTTCTTGTATTCTTCAGGCGCAAGAAAAAACGGATTCCGGAGTTAAATGGGGCGGGTATTTGCAAACAGATAATCGTCTCCGCTTAAAAGATAGTGATTTTTCCTGGCAGGAGTATCGGCTTGATTTAAAAGCGGATGTCAGTCCTTCGGAGAAGGCACATTTTTATAGCGAGTTCTGGATAAGGTCATGGGGATTTTCCGAGCTACAAAATAGTTCCGATTTGATAAATAAAGATAAAGTCGCTCCCTGGAACCTGGATTTGCGAGAGGCATACGTTGACCTTTATGGGTTTCTTTTTGACAATCTCGATGTTCGGGTTGGAAGACAGCGCATAGCCTGGGGAACGGGAGATAAACTAAACCCCACTGACAATCTTAATCCCTATGATCTTGAAGACATCTGGGATTTCGGAAGACACCTGGGATCCAATGGACTTAAAATGTCCTATTACTTGGGAGATTATACGTTTGAAGCCGTTTTCATTCCAGCTTTCACACCTGCTGTATTGCCCAGAGGTGACTGGGCTTCGGCATTGTCACCCTCAATGGAATTGCCTCCTGGACTGACTTTAAGAAATCTCACCGATACGATAACAATTCCCGAAAACAACATTAAAGAGAATTCTACTGTTGGTGTTAGAGTCTTGAAAAACTTTTTAGATTATGATTTTTCTCTGAGTTATGTTCATGGCAACGACTTTTTTCCGTTGGCAGAAAAAATAATCTTTACTCCTACAGATATGCCAGGCGACGTGGATATTGCAAGTGAACTTATATATCCGAAAAGGCATGTAGTCGGAGGGGATATGGCTGGAACCATTTACGATGTTGGGATATGGGCCGAAGCAGCGTTGTTTTTCCCTGAAAAAATCATGATGACTACTGACTTTTCTGCTCTGAGGATGGGCGTCCATGAATCAACTGCTTTGGACAATGAGCCGTATGTAAAATACGTTGTTGGTGCAGATTATACCTTCAGGAATGGAATCTATATCAATGGGCAATACCTGCATGGTTTCATACATGAACGGGGTAAAGACAATTTGGAAGATTATTTTATGTTTGGCATAGAGAAGAAATTATTTGACAATAAGCTGAAGCCAACGATTTCAGGAGGTTTAGAGGTAAAGGATTTTAAAGACTTTAAAAATAATTATGCCCTTATTCTTTCGCCTGAAATCGCTTATTATCCTCTTGACAATGCTGAGGTTATCCTTGGCGTCCGATGGATAGAGGGAAAAGTCACGACTGCCTTTGGAAGGGTAAAAGATAATGACGAGTTTTATATCAGGGTAAAGTATAGCTTTTAGGATGTTATTTTTAATGTGTTATGAATGAAGAAAGGGTAGTCAAAAAAGTTTTTTTTCACTTGAAACCGACTTCCCAACAGAGTTTGTTTCTGCAGAAATCTTAAGGAAGGAAATCTCATTCTGACCGAGATGAAAGCAAAAGGATTTAATTTGTCTGTGAATTCTCTAAAAGAAATTTAGGATTGAAGAGCAGTCAGTCTCTTTTTTGCATCTTCCCCTTACCGAGAAAATTATTTTCAATTTTTTACTTGACAAATACTCTAATATCATTATACTTTAAATATATTGAAGTATAAACATATTAGATTTATAATTAAGAGGAGGTAGAAAATGGAAAAACCTGGAAAATTAAAAACGAGCAATTGGGGAATCGTCTTTTTTACTCTGCTGATTGTAGTAATTCTTACATGTTCCGCGATATTTTTTGGTAAAACAGTATTCTACACTGTACTTTGTTTTATGCCTTTATTAGCGGCTATTACCCACTTTATCAGTTTTCTCAGAACAAAGAATTGGGGTCATTTGATTCTAATGCTATTTTATGTGTTTATTGTCCTTCTTTTCTTCCCTACTTTAGCTTTTAACCAACAAACAAGAATAATACTTGCAGCATGTGCCTTGATCCTGTTCATAGGAGAGATTATTGTACTTTCAAGCAAAAGAATTAACTGGCGCTATCGGGAGATACTGGAACTTGCGGCATATCCTGTAGAAGAGTCCACCGACGGTTTTACTCCCCGCGCATTCCCTGCCGGGGAAGCACAATACACAAAAGAAGAAATTATTGGATTCACAAAATTCATGATTAAACATGTTATCGCCTACCCGTTCGTTGAAGAGAATAGAGTTGTCCTGGTAGTTCCGGAAAATATGTTTGTTTATATGCTTTTTCTAAAGCACAGCTACAAAAAAGACACCTATATCACTTTTGATTTCAAGGGAAATGTCTCTGTCACTATCGCCAAAAAGGACTATCAAAAATACAAGGAAGAATTCACTTTTGATCAATTATGTGCTTCTCTGGGAAATTTGTTCATAGAATTTCTGGAGCTGTACCAAAAAGATAAAAGCAGAGAAATCATTGACAAACTGAATGCAATCTAAAGTGAAATACAAAGAAGTAAATTGGAGAAATTTCAATGGATTTTAAAACAGCATCTCAATTAGGCTCCATAATCTCTAAAGATTATGCCGAGGATTTCTTTAAGCTGCTGGTGATATATCAAGACATTTCAGCCTCAGAAGCAGCCTCCCGGCTTAACCTTCATATATCAACCGCCCAGGATTTTCTCGAGGGATTAAACTCCCAGGATATAGTTTCAAAAAAAGAAGTCCTTGAAAAAAAGCGGCCCTATTTCAGGTATTCCCTTAAAAAGAAAACATTAACTATAACAATCGATTTTGTTGCCCTATATAACAAACAGGATCATCAGGATAGATTAAAATGGAAAATAAGGGAGAAAAAGAATTCCGGCGCTATATTTAAAAAATTCAGGAAAAGTGATTATATTTCTGCGGTGCACTTTTTTACAGGCAAGGGAAGAACCCGAATTGAAAAAAAAATCAATCTAACAAGAAACCAGGGAAATTTCCTTTTATATCTCCCTTTTCCGACAGAGCCTTTTTTAAGCGTGGCTGAAATTATAAAAAAAGCTAAAATTGAAGATTCAAACATTCCAGAAGTCCTGGATATTATCGATGCTTTACTCAACCATAAAATAATTGAAAAGAGATGACACTTGTTATTTAAAAAATCCAATTCTTTTCAAGTGTCTGAGTATAGTCCTAGTTAAAGATTTTATCTATTTGAGGCATTCCTTATTGAGCCTTGATTTCTCACTCATCTTTATCCCCGCGGATCATACGGATACCGAACACCGATGCAACAGAACTCCCCTCTGCAGCTTCAAAACGCACAGTTACTATCTCTTTGCCCTTGATGATGCTTGCATCGATGGCATACTCGACATTAAAAAATCGTTGGGGGTAGCTTCTTTTCACTTCCTGATGGCCGATAGGCCTCCCGTCCACAAGAATATTGAATGTGGCGCTTCGGCTTCGCTCACCAGTGTAGTAGGTCACGACCAGGACCATGGGAGACTCGGGCTCTACAGGCAGATCAAAGGAGAACCAGCTCCCGCTTCTGCGTCCGGGACGACCCCTCACCTGTGTGATACGCGCATCTTCAGAGCCTTGATAGTTAAAATCCCGTTCCGGCTGCATCTCTCCAGGTTGAGCATAGGCCACAGTGGCTTTTTCGGAGACGAGCTGCCGTTCTTGTTCAGCGACATACTCGGCTTTTTTCTCCTCCCATCCGGGCTTGGAAAAGAGGTCGAAATAGACAGCGTAGACACGACGGTGTAAACGGTAGAACGGCACCAAATTGGCCTCGATCTCAAGGTCGGCACCAAAATTATCGCGGCCAACACCAGTAATCCGAAAATGTCCCGGTTCGTTGGGAACTGGATGCACCCATTGGCCCACCGGCTGCTCGGCAGCCACGAATACAGGAATTGTCAGCGGTTCACGCCTGACATCACTTCCGCGTCCTCTCTCACGTTCCGGTCCCAAGTCTGCAGCCAATGCAAGAGGCCCCCACATAATAGCAGCGACCTGCGGATTGTCCGGTGTGGGCTCCAAACGAAGCGTCTTGGGGAGGGTTAGCTCGATTGTGTCGCCGGTATTCCAGGTCCGTTTCAGTTCGACATACACTCCGGAACTATCCACACCGGCACGGCCAGCAACGGGGCGACCCGATTCAGGCACATCGCGATAAGGATTGATGGTGTCTTCTGAGACGGGTATGCCATTGACATTTATGGAAAATCCGTCACCAGCCCATAAGGGCCGGCGCAGAGCCAGAGTTATTTTTTTGGGGGACTGGAGCATCATTTTTATGGTCACGGACTCCCCTTCCGGGAAATCCGTATCCACCTCCAGGCTGACACCTGCCACAGTCCAGTCTAGCGTGGACGGTGCATACAAATTCACCCAGAGCTTGTCCTCTGCTTCATAGTAGATCCCGTCTCCATGAAGAGCATGACTCTCCATGCCCGTTCCCACACAGCAGGTGAAACTGCGGAACATATCCTGATATTCATGCTGGACTCCTCTACCGACCGGCACCATGTAGCATGTCCGGCCGTCCTCTGGATCAATAGAGGCCAAGATATGGTTGAAAAGAGCCCTCTCATAAAAATCGGCGTAATGGGCGTCGGGCCGGATCGCAAAAAGCCGGCGGGTTAGTTTGAGCATGTTGTAAACATTACACGTTTCAGCAGTCCGACCGTCAACACGATCACTGAGCTTACCGGGTTCACCAAAATATTCGTCATGACCGTGTCCACCCGTGGCATAGCTGTGGTGCTGGACAACTTGATCCCAGAAAAAACTTGCAGCCAGAAAATCTCCTGCACTGCCCGTATAGGCATAACGGTCGGCCGAGCCGATAAGCTTGGGCACCTGCGTGTTAGCGTGTTTGCCCTCAAGGATGTCCTGGTGGCGTTTGAGAGGCTCAATAAAGGATCGGTGTTCAAATTTATAGGAAAGATCCAACCAGCGCTTGTCCCCTGTGTCAGCATAGAGATCGACCATAACCTCGTTCATGCCTCCAAACTCCGTGTTCAGCATACGCTGTATCTGTCCTGCATCGAGAGGTGCAAGAATGCGTTCTGCCCATTCCGCAAATTTGATTTCCAATTCCAAAGCCAACTTGTTGCCCGTATAACGAAAGGCGTCCCTTAAGCCTGCGAATGTTTTATGCAGGGTGTACCACGGTGACCATAAACCATTGAGATCAAAACCGCCGGATTTGATTTCTCCCTGTGATAAGCGCATGAAAAGTTCATGCCCGTCAATACCGTCTCGATTGACAATGGCCCCAAGGTACCCGTCGCCCCTCTTGTCTTGAACTTCCTTGAATTCTGTGACGATATAATCTGCCCGTCGCTTGAACTCTTCATTGCCGGTAGCAGCGTACATTAAGCTGATAGCCGAGAGATAATGCCCGGCAATGTGGCCGGTCAGCTGGCGGCTGTCCACTGCATCCCAACCTCCGTATCCCTCGGCCTTTGCTTTCAGGCCCGCACGGATACGGTAGCCGGCCAGCATGCGATTTGGTTCCAGCTGAAGCAAATATTCAGCCGTCACATCCTGGGCTTGCTTGAGAGGACCGCCCAACAGTCTAACTTTGCCTAAATCTAAGGGCCGTGCTTTAAGGATTTTTTCCTCAAAAGCCCCCACAACAGGATCCTGCCCCTCTGCAAGAATATTAAGGTTAAATACCAAGACCAAAAACAAAAGAGAAATAATTTTTGCTTTCATCATCACTTCCTTACCGAGAAACCTTCACTATAGTTGTTGCGGACTTGGAAGGATCACTCTCGGACGTTGCTTGAAGAGTCACCGTAGCCATAGGGGCACCCCCGTCCTGTTGAGAGACATAGACTATAACCGGTTGGAATCTTCCCATCTCTACTGCAGCCAGACCGTTGAGCAGCCGGGCCGTCCACCCTTCTCCTTCCACAGAAACGGTAAGCCGATAGACATCAGAATTGACGTATGCACTTACGTCAACCGGATGCACTTTCGGTTCCGATCCTACAACAGTACCAGTATTATTCAGAGTAAATGAAATAGGGGTGTTGGGTCGTTTGACTTTTTGTTCTGCCGGCCCATCAAGAACAACATCTCTTTCATGCTGGCCCGAGCCATCCAGGGACCGGACGGCCAGAGTGTAAGAGAGGATCCCATTCTTTTCCTTTTGAATGTCGATCACATAGAAATGCAGCCGATTTGGCGTATCTTCCCATTCAAACTCACTGCCCGAGTTGAGCCCTGCATGAAAAAGAGCATCGTTGAGCTGCCGGTAGTCGGCGATCGTGCGCATAACCTCTTCACCATTGGGCTTTACGTAGTCCACCATGTTTATATCTTCAGGGTGAGCGTCAATAACCCAGATGTAGCTGTTAAAGGCATTGGGACCGCCATTTCTGCCTCGCAGACTATCTTTATTCTTGGCAATAAGTACCCCATTATCAGGAGTGAACGAGTCATAACCGATGCGCTGAACCACTTCCAGTGTATAGAAATTGTAGTTCGGAATCCCAGGAGAGAGCGGATTTATCGCCGGATCATCCTCTGAAGTCCGGTCAAAGGGCTCCGCACCGTCAAGCCTGACTATGATGCCGGCAAAGGTGCCCGCTAGAGGATCCACCGCCCGTGCTGTGACTTGAGCTACGGCCAATCCGGATTGGGCCAGGCCATCCCTACTCAGAGTTAATATCTGGGATTCGGTAATAAAGCCGTTCTCCAGGCGGTTGCGCACCATTAGTCCTGCTGGCATCGCTGCCCCCTGAGTAGGCGGAACTACACAGCGCATGTGGGGTCCTCCCGGTCCGTTAAAACAGCCCCTGTCCATCATATCCCATGGACCCGCAGCAACTCTCCGGTATGGTGTAACATAGGGATTGTTATTGAGGTCGGGTAGACGAAACGCATAATGACCGAGCTCGTGAGTGATAGTGCCGGAATTTTCTCCCTGACGCATGGACGACAGTCCCCACTGCTGTGAACCGGCCAACCAGCTCGTCCATTCAACGTACCGAGTCGTGATCCAGCGGGGCATGTCCGGATTGGGATTGCCCCACTCCGGCGGGATATCCTCGGGGGAATTGAACTTCATCTCGCCAAATTCCTGCCAGACACCCGTCTCATCATAACTTGCATACATGCGCAGAACGGCATCATAGTTTTTCCGAATGTCCTCCCCTATATCTTCAATCCAAATTGAATCACAATCCCGCTCCATGCGGCTGTTGGCGCGGCTGCCGTCGGGAGTTTGGTCATTCTGTCCATATTCATTAAGGCCGTAAGCCCAAATGGGTTTGGGCATGCGGTAAGGGCCAAAAACATCCACTTCGGTGACGCCGAACTTCCCCCGGGATTGCTCCATCCAGTAGCCGTTGATAGTCTGGCCGTTATTGACCTCACTTGGCGTCATGAAGAAGTCGGCATAGAACTGAGACACATTCTCCCTTTCTATGGGATCGATCTGTGGATTTCCGAAGGGATCTGATCCTTTGGGGAGGGTGACCACAAAAGGCTGGTCTGGAAAGTCGATGGCGAGTACTGCAAGACGAAAACCTCTTTCCGGTTTAAGTAAAGGATCTGCCCAATTGTGGTCGGGGATAGGGCGATAATCATCCCAAGTCATGAGGTCCTGGTCCTGAACCTGTTGAGGATCGATTGGCAACATGGATTTATGTCTACCATCTCCTATATTGCACGCGGCCAAAATTACAAAAGAAAAACACATAAAAACAAGAACAGGCGGGATTTGTTTATAAGGCTTTGCCATTATTCCTCCATTCTGTAAATCATGAATCTATTTTACTTTGATAATTTATCCAATGCAATAATATATTACTTCAAGGCTCTCTCTATCACTAAAAGAAATTCCTATCCTGATCAAGCGATAAAATCAGCTAGCGGCTGTTGATGGGGGCTGTGAAGTAAAAGTAGTCGTAAATGAAACGGCTGATTTTAGCGATTTTTTCCTCTATTTCCTTGGTTTTTCCTTCTGCCGTATCTTTAAAGAAGATGGAAACAGCCACATGCCCCAAGCCGTCAGGAAGATAAATGATCCCGACATCATTAACCGTGCCCCCAATGGTGCCGGTTTTATGCGCTACAGCAGTCCCCGGAGGGAGTTCGCCCTTGATTCGACCCCTGCCTGTGTCACATTTGAGCATAACATCAATTATAAAATCACAACTTTTTTTATCCAGAATTTTTTGAGTGAAAATTTTCTCCAAAAGATTGGTCATGGCTCTCGGAGTGCTTTGATCCAGCAAGATCGTACTGAATTCTTTTTGGGCTTGCTTTCCTAAATCAGGATCTTTTTTCAGCTTCTGGCGGTAAGAAGCGATCACTTCGTCCCTGGTTTTGCCTTTATGCGCTTCGAAATCGAGCCCCATAGCATCCATTATCAAATGCTGACATGAGCGGTTAAGCGTAATACCTTCGATTCCAAAGGATTTAAGTCTGGCATTAATATTGTCAGGTCCCAGTTTGTTGAACAAAATATCTGTCGCGGAATTATCACTGATCATCATCATCATGTTGGCCAGATTGCGAAGAGACAAGGTTATCCCCGGGGCATCCAAAGTTGCAAGCATCCCGCTTCCCAGGTGCTGGTCGGTTTTTTGAATGCGGATTTCATCCTCCAACGAAAATTCACCCTCTAATACCCGAGCCATCAGATCGACAAAAATGGGCACCTTGAAGACCGAGGCCAGGGGAAAAAACTCATCGCTATTGAGGGTAATATTTTCTCCCGACTCTATATGAGTAGCGGCCAGACCTACTTTCCCTTCCATCCCGCGGGTGATCCGTTCGATCTGCAGAAGAAGCCGCTTGACCCCCTGGGGAGGATTATCCTGAGAGAATCGAACCCCTGAAACCAGAGGCGATACCACCATTAAAATACAAAGGAATACGATAACACGTATTTTTTTCATGTTAACCTCCTAGCCTGAACTATTCATAAAAAATGTCGATGTTCATAATAAGCCTATTTATATCAAGATGTTGGATTAATTTAAAGGAAATTCATAATCACCATTTCATTTTCGATGTAATCCCTGTTTATAATCGACATTTCTTACTCCGTGCCTAGTATTGACAGAAATCCCAATTACGGTTACAGTTCGGCTTTGATAAGATTAACTACTGGAGAAAAAAATGCATGATACACTGCCTGAGATATTGCTGCATTCCCTCAAATCATACCAGAAAGATACCCTGATGCTGTATAAACAGGGATCAGACTATGTTCCTCTTTCCAGCCGGGATTTTGCCAACCGGATCAAACGGCTCTCTCTGGCCTTACAGGATATGGGAGTGCAACCGGGAGACAAGATCATTCTGCTGGCAGAAAACGGACCCCAATGGATTATGACAGATCTAGCCATTCTGTGTATAGGCGGAGTAACAGTGCCGGTCTACACGACCTTAATCCCTGAACATATTAAATATATTATCAATGACTCCGATGCCCAAATTGTATTCTGTTCCAATCAGGCTCTGTGGGATAAAGTCAAGGAAGTTCGGCCCGACTTGAATAAAGTAAAGCATTACGTTACTTTTCATAAAAATGATGACTCAGGGATTTTTTCCCTATCCCAACTCCTGGAACGGGGAAAAGAAATAGAAGATAACCATCCCGACCGGTTCGAAAAAACCGCCTTGCAGGTTCGGCCTGCAGATCTGGCTTCGATCATTTATACTTCAGGAACAACCGGCACGCCAAAAGGAGTTATCCTCACTCACAGCAATTTCACCAGCAATGTAAAAGCTGCAAGCGGCCTGCTCGATCTCAGGGAAACGGATACTGTGTTTTCATTCCTGCCCTTATCCCATGTTTTCGAACGCACGGTTACTTTCGGCTATTTATATAACGGCTGTACCATTGGTTATGCCGGGAGCATGGAGACAATAGCGGATGACATTTATAGAATTAAACCGCATGCCTTTGCCAGTGTTCCCAGATTTTTCGAAAAGATATATGCCAAAATCATGGATGGCATTTTAACGGGATCTGCTCTAAAAAGAAAAATCTTTTATGGGGCGATCAAAACCGGTAAAACTTACAGCCGAAAAAAACTGACCAATCGACCCATCTCCCTGTTTCTGCGGACCAAACGGCTTATTGCCAACAGATTAGTGTTTTCCAAGATAACCGACCGGATCGGAGGAAGGGTCAGATTTTGTGTTTCAGCCGCTGCTCCCTTGGCTAAAGATATTGCGGAATTTTTTCACGCTGTTGGTTTGGTTATTCTGGAAGGCTACGGTTTGACAGAGACTTCCCCCTGCAACACTATGAACACCATGAAAAGCCTAAAATTCGGCACAGTGGGTAAACCCATCCCGGGAGTTAAAATACGGATTGCTGAAGACGGCGAGATTTTGACACAAGGGCCTAACGTAATGAAAGGGTATTATAAAAATTTAGACTGGACCCATGATGTTCTGAAAAACAATTGGTTTCACACCGGAGATATAGGCTTTTTCGATTCGGACGGATTCCTGGTTATTACAGACCGCAAAAAGGACATCATCATCACCTCAGGGGGAAAGAATACAGCCCCCCAGCCTACAGAAAACATGCTGCGCATGAGCCCTTACATATCCAATGCTGTTGTTATCGGGGACCGGAGAAAATTTTTATCCGCTTTGATCGTGCCCGATTTTGACAAAATCAAAAAATATGCCCGCAGCAACAATATCTCTTATACCGGTCTTAAGGACCTGGTAAAAAATTCCCGGATCGTCAAGTTTATAGAAACAGAACTGGAAAAATACACTTCCAAGTTGTCCGCTTTTGAAAAAATAAAAAAACTGGCGCTCCTGGACCGAGATTTCGAAATAGGAAAAAATGAGATCACTCCGACTCTGAAGATCAAAAGGAAAATAATCACCCGGAAATACAGCACCTTGATAGAATCGCTTTACGCCGAATAGAGGAAGCGTATTATTTCTTCTTTTCGCTTTTTAACTTAAAAACAACCGTCACTGTAAAAATCACACCTCTCGGCTTACCGTCGATCAAAAACGGTTCATAAACCCACTGCATGACAGCATCAATGGCGGCTTGGTCAAGTTCAGGGATGGATCGCAGGATTTTTGTTTCTTGCACCCGGCCATATATGCCTGTTGTCGCTTCAAGGATGACGACACCCTCAATGCCCTCTTTTCTGGCCTCTTCAGGATAGATCGGATCAACTCCTTCTATCCGCTTTGGCGGTTTGATGTCCCCAGTAGCCCTGACAGGACCACCGGCTCTTGCTTCTGCTTCACCTACGACACCGCCGATTACACCGCCCACGACTCCTCCTTCTACTCCTGGCGCTTTAATCTGCTTCTTCTTTTCACTTTTTAACATAAACCGAACCGTCACTGTAAAAATCACACCTCTCGGCTTACCATCGATTATAAACGGTTCATAGACCCACTGCATGACAGCATCAATGGCGGCCTGATCAAGTTCAGGGATGGATCGCAGGATTTTTGTTTCTTGCACCCGGCCATATATGTCTGTTGTTGCTTCAAGGATGACGACACCTTCAATCCTCTCTTTTCTGGCCTCTTCGGGATAGATCGGATCAATTCTTCTTATCAGCTTTGGCGGTTTGATGTCACCAGTCGCTCTGACAGGTGCACTTTCCTCCTCTTTCTGTTTTTCCTTTTCCTGGAGAACATTATGACCAGTAATTTCATTGGAAGCAACTATTTCGGGCAGCACTTTGTTATCAACGGCTGCAAAGGTCAGTCGGTAGCCTGCCATCATGCCAATTAAAAGAAGTGATACAAAAAGAATCACTCCCACAGTCGATTTTTTTAATTGAGTTTCCATATTTCTCTCCTTGGATAAAATGTTTTTTATTCTTTCTGTCAAAGGAATATGCGGAGAAACAATAGCAGCGGGAACCAGAAAATGGATGGAAAGGGATGTTTTTTCCGCTAAGTTGACCAAACACTCTGCATATTCTCTTTTGTCGTTTTTTAAGAGGACATGATTATCTGATATTTCCTCTCTTGCTCTGGAGAAATCAGCACTTAAAGTATAGGCCAGAGGATTCCACCAATTTAGAATTAGAAAAATCCTCTGCAAAACTACTGTAATCTGATCTCGATGAAAAATATGGGACATTTCATGGAGCAGAACAACTCTCAATTCTTTATCTCGCATTTTTTCTATTAAACCACGCGGGACAAGTATGAGTGGTTTGAAGAATCCCAATACTATTGGGCTGCTGACCTCTGAAGACTCAAATATCTTTATTTTCATAGATTTCTGAAAGGCCAGCTCAGCTTCTTCTAAGACCTGAGAAATTCTATAGTTTTTGACTTCAACAATACCTTTTTTCAAATTCTTAAGAGAAGAAACCCCGTATACAAAACGGAACAAAAGGAGCACTACTCCCAATCCCCAGAGGACACCAAAAAAATTAAGGGCTTTTATCACAAATGGTCCTGATCCAAATATTTTCTTGAATGTTTTTGATATGAGATTAGATGATATAATTGTATTTTCGTTAATAGCTTCGTCCGTTCCTGAAGCAGTGTTCAAGCTATTTCCATCCACAAGAATGGGAGAAGAATCAAGCTCAAAAGGGAGTATGGTTTGAATAGGCTTTAATCCCAGTAAAGAAGAGGAAATTGTCAGGATAGGAAGAAATAAAAGGACCAGCATGATCATGAATACAATACCACTCCTCAGGGGAGCGGCCTTATGTTTTAAAAACTGTATGAACACCCAACCGATCCCTAAAATGATTAAGGAGGGGAGAGCTATATTCAGGATCCCTTCGGCTGTTGATATGTCTTGCAGTATTTTCATGACCCTGCCTCCTCGGTTTTTTTAAGGAGTTCACGTAGTTTGAGGATGTCCTCCGGAGAAACTTCCGAGGTTTCGAGCATGCACTTTACAAGCTCAGCCCTTGATCCTCCAAATACTCGATTGATGGTGTCATTCAAGATCTCCTTACGAGTTTTCTGTTCTTCTACAAGCGCAGAGTAGAAAAACGTCCGCCCTATTATTTTGTGTTTTAACCATCCATAGTCCTCAAGCCGGTTCATTTGAACCTGAATGGTTGTCCGCCGCAATTTATCAACTCTTTTTGCATTTATCGCGTCAAATATGTCATTGACACTGACTTCACCCTTTGCCCAGACTATATTCATAATTTCGAGATTGGATGGAGAAAGCTTACGTACTCTTTTTTTTGCCATTGTTTGGCCTCCTGCCTTAAACGACATCTGTCGTTAATATAAACGACTATTGTCGTTTTGTCAAGTGCTTCTAATCTTTTTTTTTATGACAACTGACACATAAAACAGTTATAATGCCGGCTAAAGAAGGATTTGAGTTCAATTTAGGCGAAAAATATATTTTATTCCTCGGTCTTAACAGGAATGACCTGGATAAGGCATCAAGTACTGTAATACGGGTGCCTGAAGTGAGGATATCAACTAAAGGCTACCTACCCGGTAAAAAATACGTACCCAGAGACGTGTTTGATATTATTTATACGGACAAGTTTATTCTGCAGGAAGAACAGTTTCAAAAAAATGAACCGACCTAGTCAAATAAAGGGTAAAAATTTAGAGAAAACCGTAAGTTTAAAAAATATGAAATCCTATCTGTAAATACCTATCTGCAAAGGTTGACACACAATTAGAAAAAACATATTATATACACATACTGTTACACATATATAGGAGGGGCAATGAAAAGGACAAATATTATGCTAAGTGAAGACCAGCACAGAAAATTAAAGCTCTATTCTAAAAAAGAAGGCAGGACACTTGGGGGATTGATAAGAGATGCCCTTGATGTTGTTTATAAAAAAAAGGATGTGCTCGAACAGAGAAAGCAGGTTGCTATCAGCGCTTATGAGGAAGGATTCATCAGCCTGGGAAAACTTGCCGAAGTATTGGGTCTTGACCCGGTCAGCACGAGAAATTACTTAAAGGAGCATGGTAGACCAATCTATTCCCTGGATCTGCAGGAATTGAAAGAAGACGCAGAAAATGCCTGAGATCATATTAGACTGCTGCTGCCTTTCCAATTTTGCCCTTTCCAATTCCCTGTTCATCCTTAAAAAGCTTTACAGCAACTCTGCTTTCGTCACAGAGTTTGTTTCTGCAGAAATCTTAAGAGGAGTTCATAGGGGACACAAAGATTTGACGAAGATCCAGGATTCTTTGAGGGAAGGATGGCTCAAGGAGGTTGTCTTGAGCCCTAAAAAAGAAAAATCCCTTTATGAAACGCTTTCCGTCTCTCTCGGTCTTGGCGAGGCCTCTAGCATTGCTGTCGCAAAAGCCAGAGGATTTTTTTTTGCATGTGATGATAGAGCAGCACGGAGAGAGGCCGGGCTGTTGGGTGTAAAACTCTCAGGAACGCTCGGCATCCTTAAAAAATCCATCCGCGATAAAACAATCAAGCTTAAGGAAGGAAACCTCATTCTGACCGAGATGATAGCAAAAGGATTTTATTCATCTGTGAATTCTCTAAAAGAAATTTAAGCATGTACTTCAGAGCCCAGCCCAGAAAAGCAGCCTGGTCAGAAAATAGGTGATCACTGCTACCGTAAAAAGGGAAGCAAGCGTGGGTATATATTTTTGCTTTTCCAGGTTATTTGCCAGAAGACCGGGAATTACCCAGCCTATAGCTTTTAGCTCAAAAGGGAATCTTTCATAAATATTAGCTTGTTTGGATTTATAAATGAAACTGCTTAAGGCTAAAACAATTACAATCAATAACGCTATTATATAATTTTTCAATTGACAATTTTATATTTTAAAATCTCATATTCATCCAAATAATTACTTTCATTTAGCCGTCTGGATAGGATATAGAGGTGGTGATTTTCTTTATGGTAGAAATATGAAGGACCCCGCATGGAAAAATCAACCGCATCCGGAAGCTTTACCTCGCTCAATAATTTACCCTCAAGACTATACAATTGTAAAAGAGCTTTCCAAAGCGAAGAAGCTTTATCATAGTTATTATAGAGTAGACCTATGAATTCATTATCTGCAAAAACTCCTCTTACCCAGGACATCTTTTGCTTTTCTTTTCTTTCTTTAATCGATTTTCTTTCGTTACGGGCTTGAAGAATTCCTTTTGTTACCTTAGGCCTCGTGTAATTTTTTGTTTCTTGACCAAAAAATTTCACTTTTTTTGTATTCAGATTCATTTGAATGATTCTTAATCGGCCCTCCCATACATGATAAATATAATCGTTATATATGTAAAAAAAAGATTCTGTTCCAATTGGGGAAATTTCTCTGTATTTTCTATCGAATCCATTTGCTGATTTAAATCCATATTTTAAATATATAGGAAGAAGATAATGAATCTCTTTGTTCTCAAAATCTTTATAATAGAGGGAATATTTTTTTCCCGATCGATCTACTTTATATCCACCAATTAATACATTTTTTTTAAATAATCGTACATCTGACATACATCCTAAACATAAAATTTCATTTATTCTTACAAACTTAGTTTTTTCAATCCTTTTATATATATAAATTTTGCTTGTCATAGCATCTAGGTGTATATAGTAGGGATTTTGATAATCACAATAAAAAGGGCTAAGGAATTCATCAGGGCCACGTCCTCTTCTTCCCCATACTTTAATTAAATCACCGTGGATATTATATAATTTTATATTTCCTTCTTTTGAATCAGGAATTATTAGCATTTCATCTTCTGTTACAGAAAAACATACTATATTCATTAGAATTACTTTTTTTTGCAGCAAGGTGGAGCTCTTGATAAGTTTAACTTCTATTCCAAACAATCCATTGGCTATAATAAACAGGAAAAATAATGGCAACCAAATATTTTTTTTCAATCAATTTCTCCAAGAATTGAGGGGGCAGTTCTTTGGAACTACCCCCTTAATTCCCCAATAAATATTCAGGTTTTAAACTGTTTAGATAATCCTAATTCTCGAATACAATACAGCAATCGCTACCCCTTTTTTTGTATAATAAATTTATTTTTCGCAGAATTTGAAAAATCCCTTTTACATAAAGTTTAGTCGTAGAAATAAGCATATATTGGAATTTTTTTTAATTATGAAAATCATTATGTTATTTATAAAATATTTGCTTTTATGCTGTTGATAGCAGGTGCGGTGATGCTCATTCCGGTTTCGTCGAAAAAATTTAGCGAAGGAAAAGTATTTCGGAATAATAAATTTAAAATCAAAGGGTGAAAGTAGTATATCAATTAAGATCTCCTGAATTATTCACGAGTCGAGGATGCCGCTACCCTTCAGAGCCCGGCCCAGAAAAGCAGCCGGGTCAGAAAATAGGTAATCACTGCTACTGTAAAAAGGGAAGCAAGCGTGGGTATATATTTTTGTTTTTCCAGATTATTTGCCAGAAGACCGGGAATTACCCAGCCTATAGCTTTTAGCTCAAAAGAGGCAGGAAAAATATGAGGAAGCACTAAAAACCACAGCTGCGTCCATAATGCCCCCAAAAGCACAAGCATTACAAAACGCCTTTTTCCAAACAGAATAAGATAGCGGGATAAGAATTTATAACAATAAAGGCTCACAAAAGCGATCAGAACCGTTGCCAGCGCTCTTAACGGTTGGTCAAGGTAAAGGGCGATATAGGCAGGCACAATAATCCCGCCGGGATATATATCCATAATCTCAATATAAAGAACTGCAACCACAAGGCCGATAAAAAATGTTTCATACTGCATAATACTCACCTGCCTTCTGCCAATACTTGACAAGCTCCTCCCCTGCTCCTCCCATATTTCCCATCCCGATAACAACCGCTTCATCCCGGCTTATTTCTAAAAGAGAGTCCATTATCTTTTCCGCCTTTTTTTCCTTTAACACGGAAAGCTTGCTCCTGCAGGGGAATTTTCTTAATTTTCGTTTAAAAGACAGCGCATGTTCCCCGGAAAGGACCAACCTGTCAAATTCCGGAAAATCTCCCCGTTTTACAGCTTTCAGCCACTGAAGAGTCCTGCCGCCCCGGTCTCCACGCAGATTCAAGAGGCCGATAAATTTTTTCCCTGCCAAGGATTTTACTTTGTTAATCTTCTCCAGAACCTGTCTGGTAGAAATGGGGTCATTGGCAGCAAAAGCACTCAGAAAATGCCAAATACTTCCCCCCTCACCCATCGGGATTTTCCAGGCTTTAAGGCAGCCAAAATCGGGCTGAACGCTTGCAATCCCCTTTTTTACCTGGCTGCGGTCAATCCCAAGATGGTCAGAAACCGCTAAGCAAAGCCTGATATTCTGTTCAAATTTATTAGCGGTCGAGGATAATTTGTAAAGCGGGAAATCATTAAAAATCTCCTGGGAAACAGAGATCACTTTTGACCCGGCTTTCCGCGCCTTCTCCTGAAATACCGGATACATCTCTTCTGTGGGAATAAATACTGTACTTCCCCCAGGAACTGCCGCAGAAAAACAGGCCGCAGCTTCTTCTTTTGTTGTCCCCCAATGTTCGATATGATCGACCCTGACATTGGTAATGATCAATATATGGGGCCTTAATATCCGGCCTGATTCAACCAGCATAGACTCGGGTTGAATACTCATCATTTCTGACACAAGTACCTGCACATTCAGATCCTCTCCAATTTTCAGGAGATTTTTCTGCTCCAAAATGGAGGGAGGGCTGCGGCGGATGATCTCTTTTTCCTTTCCGTCGGGAAAAATTATAACCGGCTTTGAACCTGTAGTTTTTGCTAAAACAGAAAATCCAGCCTGGTTAAGTATAGAGGCAATCAACCTGGTAACACTCGATTTTCCCCGGGCTCCGGTGATACATATCCGCAAAGGGATATAGCGATATTTTTTCTTTATCCTGATGCGTTCGCTCAACAGGTAAGCCACAAGAAAGGCAAGGCTTCCGGCTGTGGCAATAAGTCCGTTAATTAGAAACTCCGTTTTTCGATAGGGACAGTCCCTCTCCTTAAAAAGGACTATCCCGGTCGTTTATAGTCTTAAAGTTAAAAAGGGCGCCTTGCTGCAGTCAGGACTCTCAAGAAAGTCCCGGAAATCACATTCCGGAAATCCCCTCTATCATATTCAGCCTTAATGATCTCAGATATCACATCTACCATCTGCCCTTTCCCAGCATCTTTCCACACACAGTCTTCATTAACGATCATCAAATGTTCGGTCCCTACTGCTTCTTTAGCATTAGTGAGAATTTTAAAATACTCAGCCGCAGCCGCACCTTTGGCAAGAACCAGCCCTACAGCCGCTTCTTTTTCCTTAACCAAATCAAGCACATCCTGTTCCGGGAGGTTTTCCTCCAGTAGAACAAAAGGTTTTTTTGAAGCCTTTAAAAGTGCTTTTGCCTGAGCAGTATCGGTTCCTTTAACCATAAGGAGAAGACCGCTCCGGTTAATACCTTTTAGAATCTGTTTTCCGTTTTCACTAAGTTCCTCACCCTCAAAAAGAGCCGCTGGATTATCAACTATAACAAAATAAGCCCCTTGTTTGGCTAAAACTTCAGCCCATTTCGGATCATCTTTGAAAGAATTGAGCCCCTTAAGCCCTGCCAGAATCGTAGTCTTTCCAGCCCGGACTGCCCGGCTAATTCCATTAGAGGGAGAAAATCCCTCAAGCCCTTCAGCTGCGTGTAATTTTTCAGCAGTAGTAAAAAGATTGTTTATTATATCAATCCTGAGCTCATCTCCGGAGAGTCCTTCTTTTTCGCCGATAATCGAAAGCTGTAGATCAACATATGAGTCTTTAACATCTTTTTTATGCTCTACAACATTAGCTAATTTATCCAGCTTAAAATTAATAAGATCCTGGTATTTCAGGTTATAGACGGCCTGCCGCTGCGGTTTTATAAAATCACCCGGCTCATCAGCCATAATCTTGGTTGCAGTGTGGATAAAATCTCCTACTCTTTTTAATATATAAGGTTTGACGAGATCAGTATCATCCCGGACCTGGTGATATTTAAAATGGTGTCCTGCTGTCATTACCCCATAAGCCGGAACTCCTTTAGCAAGGAAAGGAGAATGGTCTGAACCACCGGGGCCGCCGCGTCCGGGTTTGACATATTCCAGCATCTCCTTGGAAATCTTTTCCTTCACAGCATCCCAAATCCAGGGACCATAATACACTCCGTTGAAAGGCACTATTCCATTCCCATGTGCAACCATATCCATATTAAAGTAAGTGATTGTCTTTTCGATCGGATGGGTGGGATGCCCACAATAATGCCGCGAGCCGAGCAGGCCCATCTCTTCTCCGGCCCAGGCAGCAAAGATCACTGTTCTTTTCGGTTTTGCCTTGTTAAGTTTCATAATGCGGGCGATCTCCATCATCACAGCAGATCCTGAGGCATTGTCATTAGCTCCATTGTAAACATCTCCATACGGGCTTACTCCCAGATGATCCATGTGTCCGCCGATAATAACATGTTCATCTTTCATCTGCTTGTCGCTTCCTGTGATCTTGGCTAAAATATTTCTTGTCTTTCTTTCCGGGTCAAATTCCGCATCAACTGAAATATAAACCTTTACGCCCGTGGCAAAAGACATGGGTTTTCCTTTGTCATCTATCTCCTGAAAAGGATAGCGGAGGTCGGTTTTAAGTTCTTTAAAAATAAACTCTGTGATTCTGCTTTCCGCTGATAATATGACAAAATGCGGATCATAAAGTTCTTTACTTAGTCTGAGCCTGAAATAACGGCTCTGGCTTGAGGCGCGGTTGAAACCGATAACACCCACAGCGCCCAGTTTTTTTGCTGCTGTGATACGGTTGTCCATCTTGGCTTCTTCCTCAAGCTTATCAGCAAGCTTTGCTGGAGCCCCGGTTGTAAAGAGAACGACTTTCCCTTTAACATCAACATCAGCATAGTCATCATAGCCTTTTTTTGGAGCATGAATACCGTAACCGGCAAAAACAACCTCAGCCACAAAATGTCCGGAGCCTGAATATCTCTGAACCCTCCAGTCTTCACCATAATAAAAATCACGATGCAGTTTATCTGTCCAGACCTCAAAAGATGCTCCCTGATTCACATACCTGTACTCTACTTTAAATTCCTGAAAATAGGACCCATTATCTCCGGCCGGCTCCAATCCCCACTGCTTAAACTTGGCTGCAATATATTCTTCACCCATTACTCCGCCGGGATGGCCGCTTTGCCGCCCCTGCATGCAGTCGCATGCCAGGTCTTTAATGTAGCTCAAAGCTGCCATTTCATCAAAAGCCAGTCTCTTGTCTTTAGCTAAAGACGGGGTGGTAAGTAGAATTAATACAAGTATAAGTCCAATAGCTTTTTTCATAGATACCCTCCATAATTAAATTAAGAATTTTTATTATACATAAAATGAAATGCAAACAAAACCTTGAATCGACTTGACCTTTATGAGAAAATTTTTTACATAAAATATGAGACTACTTTTATCTGTCGTTGTCATTTTGGTGATCGCCCTTTTGGGATCTCGCCTTACATTTTTAAACCGCCGCCTTCCCCTTGGTTTTAAAAACATATTATTTACAGGAGCTGAATACATATTCATCGGGGTTATCTTAGGTAGAATGGGCCTTAATCTTATAGATGCCCGGTCTTTAAATAATCTGGAACCATTTATAATCTTCGGGCTTTGCTGGATCGGCTTTTTATTTGGCCTGCAATTCGAATTCCGTCAGCTCAAAAACCTGCCGCGTTTCTACTTTTCAATCTCGGCCATACAGGCCTTTATTACTTTTTTAATCGTTAGTTTTGCGGTTTATCTATCATTTAGAGCACTGTTTTCGATACCTAAAAACACCCTGTTAATAATGGCCATTACCCTAGGAAGCGTAGCCTCTTGTACAGCCCAATCTGCCCTTGCCATAGTAAGTAATAACTATCAGTTTGAAAACCGCAAGCTTTTAGCTCTTTTGCGTTATATCTCCAGTGTTGACGGAATCTTTGCCTTGGGTTTTTTTACTATTGCTATTTGGATAATGCCAGGCGTTAATAATGCTGACTTTAGCTTAGCAAGGTCTCTAAGATGGTTTATTTTATCAATATCTTTAGGAATCCTCTCAGCGCTCATCCTTATTACTCTGAGTAAGACAAAATTTTCTCAACAGGAATTCCTTGTTTTTTTAATCGGGACAGTTCTATTCTGCGGCGGATTAGCATCGAAAGCAAACTCTTCACCTCTTGTGATCGGCTTTATCTGTGGGACTATTACAGCAAACTTCTGCCGGCACCGCCTGCGTGCCCTGGCAACTATCATTCATTCTGAAAAATCCATTTATATTATTCTGCTCATTATAATCGGGGCAAGCTGGTCTTTTAAATTAGGTTATATTGTTTTGATCACAGGGATATATTTTTTAACAAGGACAATTGGCAAAGTTATTGGAACATTTACGGCCACAAGAATATTTAGAACAGAATTTTATACTCCCCCCGCTCTCGGTTTAGGCCTTCTTTCTGAAGGTGGGTTGACTATTGCAATAATAATTAATTTCAAACTCCTCTATCCCTCTTTATCAGATTACCTGGTAACAATAATCATATTGTCCCTGTTTGTTAATGAACTCATAAGCCCTAAGTTTATTCTCTATCAACTAAAAGGTTTTAAAAAGATAACAAAAAGATAATGTTAAATAAAATAATCAGCCTTTTTCTTGCCCTTGCGACCATGTTTTTCATCGTTCATGCCGGACTAAAATTAAATCAGAAAAACTGTCCTGTACTTGTTCTCGGTTTTATCCTTATCGCTGCCTACTGTATCGGTCAATTATTAGAAAAAATAGGGCTTCCAGGCATAGTAGGTTATATCTTAACAGGCCTTTTTATGGGTCCCTATTTCTTAAAATTCTACACAAGCTCTGCAATCAATGAGCTGAGTTTCATAAATAACTTAGCGCTCGCTTTCATCGCCTTTTGTGCCGGAGGTGAATTACGACTTTCAAATATACGCCGTATTTTAAAACCCATCATTTATTATATTTCCGGAATTACTCTTGTAGTATTTACAGGGGTCACATTATTAATTTTTTCTATATCCAACCTTATCCCTTTTCTAAGGGGGCTAAGCCCGGAAGTCAAGCTTGCTGTCTCGGCTATTTTTGGGGTCATCACTGTAGCACGTTCTCCCTCATCCGCTATTGCCATTATAAGCGAAACAAAAGCTAAAGGTCCCTACACTGACTTAGTATTAAGTGTATCAGTCGCCATGGATGTTATTATCATCATGCTCTTTGCTGTTATCATATCAGTCTGTCAAATTTTTATACATACAAAAGACGGAATGGATTTATCTTTTATAGCAGTACTTATCTTTGAAATCGCTATTGCTTTTCTACTTGGTTATCTGTTAGGGAAATTTATTGTTTTTCTAATTGAGAAAGCAAAAGTCGAATTTGCTTTTGTTATTATAGCCATGGGTTTTTTTGTAATAGAATTTTCCCGCCTTTTAGGCAAATATTTACATGAAGTCCATAATATCGGGTTTGAGATAGAACCTCTTCTAATCTGTATGGCAGCGGGTTTTACTGTGCAAAATTTTTCTGACTATGGCAAAAATTTTCTAGAGAGAATGGACAGGGTTTCACTTCCGATCTATATTGCCTTTTTTGCCATGACAGGAGCTGCAATGAACATCGATATACTACGCACAGGTTGGTTATTTGGACTTATTATCGTTGCGGCACGTTTAATATTAATCAATATCGGCTCATATTTCAGTGGAAAACTTTCCAAAACTTCACCAAAGATCTATAAAAATGCCTGGTTAGGCTTTATTACTCAGGCAGGTGTAAGCTTAGGGCTGTTGACAGAAGTCGTGCGACGATTCCCTGATATTGGACCCTCTATCCAAACCATCCTCATTGCTGCTATAATAATGAACCAGATAATTGGTCCTATAGCTTTTAAATATGGGCTTAAAAAAGTGGGTGAGACTAATGTATAAAGGAGAAAATCATGCGGATTACTGATTATTTAAACAAAGAGTGCATTAAAATACCCCTATCTAAAACAACCAAAAAGGAAATAATAGAAGAACTATTAGAGCTCATCCTATCAGTTAATCCCGAAATTGACAAAGAAAAAGCATTCCACTGCCTTATTGAACGTGAAAAAGTAGAGACAACCGCCATAGGAGACTATGTAGCGATTCCCCATGCGAGAATAAAAAACCTGGCAAAGATTTATCTCGCTTTTGGATTATCTGAAAACGGTATCGATTGTCACTCGATAGACGGCGAATGCGTTAAGCTTTTTTTCCTGATCCTTTTTCCTGAAGAGGAGATCAATGCTCAATTAAAGTTCCTAGCCCGTATTTCCCGCCTCCTTAAGGATAAAAACCTCCGTACTAAACTATTTAAGTGTAAAGACCATGAAAAAGTAATAGATGCCTTTAAACAATACGAAGAGCATCATTTCCAATGATCGGCAGGACAGTAATATGAAACTTGTAATAATTTTCCTCAATCAAATCGAATACCTGGACGATCTGCTTGCTGCATTTCTTGAAATAGGAGTGCCCGGTGCTACAGTTTTAGATTCAGTCGGAATGTGGCATGTCATAAGCCATGATATTCCTATATTCGCAGGATTAAGAGACGCTTTTGCCGGAAGCAGTCCAACTAATAAAACAATCCTGATTGTAACTCAAGAAGATCGAATCGACCAAATAGATGAAGTATTACAGGATATCACAGGATATCCGGATGAAACAGGCATAGCAAAGATGGTTTCTCTGCCGGTCGATAAATTGTTCGGTTTTAAGTTTTGAGAAACTCAAGCTATTTGATTTAAAATAGGCATACAAAGGAGACAAATATGAAATATTTTAAGATGAGATTTTTTATGTTAGGCATTTGTTTTGGATTGATGCTTGGCACTGCCAATATTAATGCTCTGGAAGCTGAAGGAGAGCAAGCAAAAGATGGGATCAATGTAACAATATTGTATGACAATTATATCCATACAGAAGGGACAAAGGCAGATTGGGGATTCTCCTGCCTTATCGAAGGCACAGAAAAAACCATTCTCTTTGACACAGGGACAAAACCTGATATTCTCTGGCACAATATAAAAAAACTCAACATCGATATCAATAAAGTTGAGCAGATCGTGATCTCTCATGAGCATGGGGACCATTTCGGAGGCCTATTTTCATTTCTTGAAAAAAAGACCGATGCCCCTGTCTATATCCCGGCATCATTTTCTGATGCCTTTGTAAAGAGGACAGAAAAAGCCGGAGGAAAAGTTGTCAAGGTCACAGAACCTGTGGAATTATGCAAAAACGTTTACCTGACCGGTGAGATGGGAACCGGCATCATTGAACAATCACTGATATTTGATACCAGCAAAGGGCTGGTTGTCATAACAGGCTGCGCTCATCCCGGAGTGACAGAGATCGTCAACAAAGCACGCGAGATTCTAAACAAAGATGTTTATTTTGTTTTGGGCGGCTTCCATCTGATGCAAAAATCTCAGGCCCAGGTACAGGCTATTATCAAACAATTCGAAGCAGCAGGAGTAGTCAAATGCGGGGCCACCCACTGCACCGGCGACAAACAGATCGAGTGGTTTAAAGAGGCTTATGGCGATAATTATGTCTCAATGGGGGTCGGGAAAATAATAAAAATCATCGAGTAAATAACACCCGGCAGTTACGCGTTGCAGCAATAAGAGCATCCAGGTCAATAACCTTAACGTCCTCAATAGATAGAGGAAGCAGGGGAGATGCTTCCTGCAAATGAAAAACTATATACTGATTGACGAAATAGCTTTATTCTTATATTATTAATGACAATTGAGGGTGGAAAGGCAATGCTGAAAGAAAAATTTAAAGAACTTCAAGACAAACTCTTAGAGGAAACCAAATCTTTTTATAGGGACCGGCTTGTCTCTTTTATCGTCTATGGTTCAGTTGCCAGAGAAACATTTCGATTTAATTCTGATATCGATCTCTTGATAATCGCCAGAAATCTTCCTAAAGGAAGAATGAAGAGAGTCACCCAATTTTCGACCGTCGAAGACCGGGTCGAGCCTTTTTTAGAGTGCCTTAAAAAGGAAGGAATCAACACCTTTGTCTCGGCTATTTTTAAAACTCCTCAGGAAGTTGAAAGGGGAAGCCTTCTCTTTCTCGATATGGTGGAGGATGCCCGTATTCTTTATGATAAGAATAAATTCTTCACGAAATGGCTTGAAAAGTTCCGAAGCAGACTAAGAGAGCTGGGCGCAAAGAGAGTGTGGAAAGGAAATATGTGGTACTGGGTATTGAAACCGGATTATCAGCCGGGTGAGGTCATTGAATTATGAATACCAAGAGCCTTGCGGAGAGTTATCTGAAAAAAGCTTTAGACAGGCTGGATATTTTGGACCTGCTTTTTAAGAAAGGCGCTTTTTCTGATGTTATAAGAGAATCCCAGGAAATAGTCGAACTGTCACTTAAAGGTATGCTGCGGTTTGTAGGAGTGGAGCCTCCAAAAATTCATGATGTTGGTAGCCTTCTCCTTGAGCACAACAATAAATTTCCCAAGGATATCTCAAAACAATTAAACAAGCTTGCTGATGTTTCAAAAAGGCTCAGGAAAGAAAGGGAATTGGCTTTTTACGGAGACATTGATTTTATACCAACAGAAGAGTATACAAAAGAAGATGCAAAAGAAGCCATCAGAGATACTCGGTTAATTGTCGAAACAGCAAGAAAATTACTGTAAAACTGCCGCTACTTTCTGTGACCTGCTATTTTTTTGATCCCATCCAGAAGCATATCCACTTCTTTATGGGTGATATATATATGAGTTGAGACCCGGCAGCCGTATGTGCCTTTTTTACTGCTCCCTACAGTGCGTATCACAATATTATATTTCTGTCTGACAAATTCCACAATATCCTTTGGTTCGACTCCTTTGATTGAAAAAGCTGTTAAGCCGCCGCTTATATAGGGATCCTGAGAAGTGTGCAGTTTTGCTCCCGGAATCTTTTTCAATTCCTGTTTAAAATGTCCGGCCAAAGACTTTATTCTTTTCTCGATCCGTGCTTTGCCAATATAGTTCTGAAAGTTGACCGCCTCACCCAACGCAATACCAAGCGCATCAGCTCTTTGTCCTAGTGTTTCATATTTCCGGGCACTTTTGCTGCTCCAACCAGAGGTGACGATCGAAGGCCAGAGCCTGTCTTGAACTTCTTTGCGTACATAAAACACGCCAACTCCGGTGGGCGCTCCCAGCCATTTATAAGGGCTTGTAGCAAAAAAATCGATTCCCAGCTCCTTCATATCCAAGTCCAGCATCCCGATCCCATGGGCACTGTCAGCTACAACTAAAAGGCCTTTTTCATGAGCCATTTTGCTCAGCTCTTTAAGGGGAGATATCAGGCCGGAAATATACACTGTATGGCTGACACTTATTACCTTAGTTTTTGGGCTTATCGCTTTTCTAAATCCGTCGACAAATTCATCAACGCTTTTGGGAGGGAGCCCGATGGGAACTTCTTTTATGTTAATACCGAAGCGCTCTTCCTTGATCTTCCAGGGATGAGTTCCTCCGGGATGCTCCATGGTCGAAATCAAAACCTCATCTCCCTCTTTCATATCCAACCCATTGGCTACAAAATTCATGCCTTCTGTTGTGTTATGGACAATCGCTACTTCATCTGTAGAGGCATTGATAAACTCTGCCACTTTGGAGCGCACCTCTTCTTTTTTGCGGGGTAAATAAGTATAAGCATCGACCGGGCTAGTAGCCTGCACTTTAAATGCTTTCATAAGAGTATTAAACACCGGTTTAGGCATGGGGCCGACTGTTCCGTTATTCATCATTATAAGCCCGTCCTGGAATAAGAATTTATCTCTTATAGCATCCCAGTACACACCGTCAGGCGCTTCATCTTTGACATACTTCTGGTTTAAGGTTTTTATGCCCTGGTATATAGAAGCGTTCAATTTATCCAAAGCAGTTACAGATAAAGCAGAACCTGCAACCATATACTTAACAAAGGCTCTTCTTGTAAGATTTTCCATTAAAGTCTCCTTATTAGACTTTTACTTCTTTTATTTTTATTTTTTTCAGAGCCATATTGCCCAAGCCGCATTTATGAGCATGGGTTATTTGAGTACAGTCTTCAGCTTTGACATCCCAAAGGGTTGTACAAAAAGAATCCACGGCAACCCGGTCAACCCCGGCAATTACTTTTTGCGGTTTATTAAGCTCGCCCGGCCCCATCGGTCCGTTTGTTATGATAAATTCTGTAGCATCTACTACACAAAGGTCAGGTTTAACAGCTCTGTTTAAATCAACAATACAGTAGTCCAGGTGTCGTATGGCATTTACATCAGTCGTCCAGTTTTCTTTATGAAAATTCGAGCGGTTATGAGTGGGAAAGTTAATACCCATGAGATTTTTCATAGTGCCGGTAAATTTGTTCCCGGCATGGTCTTTTGTAATGGGCATGTCAATAAAAACATCATTATTATAGAGTTCTTTTATTATCATGGCATCTTTAATAGCCGTGCCGTCAGGTATCTTTACCTGCTTGAAGAGGGCTTCTTCCCGTTCGACCAACTTCAAGTTTGCACCTTCCGCTTTCAGAGCCTTTGTCATTCCGGTTGATTCCCAGTTTTTTTCACCAAGCCATGACAGAACATTCACTTCTGCGGCCCCAGCCTTTTTACACATCCGGATCACTGCCCGCACGATCTCCCGCTTAGTAAAAGTCCCCGGATGCCATCTCTGGACATTAGGCAACAGTGCCACTTTGGAGCCTTTAGATACGATCTTGTCCATCCCGCCCAATAATTCAACCGCTTTAAAGGTGCTTTTATAATAATCAGCACCGCTTACTACGGTTAAATCCGCAAGCTGTCCTTCAAAAAAATAAGTACTGCCGACTCCAGGTCTGCTCTGAGCAATAAGGCTTCCTCCTATTGCCGCAGTCAAACCAAACTGCGCACTTTGTTTAAAAAATTCTCTCCGCCCAATTTTTTTTGTCATAATTCCCTCCTAACCTGAACTATTCATAAAACTCAACTCGTGAATAATTTAGGCTAATAATTCTTCTGTTATAATATATGTAAAAATAGTACAACAGAAAATAAAAAAGTTCAATCAAGCTGACGATTTACTTTTCCTTTTGAGAATGATACTTCCCTCCTCGACTCCGATATCACGAGCAATAACATGGCATTTGGCTTTTAAAAGAAAAAAAACCGGGAGGTTTTCATCTGAAAGCCCTTCGTAATTGCCCTGCCCTTTGCTGATAATAAGGTCAGCTGTCCGCAAAATATCTAAAAATTCCGGATCACACATTCCAAGTATAGTACCGGGACCATCACATCCGGAGGAGATTATCTCAGCAGTTTTATCAATTCCCGCCGCTACAGCATCTTCGTAGACCGCATCATTTATTATAGGCTTTTCCCGGACAACATAAGTAACCGGCTTCCGCATCTCTTCAATAAGGATCCGGTCAAACACAGTCTCCCCGGCATTATCACCAAGATAGATAATCTTCTCTGCACTTTCCAAAGCAAGCCTGAATTCCTGGTAATCATCTATAGTCAAGCCGCCGGCAAGAATCTCTCTTACATCCTTTTCCAGATCGAATTTCTCTGCTATACCAAAATCAATAATATTTCCGGCAATTGCCAGCTTTGCAGCAGTCAGGAGAGAATCATCTGAATTCGCGACTATTTTTTTAAACTCGGGATATAGAGTAAGCGCCTGTTTAGTGCATTTATTTTTTAGTTCATAATAAGGGTCCTCAACTCCTGTATATTCAGCAATGATCCGGTATATTTCCCGCCCAATCTCAGGCGGGGTTACCCCAAATGCCACTCCGGAAAGATAAGAGCTTAAAGCAGACAATATTTTCCAGATCTCTCTCTCATCCGTCAGTATCATCCGGGAAGTTTTTAGCGCCTGTGTGAAAAAACAGGGATAACAGTCCAAATATGCGCGCATATGTCCTCTCCTTATCTTTGGCTATCCTTGATCATTTCCCGGTGGCTGCGAAATGCGATCTCCGGCAGGCTGTCCGGAGGGAAATAGCCGGCAGCCATAGAATCTGAACCGGGCTGCAGGTTTCCCCGGACTTCCATACGGTATCCAATAATTATTACTCGCTTATACAGGGATGACTCCTGAGAATACACTCCGATCAATTCAGAGATATTCCCATCCAGACCAGTTTCTTCCTTAAGTTCCCTGAGGCAGCCTTGCTGCGGATTTTCATCGATCTCTATAAAACCGGATGGCAAGCCCCATTTCCCTTTTCCCGGTTCTACTCCTCTTTGGACAAGAAGGATATCGCCTCGTTCATTCTGGACAAAAGCAGCTGAACAGGGCAAAGGATTTTCATAATGAATCCATCCGCAGGCAGAGCAGACCTGTCTTTTTCTGCCTTCAATACTCTTGTCCAGCATTTCACTGCTGCATAAGGGACAATACTTAAACAAAGAATTATTCATAATAGATGTCGATATGTATAATATAAAGTAAAATGCAAATTGTAAATTGTTTCATTGCTTCATTGTTAAAATTCATTAACCGGAAAATAGTAAATAGGGAGACTGGATACGTATTTTTGGGGATGTCCTGGTATTTGTCCCGGGAAATTGGATATAATAAATTTAGTCGGAGGAAAAGATATGATAGATACAGACAACCTGACAAAGCTTTCTCCCTACGATTCTCTAGTTTCGATTCTCTAGTTTGGCTGTTCTAACTTGTTTATTTCAATGAAGTAAGTTCCAATTTTCTTTCCGATAATTGCCTTAAATGAGAATTTCTACCTGCAAAATCGTCTATCTAAGAAAAGGAGGATATTATGGCTCGTGCTAAACTCTATTACATCCCCGGAATTGTCTGGCACATTACCCAACGATGCCACAACAAAGATTTTCTTCTGAAATTTTCAAGAGACCGCAAAAATTGGCTCTATTGGCTGTTTCAAGCAAAAAAGAGGTATGGACTGCATATCTTGAACTATGCAGTCACTTCAAACCATATTCACCTTCTCGTCTATGATGACGGCAAAAGAGACGTAATTCCCAGATCTATTCAATTAACAGCGAGCCGAACGGCCAGAGAATACAATCAAAGGAAAGGCCGCAGAGGTGCTTTCTGGGAGGACCACTATCATGCCACTGCAGTAGAAACAGGTGATCACTTGAATTGGTGCATGGTGTACATTGATTTAAATATGGTGCGGGCAGGGGTAGTAAAGCATCCGGCCGATTGGCCCTTCTGTGGATATAATGAGATCAAAAGCAGCCCGCAAAGATATAAACTAATCGATACCAAAAAATTAATGAGATTATTGCATATAGATAGTCAACAGAGACTGAAAGAATTCTACAAGAAATGGATAGAATCTGCACTAATATCCAAAGGCATCAAGAGGGAAAGCCGATGGACGGAAAGTATTGCTGTAGGGAATAAGGATTTTGTTGAAGCAATAAAAACCAGACTCGGAATTAAGGCGAATTATAGAGAAATCAAAGAAGCGAATGGAACCTTTGTTTTACAAAATCAAAGAAATCCTTACAGGTCGAATTTTCCTACCAAAATGGGCCATTTAAAAGGGACAGCAGGGGATTAATTTTGACTATCTCTATTGTAATCTATAGGTTGGCGTAGCCTAACTGCAATTTCAATTTCAATTTCCAATTATCCATTATCCATTATCCATTCTCTATTTTCTATTCTCTGCCTTCCTTCACATTTTACCGCAGTTTAAATTTTCATCTCTCAGAATAATCCAGTATCTCGATCTTTAGTTTCCCGATTATCTCAGAGATAGAGGTTATCATCTCTTTGAACATATTCTCATCCAGGTTGCTGTGACCGAATTTAAGGTGAGTGGCATCAGTATAATATTCTCCACTGGCCTTATCAACAGCCAGCCATTTAGCATCCAGGCTGACCCATTCGCCTACATAGACTTCCGGCCACATATGATAAGCAAACAGTCCTCCTCCATACATAATACCTACAGACGCCCTGGCAGGAATTCCCACAGCCCGGCATAAGGAGATAAAAAGCACAGTATATTCACTGCAGTCCCCTTTTCGGTTATTGAATATTTCTTTTGCTGAGGCAAACCCTACATCATAATTTGGCGTCATATTTTTATCGACCCATTCCGCTATTTTCTTGGCGGCACGCCAAGAGTTTCGCTCAGTCCCAATAATATCATTTGCTGCCTCAACAATTTCCGGAGCATCCGCCTGACAAAAAACCGTTGGTTTCAAGGCCGCCTGCAGCTCTTCCCTTTTTAGCGGAAAAACGCAGGCTTCTTTTTCATTAAATATCCTGGAGTATGTTCTGATCAAAAAAGAATCCCCCTCTGCTTTTATGAGCTTCTGACTTCCATCACCCCAGGGAAATCCTTTTATCCTCTCTGCTGAAACCCCGCTTAGCTTAAACTTCATTTTCCTGACTTTTTGAGGATTATCAAATAACACATTGGATTTAATGATAGATGAAAAGGCAATATCAAAATTTTCCTCAGAAGGCTCTTGTGCCTTCTCTTGCGACATACGAATGGAAACTGTATTAAAAAAACCGGACCGGGTTATTGACTTATATATATCTCCCTCTTCATTGATCCACTCCTCTACCTCAATCGGAATTATTGACTTAAGCTCTGACTTTAAATGCCACAATTTTAACCTTTCCCCCAGGATTAGAGTCTCCTCCTCGCCCAATATTTCAACCCGGCAGTCTGAAAAAGAGTAAGCTATCGGATCAAGAATTTTATAATTAAGAATATTTCCCGGTTTAAAATCCCCACCTCGTATAATGTTTTCCAGCGGCACCTCAAGATAAAACTCTTTATCATAAAGCAATTCTTTTACAACCTCTCCGGCAAGTTTAAAAATAACTTTCTCTGGAGTTATTTCTGCTTTAATAACAGTTTCTATTTCCGACATCCTGGTCTTTAATAAAACCTCCAGTGGTTTTTTTTTAAGATCAGTCAAAGACTCCTGGATGCTTATAATCTCTACCGGGTTGCCTCCAAAGCGGGAAACCTTCATTCTGGACTGGTTAAAGGCCTCAATCAGCTTTTTTCCTTCTTTTTTTATTATTGTCTCTTGGCTATGACTGTACCCGACCTTGATCCCATTCATATAAATACCCATCCAGAATTCAGAAGGATTTTCTATTTGAATTCCTGAACCTGTCTGTATGGACAATAAAAAAAGGGAAACAATGATCAATATTCTTGTTTTTTTCATGATTAACTCCAAAAAATTAAGTCCGCAACCCAAAATCTTGCTAAATAGAAATATTATAGTCCTTAATTTTTTTATCCAGGGTAGGTCGGCTGATCTGCAGGATCTGGCTTGCCTGAGTCTTTGAACCTTTTACAGATTTTAATACATGCTGAATATATTGACTTTCCACCTCTTTTATAGGGACAAGTTTCTGCGGAAACAGTTTTTTTTCTCCGCTTTCAAGTGGCAGGTTTTCATCTAAAATAACATCACCCTTTGCCAGGATAACCGCTCTGGTCAAAGCATTTTCCAGCTCTCTCACATTACCTTTCCAGGGGATATTTAAAAGAGTCCTCATAACCTGGGGCGGCACTTTTCGTACATTCTTGCGTAGCTCCCGGTTGATCTTTTCAAGCAGATAAGCTACAAGCTCTGGGATATCCTCCTTCCTTTCACGCAAAGGAGGCAGGTTTATCTCCACAACTTTCAAACGGTAATACAGATCCTCCCGGAACTGTTCTTTTTTGATTAAAGCTATAAGGTCCTGGTTTGTCGCAGCAATAATCCGGGCCTCTGTTTTTAACACTTTTTCACCACCAACCTTCATAAAATCCCGGGATTCGATCACCCGCAGCATCTTTGACTGCAGATTAGGAGAGACATCACCCACTTCATCCAGGAATAGAGTCCCTTTTCCGGCTATCTCAAACTTCCCTTTTGTCTCATATACGGCATCTGTAAAAGCACCTTTTACATGGCCAAAAAGCTCGCTTTCCAGTAAAGTATCGGAAATAGCGGAACAGTTTATCACAATAAACGGCTCGTTTTTAAAATGACTGTTGTAATGAATTGCTTTGGCACACAACTCCTTCCCGGTACCGCTTTCCCCTTGAATAAGCACATTAGCCCTATTATTTACAACGGAACCTATTAACTTGAACACTTCCCGCATCCGGGAAGAGCGTCCGATGATATTATCAATTGTATATTCCTTTAATTTCTCTTCCACAAGATAGCTGAGCTTATTTTCCAACCCCCTGGCTTGAAAGGCTTTATCAATAGTCAGATCCAGTTCCACATAATCAAGCGGTTTGACCAAATATTCAAAAGCGCCTGATTTTATAGCTTCCACAGTTGTTTTCATATCATCATAAGCGGTTATTATAATGATATGCGCTTTCTCATTTATTTCCTTGATCTTTCTTAGGGCTTCAAGTCCGTTGATATCAGGAAGTCGAATATCAAGGATGACAAGATCAGGGAAATTCTCCTCATATTTCTGTAAGCCCTCCCGGCCATCCTCTGCCAGAGTGATCTCATAGCCTTCCCCGGATGAAAAATGAGCAGCCAGTGTTTTTCTGATCAATGGGTCGTCATCGATAATTAAAATTGTTTTCATTATTCCTCGTTACAGGGAATAAGGATTTCAAAAGAAGTCCCTACTCCCTTTTGTGATATAACCTTGATCGAACCAGCATGCTGTTCGATTATTTTCAAAGCGATAGCCAAACCCAGGCCTATTCCCTGGGCTTTAGTGGTATAAAAAGGCTCAAAAATATCCTTGATATCTTTTTCCGGGATACCCGGTCCATTATCGGATATTTTAATCTTTATTTTACTCTCTTTCTGTATGGAAATCCGGGTAACGTCAATATCGATCTTCCCGCCCTTATCTACTGCTTCGCAGGAATTTTGAATGATATTTAAAATTACCTGCCTAATTTTATCTGCATCAACTTGTACTTCAGGAAGCCCCTTCTGGCAATAAGATTCCAGTTTGACTTCCTTCAACTCTAAGAGATCAGCCATCATTTTTAGCGACCCTTCAATTATCTGTTCGATAGAAAAATATTCCAGATTCAACTCGGAGACTCTGGCAAAATTAAGAAGTTCTTTAATAAATTTTTCTATAACAGCGATTCCCTCCCGGGAGATATTAAGATAAGCTTTCTCCGCTTCACTCAGTATATTTTTTTCAAACAGTTTTTGGATATTAAGTTTTACCGATGTCAAAGGATTTCTGATCTCATGGGCGATCCCTGCTGAAATATGACCGATCGAAGCTAACTTTTCTACCTGGACCAATTTTTTATTGGCATCTTCCACCCTCTCTTTAAACAAGAGAAGCTTGCGACTCATTTCATTAAAACCTTTTGCCAGATTACCAATCTCATCCTGCGAGTCTATATCAATTTTAAGCGAGAAATCTCCGCGGCTTATCTTAACAGTACCATCAACCAATTTTTTAATCGGTTCAGTTATCTTTCTGGTCAGCCAGGCTACTCCCAAAACTCCTACTAACAGCCCCACGAATCCTATCAGTACAAGCAGCAGCCGGGTTTTCTGTACTTCAGCCTTGATATCATCCTGTGATAGACCGATGTTTATAGAACCCCATTTCACAGGAGATTCGGGTAAGAAAATAGGCACTTCGATCTCTACTACACTAAATATCGGGCTGTTATCCCCTTTATCAAGTTTTCTGGATTTAGAAAAAGAATCACCCTCTTTAGCAGAAGCTGGAAGATTGCTGAACTGATAGATATCTTCATAGCCAATAATAAAATCATTAGCAACAAAAGGCCGGTTGTAGCGGTTATAAAAAATCACATACACTAGTTTTTCATCAATACGCCTTTCTATACTTTCCTTGACTCCCTCAAAATCCCAGCGGATAAAGGCCTGAAGATTTTCCTGAGCAATGTTCTTTGCCAGTAAGATCCCTTTGTCTTTTTGCTCCTCATATATTGCCTGCACTTCCCGGCTTTGAATAACAAAGAGAATAAATACTGTCTGAGCAAGCAGCATAAGAATTACCGACACAGAAAGCTTGGTTCGTAGAGACACATTCCACTTGATCTTATTTTTCATTTTCAAACCATATTTTAAATGTCCTCAAATACTGAAGGCCCATAGGGGGAATTTCCACACCCTTAACCCGCTCCTGCATAGCAATCCTGTTCTGCTGCGAATAAAGCGGAACAGCAGGAATTTCTGAATTTAAAATCAGCTGTATTCTGTGGAACAATTTATTCCTTCTTGTCCAGCTCGGTTCTATCTCGGTCCGAGATAAAAGGCTATCAAGTTCAGAGTTAATATAACCACAATGATTTGTTTCCGATTTAGAATAAAATAATGGCCGGATGATATCGTCAGGGTCAGGAAAGAGCATCAGCTTATCCATTAAAATCAGATACGGCTTACGACAGTCTTTAATCTCCTTAGTAGACCTATAATAATCAACTTTTAATGATATCCCCAGGATTGAAAGCTGCTTTTTAAGTTCTCGGAAAAACTTGATCTTAAACTCGTTTCTTGGGTGAGAGAGAAAAAGGGTTATGGCTGGAATCTTTTTATTTTGTGGAAATCCCCCCTCTTTTAATATTTTTTTTGCCCTCTCCGGATAATAAGTAGTTCTGTCATCCGTAAGAAACAGTCCCGGCAGTTTGGGAGGAATAAAACTGTATAACAGCTCCTTTTTATAACGTGCTTCGTGGGTTTCTTGAATAAGCTCACTTTTATTTATCCCCCAGAAAATCGCCCGGCGTAGAATTATATTATTTAGAGGCGAGATGTGACAGCTCATACCTAAGTAAACGGGATTAAGGGAGCCATCCTCAAATATAAAATAGTCTGATTTAAGCAGTCTATTTGAAAGGACAGGTATGGAATCAATCTCACCATTAAAAAAATGCTCCAGGGTGTATAAAGGGCAGAATTCCACTACTTCCAAGCGGGGAGAACCTTGAAAATACTGCTCATTCCTGATCAGTCGGACTCCGCAAATTTTCAGTCGTGTATCTCTTATCCAGGAGTCGAATTTAAACGGTCCTGTCCCTGATGGCTTACGGAAAAAATCTTTTCCTTTCTCAAGCACAAGCTTCCGGGGTAATATCTTGCAGAAATGCATACTCATCAAATATAAGGCCAATGTCAGAGGCTTTTTCCAGAGAATCTCTATAGTTAATTCATCAATGACTTTTATCCCTGAGATACCCTTTGTTCTTCCGGCGTGGAAATCGGAAGCACCGGCTATTCTTGTTGCTAAAAATTGATAATAGGGCGAATTGACTTCAGGGTCCAGCAGTCTTTCCAATGAAAATTTTACATCATGGGCAGTGAGTTCTTCCCCATGATGGAATTTGACTCCTTTTCTTAAATAAAAACGATATCTTTTTCCATCAGGAGACGTCTCCCAATATTCAGCCAGAGCAGGGACAATGTCAAAATTATTATTCCGGTTTTCCAACCTTACTAATCCATCAAAAATCTGCTCAGATACAAATATCGACGAATCCGAATTAACAGGGTCTAACTGTACCTTGAATGTATCTGAAAACAATTTTATGCGGAATACGTTCTTCTGTGGCGCCGAATTTATAATAATTCCCTCTATAGAACCTGAACCTATAACTATTGCTGATTGAAATAAAAAGAAAAATGCAATAAAGAAAAGATTTATCCTGCTAATAATCCTCATTTCCTTTCGTTTTCGATGTAATCTATATTTATAATCGACATTTCTTATGAATAGTTCAGGTTAGATACAGTTTACCTGATAACCAATAGAATGTAAAGATTTTTTACAAGAAAGAAAGTGACCCTGTCCATGAAGAATCCAGGCAAGCTGACCTGATTCTTATTTCAGCTCCTTAGACAGCACATAGAAATCCCGCATGCGTTCTTTGATTTTTTTGTAACGAAAGTCAATTATTTTATATCCATCCTTTAATATAGAACAAAAAGCTTCCTTGGTTTTTTTTCTCCAGTCAACCGGAATATTACGAACTTCTTTATCTAAAACATCTGTTTCCTGCAGCATGGCATAGAAATCATAAGGTATTTCAATAAGCATAATGTTGCCCAAGGAACAGCCACTTTTTTTTGCTAAAGGCAGGCAAACTTGCCCGGTTTTCCCCCTGACTTCCCGGCTTTCAGAATAGATAATTAATCTATCTTTTTCGAGTAATAAGTCCAAGTCATATTCAGGCCTCTTGATCTCTTTCTTTAAATCCCATGATACAAAAAGGCGGTCACCGGGGACATCTACCCTGTTTAGTTTTCCCGCAAATCCTTCATAAAATGCCTCTTTATAAGCTATAACTTCCATTCCAAATATATGGAAATTTCGATAGGCATTTACTCCGGTTAAAGGATCAAAAGTGCAGGTAATTGTATTAATGCCTAAAATCCCTAATACTTTTTGCCTTTGAAACTGTTTTAAAAAAAAACCCAGGCCATATTTTTGAAAATCCGGCTTCACTGAAGCATACTGGGAATAAAATTCCAGGTTAGCCGGATTTTTATAGCCAATATTCAGGTCTTTGATCCCAACATAGCCATAAGAAAATCCAACCAGGTGCTCTCTATTTCTGGGAAATCCCCCATTTTTATCCTCTAAATATATTCCTATATAGAGGCTGCTTCCATCATTGAAAATGTTTTCGCCAGCCATATTCCTGGCTGCTGAAAAGTTATCATCCGGGTCCTCCCATATCTCATATCTCAACTCTTCAAACTTTGTATAATCAGCTAACTTATCTGAAGTTTCAACCGCAAATAAAAAACGCCTTCCCTTTGACTCATGGATCACTTCTAAATTTCTCATTTAATCTAATTTTACCGAAACATGCTGTTAAAAGGCAAGAGGCTACTTGCCTGTAAGAAAAGAGTTTGAATCAAATCAAATTTTAATATATATAATATGAGGATAATACATTGGAGGAAAAAATGAATATCCTAAGAAAAATTTTAGCTCTTACATGTTTACTTTGTATCCCGATTGCCCTGACTGCTGCCCAAGGACAGCCCAAAATCACTCAAAACGAAGACCATGTCATCTCTTTTGGAAATAATCTGGCGATTATTGGCGCTTCCTCTCGAATTTTTCAATCCATCTTAAACTATCCTGTTGCCGATACTATGGGATGCCTGATCAGCTTTGTCCCTGCCGGAGAAAATCTTAACAACACACTTTGCATAGGCTCTCCATACCTTAAACTCAGGGATAAACAGGAGTTCGTTGCTTATTCCTCTGTTAAAAAGATAGAAAGTTTGACTCCCGAAAGTTCCCTGAGTATGGAGGCAACCGGAAATTATGAGGGATACCGGGGAGAAAAAGCCAGTATTACAACGACTTACAATTTTATCCCACAATCAGGAAAAATAGATATTTCCTCCACCATAAAAAATACCGGCAAAAATACAATAGATAAATTCTCCTACTCGGTCTATTGCGGAACAAACACCCGTTATTCTTTTTCCCCTTTTCACAAAGAAATATTCCCCGGTTTAAACTTCCAAATATATCAGAAAGAAGACCTGGCTCTAGGCTGGATAAACCTTAATTCGACATCAGATAACGATACAGACTCTCTAGCCCCGGAAGAAAGCTTTAATGTCCGCTACTCTATGTTGGTCGGCAGCCAGGTTGCCACTTTGATGGAAAGGGTTTATCAGATCCTGGGGGTAAAAACTGTACAAGCCGGAATCCTCCTGGAAGAATATAAGGGAAACCTGGCTGAAGTGATTATAAGTGACGTCTTATCCGGATCGATTTTTTTCCGCACATTTTTAACATCAAAAAAGATCATAGGCATCCCCCTTCCAGAAGGCACTTATTCCGCCAGGGCAAATCTATTTCCAGCTGTACAGAGGACAACCTTTGCTGCAGGTTCTGGTATAGAAAATATCTGTATCATAAAAGATACTGCCAAGGGAAAAATCAAGGTCCGAATCTTAACCGGACAGGGGGAATTTGTCCCGGGAAAAGTTACTTTTATTGGTCTATCCCCAACTGAATCCCCTTACTTCAAGCCGGACAACCCCTTGATAACCGGAAAATACTGGGAGACATTTAAAAACTCACGCTTCTCCGGTGAACAAAGCCTCGAGATCACTCTGCCGGTCGGAACCTATCTTATCTATGCTTCCCGCGGCCCTGAATATTCGTTCGACCAACAGGTAGTAGAAATCCTGAAAAACGACCAGCAAAAATTTGACTTCCATATCAATAAAGAAGTCGATACAGCAGATTTGATATCCATAGACCCCCATATGCATACAACAAAATCAGATGGGAAGATGAGCATTGCAGCCCGGCTGAAATCCCTGGCAGCCGAAGGCATTGAAGTAGCCATTTTAACAGACCATAACTATATCACCAACTATCTCCCTGCTCTTAAATCCACAGGCCTGGAAAATATTCTTTCTTTAATATCAGGGAATGAAGTAACCATCAACGGAATGATCCACTATAATACTTACCCTCTGACATGCCGGGAAGATAAGAAAAACAATGGAGCAATAAATCCGGTATCCGACACTGTGACCCCCCTCTTTAAACTAAGCCGAGATACCGACCCCGAAACTCTTATACAGGTAAATCATCCCAGAAGCGGCAGCCTAGGCTATTTCAATATGCTCCAGCTTGACCCGGAAACAGCCGCCTATGCTTTAAAAGGTTTTGACACTTCTTTTGATGTTCTGGAAATAATAAACGGTCCTTACTGCCATCCGGCCAATGCCGCTTCCATCCAGGATTGGCTTCATCTTTTAGACCGCGGCTACTACTATCCCCTGGTAGGTTCCTCTGATTCACACGGAATCGACCGAAGAGAGCCTGGATACTCACGCACATATGTCTATTACAAAGGTGAAAAGGGAGGCGACCTTGATGAAAATGCCCTGATACAAGCAATAAAATGGGGCCACTCATTTGCCAGTAATGGCCCAATAATCGATGTTAAAGTCAATGATACTTTTAAGTGTGGAGATACCTTAACAGACAAAGACGGGAATGTGGACTTAGAAGTCAGAGTCCAAAGTGCTTCCTGGGTCGCTTTGGATGCGGCCCGGCTAATAATCAATGGAAAAAGAAAATTGGGATTTCCGATACAACAAAAAGACCCAGGGGCCTTAGATTTTACAAAAAATATTCAGCTGAATATCAAAGAGGATTCCTATATTGTGGTCGAAATCTTAGGCAAAAAAAGCCTCTATCCTGTTATGCAGGCCACAGCCCGCAACGGACTTTCAAGTAACGCTATCCTTCCCTATGCTTTAACCAATCCCATCTTTATCGATGTGGATGGAAATGGAAAATTCGACCCCCCTATAAAGGACGAAATCAGACTCGTCGATCAAATACCGGAAACTGACAATACAGAAAAATAGCACCCCAAATAAAGCTATTTGCGTTCATTTCCCCAAAGCTTCTTATTTCCATGTGCCTGGCGCCAGACATCCCGCCAACGGTGCATCTCAACCGGCCCTATTGCCGGCATATTCTGTCTCTCTTCCTTTGGTCTCATTTCCGGAAAGGGCTTGTGTGGTTCTTTTTGATACCAGTAGGCTACAGTTACGAGGTCAAGCGTTAGGCAGTTATTGTGGCCATGTTCAATCGTCGCCTTTAATGACTTTTCAAAAGCAATAGGAGATTCCAGAAAAAAATTATAACAATGTGTCCTACCCAGCCATCCTATCTGCTCATTGACCCGGGCATAGCCAAAATAAGGATGCATATAGATCTCTTTTGGGCACCAGGAAGAATTAAAAAAGTCTTCCGTTCCAGTACCATGGAGTGAAGAAGGCCACTTTTCTCCATCGATAAAAAACATATCATCCCCCTCCCCATACCAGACAGGGCTGGGGCTATCAACATAATAATTCACACCGACAAAATGCCCTTTTCCTTCAATATCCGCAAAAACATAGTTGCCGGTACCATCTGTATTTGCCCCCTGAGGGCCTAATATACTCCATTCATTTTCCCCATCCGGCAGCGGCTCGGTCAGTTCCCTACTCCAGAATGCATGGAATCTCCCCAGTTCAGGACCAATAGTATCATGTTCTTCATAATCAATATAATAGTAAAATGCATCGATTTGTTTTTCGGATTGATTTTCAACAGTTATAAGAGCACCATTGCTAAAGGGCATAGAAAAATAACAGTTTAAAGCATTTCCGTCTTTTGGAGCCACCGCCAAAGGAAGGGAAATAAAATTGTATTTTTCCCCCCAACCCTGGCCAAAAAAATCTCCGATTGGAGATTCCACGCTTGGTTCCTGTTCTCCATCCCAATACATACGCAAAATCCCATTGCGTCGCAACATGGGGTCTTGGGAGGAAATCGTAACCCAGATATGCTTTATAATACCCGCGCCTTCAATCCGGGCGAGTTCTGCAGTCTCTCCTGACTTAATGACCAGCCGGTCAGCATTTTTCCCGCTCCGGTCATAACTGGAAATCCTTTTAGAACGGTATTGTTTGAAATGAGCGAGATTATTCAGAATAGTCACTGATTGGTCACTATCCTGAATAAATCCAAATAATGTTCCGGTCAAAATAGAAACTGGCATAATAAAAATCCACTTTCTCAAGCGCATTTATTCCTCCTTTTTTTACTCAAATTATTCTCTATCTTTTATATACTAAAATCAGCAAAAACATGTATCTGCAAGAGGGGTCAAGTCTTCATCTTCCACATTTCTATATTTTCCTTAGTTTTATATCAGAAAAATGTGGAATACGAAGACTTGACCCTTTTTTCCAGGATAGGCTTAGGATTCATCAACCAGGATAAAGGCCGCAACAGCAGAGGCATGAAAAGCACGCCCTGAGAGTTTTTTAATATCAGCAATAGATTTATATTCTTCCACTCCCTGGAAGGGCGGGGCATGATTTGATATTTTGTCTCTAATATGGGCTAAAGCCAAAATACTTGCTCCAATAGGAATTTCATTTAAATCCTTTTCTAAAATTCCAGCTTCCCGGATATAATACAGGTTAAAACTGTTTAATAAAGGCGCCACCTCTTTTAAAAGAGATGCTGTTGATTTTAATATCACTTTATCGTGATCATCAAGGGAATTTTCTGAAGTTTTTATGTCTGCTCCCAAAAAATCTGTCATTTCCACAAAAAAGGCTACGTTAGTATGCAAGGCCCCTGCTTCAGAAAGAAGAGCAGCTGATTTGATGTTTTCCATCTCCCGGGTATCAAGCCCGACAGCAACAGCGAGCTTCCCAGCGAAGCTGGCAATGCGCAAAGAGGACGGTTTAATATCATCCCCGCATTCAAGATATTTAAATAAGACTTCCAATATACCTATATAAGCGTTTCTCATTTTTTGAATTCTTTTCTCTCTTTGCTCGGAAATAACTCCAATAAGAGCACCGGTTAATATTAAGAAGCTTGCCCAGGAAACAAGAGTGATGACCTCATCCATCGAAAAGGAAAGTCCTATTCCTGTACCCTGATGTGTAAATATCAGATAAAGAAAAACAATCAGGACGCAAAAAACACTAGTCAAAACTCCATGTTTTTTGCCTAAAAAATATCCTGCAAGTATGACCGGAAGGAAAAAAAAGTTTAAAAAAGATAATTTATAATGAACAAGCAGGGCAATAGCCAAAGTCCCCACCAGGATCAAAGCAATCAATGAACCTTCAAAATGGTCAACAATAAAGGCTTTTATTTTTTTCATCTACCCCTATCCAGTAAATTTTATATCACCCATGGGTCAATTAGTCAATCATATTGTTTTCCCATTTTATTGTGATGAACCATTCCTGTCCGGTCCTTTGGAAAAAATTGCCAGTAATAAGTCCCTATCCTTTGCAGTTATAGCCATACGCCCGAACAAATCATGAACCATGCCGGTCACATGTGCATTATTTCCTGGATTGATAAATTTCTTTTCCTCCAATTTCTGCAAAATAAGCCTGATACACTCCTCTTGTTCCCAGCGGGGAAGCGGCTTTTTTTGGGCTGCCTGCATTTTATTCGCCCCCGCTGTGCTGTAAATACTAAACAACGTAATCAACACCGCTGAAGCAAGATTATAGGAAGGCTGTGATGTTTCCTGCGGTATAGCAAATAGGAAATTGGAATGATACAACTCCTCTGATGTCAATCCGGTCCTTTCATTCCCAAAAAGAATGCCGATCCTGCTTTCTGGGGAAAACTTTAACATTTTTCTCACAGCCTGCTTTAAAGAAAGGGAGGTATAGTTTTTTCTATGCCTAGCTGTAGCAGCAAACACGACATCCATATCAGCAACTGCTGTGGATATATCAGGATAAACTCCGGAATTATCTAAGATCTCTTCTGCATGAACAGCAGTAATATAAGAGTTTGGATCAATTGGTGTACCCAAGATAAGTCTTAATTCATTAAAACCCGTATTTTTCATGCCGCGGGCGACTAAGCCAATATTTTCAGGACTCGAAGGCCGGGATAAAATAACGAAAAAACTGCTCATTGCTTTATCCGGATTATTCACGAGTCACTGAAAAGAAATTAATAATAAAAACATCGCCATTTTTTTATGAATAGTTCAGGCTAATACTTGCCAGTGCTCCCGAACCCGTTTTCTCCGCGGGTTGTATTATCCAATCCATCAACCTCGACTATCTCTACCTTTTGAACCGGCTGCACAAGAAGCTGGGCGATTTTCATGCCCTTATCAATAACAAAAGGTATATCACCAAGATTTATCATCACAACCTTTACTTCTCCGCGATACCCGGAATCGACTACTCCAGCAAGGCGATGGACTCCATTGAGGGAAATTCCACTCTTATCCCAGATCAAGCCGACATAGCCTTTAGGTAAAGCAATTTTTATCCCAGTCGGCACAGGGAAAGCCCGGCCTGGCTCCAAAATGCAATTATTCACAGAGAAAATATCCAGGCCGGCATCACCTTTATGACCGTAAACAGGCAGTCTGGCGTCCTTATGAACACGTTTTACTTTAAGTTCCATGCTCAATCACCTTCAATAGAGACTCTCTTGAAATATTTTTTTGCTCTATCAGCAAATTCCTTAAATTCTATCCGGGAAAAAGTTGTTTTCTGCATATAAGACTTGTCAATAGTATTCTCAGGAACAAAGTTCTGCAGCTGGAAATAATCACTTCCCTTAAGCAGTTCCCCTATCTTTTCAATATCCTCGACCTGGAAAAGACCAGGAACGACTGTAGTACGGAAAACATATGGGACCCCTGAAGTCCTGATAAGATTAATACTAGTCCGAATATCATTGGTCTTCACATTCGATTTTGTAACCTCTTGATACCTTTCAAGCGGAGCTTTTATATCCATGGCTACAAAATCCACCAGCTTTTTTTTAATTAAACCTTCAAGCCTCAGCGGAAAAGAACCATTGGTATCTACCTTTACCAAAAGGTCACGCTCTTTTATTACCTGCAGCAGGATTTCAAGATCTTTATGAATAAGCGGTTCTCCCCCTGTTACACAGATGGCCTCCAACCAGTCTTTGCGGGCATCAAGGAAGCTTAAAAAAAAATTCAAAGGAAATACCGGAATGCTTTCCGGATTTAAAACCAGGTCTGCATTATGACAGAAAGGACAGCGAAAATTACATCCCCCTGTAAAAACAGTAGCTGAGATATGCCCAGGAAAATCCCTAGGCGCGAACTTTTCTAACCCTTTGATCTCAACCAATCCTGTAGCTCCTTGTTGCTATTTAATACTGATTCTATTTTATCCTCCTCCTGTAATATCAGCGTAGGGATAATAATCCCTCCTTTATCATCCCGTTTGATGACCTTCAGATATTCTCTAATCTTAAATTTGCTTTCTTTCTTGGTAAGATTATATTCTGTTCCTTCAATATCGCTGTTATTTAAGCCCTCTTTAAGCACATCACATTTTGCACAATTGGGATAGGAAAAAAGTAAATATTCCATGGTCGTTTCCTTTAACCTGTTTTCTCATATGGAGTACGTTCAATAAACTCCTGTTTTTTTCCATCGTTCCAAGTGGCAACCGGACGTAAATACCCAACAATCCGGGAGTAGACTTCGGTCTGTTCCCCGCATTCAGGACATTCTTTAACTTCGCCTTTAATATATCCATGGTTCTTGCATATACTAAATGTGGGAGTAATACTGAAATAGGGAAGCTTGGTTTCAGCAATCTTTCTTACTAGTTTTCTGCATGTATTTTTTTCAGTAGACTCGGGGAGAAAGGAGTGAAATATAGTTCCTCCCGTATAAAGCGTCTGCAGGTCTTCCTGATGTTGAATGGCCTCAAAAATATCCAGGGTGGCATCTACATTAAGCTGAGTAGAATTTGTCAGGAAAGGATACTTATCAGTACCTGCAGTTATAATCCGACCGTACCTCTGCTTATCCAGCCTGGCCAGACGATAGGAGCTCGATTCTGCCGGAGTAGCTTCAAGATTATAGAGGTTTCCAGTCTCTTCTTGATAATCCTTAAGCGTTTCCCGCATTTTATTTAGAATCTCAACTGCAAATTCTTTTCCTTCGGGAGTACCGAGCCCTTTTCCTAAAAAATTCATACAGGCTTCATGCATTCCCAACAGGCCTATGGTAGAGAAATGATTATCAAAATGCCCCAAATATACTTTTGTATAAGGTACAAGTCCCTTTTCCAGCATATTATTAACGATTTCTCGTTTTGCCTCCAGGGCATCTTTTGCCAAATCCATCACCTTTTTCAACCGGGTATAAAAGTCCTCCCTATCTTGCGCCTCAAACCCAATTCTATTCAAATTAATTGTAACAACTCCAATTGAACCAGTAGAATCCCCTGGCCCCCACATATTGCCGGGACGCTGCAGCAGCTCTCTCTGGTCAAGGTTAAGCCGGCAGCACATAGCCCGGATATCCCCAGGATCCATACCTGTCCCAATATAGTTCTGAAAATAGGGAATGCCATACTTAGCCGTTACCTCAAAAAGCAGGTCAGCATTAGGTGAATCCCATTCAAAATCCTTAGTCAGATTATAAGTGGGGATGGGAAAAGTAAACACACGCCCTCTCTGATCACCCTCTTTCATCAACTCCAGGAAGGAACGATTGATCATATCCATTTCTTTTTGATATTCCCCATAACAGGAATTCAATTCCTTCCCACCTACAATAACTTGTTTATCTTTCATATCCTCCGGCACTGTCCAATCAAAAGTCAGATTGGAAAAAGGTGTCTGCCATCCCCAACGAGAAGGAACATTCAAGCCGAAAATAAGCTTTTGGATATCCTGCTTGACCCCTGCATAATCCAGTTTATCCGCCCTTACAAAGGGAGCTAAAAAGGTGTCCACACTCGAAAAAGCCTGGGCTCCGGCAAACTCCCCTTGCATAGTCCCGATGAAATTCACCATATGAAGCGTAGCAGTCTCCAGATGCTTGGCCGGAAAAGAATGTACCTGGTTAGATACATGCCCGAATCCTTTTTTCAGGAGATTTTCCATAGACCAGCCAGCACAATAACCGACAATAGGATAGGAGAGATCATGTATATGGAAGTCACCATCTGTATGGGCCTTCTTAATATCTTTGGAGTAAATCTGGTTAAGAGCAAAATTAGCCAGCACTTCTCCCGAGACTCTGGCATTAAGCCCTGAAAAACTCGTCACTCCTTCATTACTATTTTCTTTGACCTTCCAGTCTACATCATTTATATAATCCTTTATCAATCTCTCCAAATTTATTCCTATTTTTTTTGCTTCGCGGACCTCCTTGTGGCTCTCGCGGTAAAGAATGTAGGATTTAGCGACATCATGATATCCCTGCTTCATTAAAACCATCTCAACAATATCTTGAATCTGTTCAACAGAAGGAATGGTGTAACCCCCGAATTTTTCCTCCAGCATAAATGTTACTATATCGGATACACTCTTGGCCGCCCGTTTATCCACCAGTCCTTTAGATTCCATGGCGTTATAAACAGCTCTTGTGATCTTGTCCTGGACAAAATCTGCTACTATACCATCTCTTTTTTTTATTCTTGCGAGGCCTTCATTCATCTGAATCTCCTTCGATAAAAAGCCGACAAATCCCCTTCCTTCTGACTGCCCGATAAGAATGGATTTTCCGCTAATATCACTATATGTTGTATGTATTAATCCCAACAAATACTAAATGTTGTATCGACATTTAACAATCTATTCCTGATTTATCGACTTGTCAAGTAGTTTTTAAAAAAAAATGAAATTAATAATAAAAACATCGCCATTTTTTTATGAATAGTTCAGGTTAATATTTTATCAAAAGATACAAACTATTTCTATATTTTTAAGACTAATTCAAATCAAAAAACAAGCTTGAATTTACGCAGCTCTGCAGCTAACTCAGCCCTCTCTATAAAATGGATTGTATTGATTCCGAGGGCAATTGCCGCATCAATATTATCTGCCTTGTCATCAATAAATAAACATTCATCCGCTTGGGCCTCAGCTTTTTCCAGGGCAGCTTTGTATATTCGCGGGTCCGGTTTCATATATCCCTCTAAATATGAAATTATATAGGCATCAAAGATCAACATTTCCGGGAAATTCTTTTTAATAAAGCCATAACGCATTACATCCGTATTGGTAAGCAATATTACCCGGTAATTCTCTTTCAGTTTTTTTAAAATTTGCAGTTCCTTTTTTCTAAGATCAAAAACATCATTATAAGCTTTAAAGAATCGATTATAATCAAAATCACTTTTAAAGATCCTCACAACTTTGCTATAAAACTCAGCAGGATTTATTTCCCCCTTGTCAAAGGATCTTAGGATTTCAAAATTCTTAGATACCAGCCCCGCAATATCGCTTTGGGATAAAGAAACATTGGCTGCAATTTTTTTAAAAAAGATATCATTATCAAAGGAAATAAATACATTTCCCATGTCCGAAATTATACATTTAATCATATGCACTATCCCTCATTGAATTATTTAACCTGACCTATTCATATCGTGAATAATCCAGGTTAAGAAGGCATTATACTGCAAACAGGAAAGGCAGTAAAACCAGGAAAGACAGATAAAACAGGAAAAGCATCTTATTTTTATCCGCGAAAATCCGCGTCTAATGCTTTATCACTTTAATCCGTGTCCACAGCGTCCTCAGCGTAAAATTTTGTTTTTCTACTATATATTATTTTCCAAGTATCGCTTGCATCAGCAAACCTGATTTATCTATTTTCCCCCTTTCCCCCACATTTCACCATTCACCATTCATATTTCACGGTATTTCTATTTTCCGCTTTTTTCCATTGAGAGAATGGAATTATTCCTATATTATAATTGATAGTTGACATCATTTTGAAAAATCAGAGCACGGAGGTTAATAGTCAATGAATGAGAATATAAGTTTTTTTCACCCGTCCAAAAAACTCTTTCGCTTTACAGTATTAATCTTTGTAAGCTTATTGACCTATGGAAGCTATTTTGTTTATGACGGCTTGTCTGCTATAGCCCCTATTTTAATCGATTCTTTCCAGATCACAAGAGCTGCTTATGGGGCTACAAAAACCATTTATTCTGTGGCTGCAATATTATGTCTTTTGATCGGGGGAATTCTCATAGACAGGATAGGTACCCGTAAGTCCAGTCTTCTATTCTCTTCATTTATTGTTTTCGGTGCTCTTATAATGGCTTTTTCCACAAATATCCGGATGCTATATATAGGGATGTTCTTTTTTGGGGCAGGTTCCGAAACATTGATTATCGCTCAAAGTTCGATTATTGCCAGATGGTTCAAAGGAAAGGAACTTGCTCTGGCTTTCGGGATAGCTTTGACTGTCAGCAGATTGGGCTCCCTCTTTAGTTACAATACAGAAACTTTGATCGTAGATTACTTTGGTCATTATTCCTCCGCCCTTTGGGCAGGTCTGATATTCTGTTTGTTGTCTTTAGTCAGTAACATCGTCTATTGTCTTTTGGACAAAAGAGGTGAGCATGTCTTGAATCTAAAGGAAGAAGAGGTAGAGGAAAAAATAGTATTCTCCGATATTAAGAATTTTAACTCTTCCTTCTGGTATGTGACATTTCTGTGTTTTACCTTCTATGGAGCAATTTTTCCCTTTCAGCACCTTGCTGCGGATTTTTTCCATGACAAGTGGGGAGTTCCTCTGGAGGTAGGAGCTGGGGGAGGATTCCTGCAACAGGTCTTTTCCAATTTTTTACATATGTTTTCTACAGCTCCCGGAATGGCTGGAATTATCGTGTTTGCCTCAATGGTGTTTGCCCCTCTCGCCGGATCACTGGTGGATAAGATCGGAAAGCGTGCGTCACTCATGATCGTGGGTTCATTATTAATGATCCCGGCACATTTGCTGATGGGAATAACATATATCAATCCTGTTATCTGTATGATCGTACTGGGAGCCGCTTTTGTCCTGGTACCTGCTGCCATGTGGCCCTCTATACCCCTGATTATATCAGAAAAGCAAGTGGGTACAGCCTTTGGTCTGATGACAATGCTTCAGAATATTGGATTGGGTTTATTTCCGTGGCTCAGTGGAAAACTGAGGGATTTGACTGGAGACTATACAGCAAGCCAGATCATGTTCGCTTCTCTAGGTGTCTTAGGGCTTGCACTTGCATTCCTTCTCAAACGGGCTGATTCCAGAAACAATAACGTATTGGAAAAACCATAGCATTCCTAGCCTGGATTATTCACGAGTCGAGGTTGCTGCAGATGCAAGACACAGGGTATGAAGCTGTGGTCCTTCACCGCGAATGCCCTGTAACGAAGCAGGTGCTGTGAGATCGGCTCGCTCGGAGAGTAAAAAATGGCGATTAAAATTAAAAATAAAAACAAGAAAAAAGTTTCAATAATCATTGTTGAAAAAATCTTGCATGTCATTGAAAAGAAAATAATAATAAAAACATCGCTATTTTTTATGAATAGGCCAGGCTAGTTGTGAATAAGGAAATAAATTGAAGATCTGCCCATATTGCAGTTGCCAAATCCCAGAAAAAGATGCCTTCTGCCCTGAATGCGGAAGGCCTTACTGGGACCCAGACAGTCCCCGCACAGCCAAAATTGAGGAAATCGACTCGGAAGCCGAAGACGGATGTCTCTCTATTATTATGCTTCCCTTAATAGTTTCTCTAATAACAGCAGGTTTAATAATCTTAGCCGGGCTTATCCTGAACCTGTTTGTGCATTTTGAAAGCAACCAATTAAAAATAATTTGGCTCGGTATATCTATCCTTTCCGGAGCCGCAACCTTCTGGGTAATAAAACGCTATAAAAATAAGAATAGTCCTTGATCTATTTTCTAGTGGCAACAGCAGGAGCATAAACCTCCAGGTCAGCTACATTGATATATCCTTCGAGTCCATTATCTCCCACTTCAAACTCTCCCCCGACTGTTCGTTCCATTCCATCCGGAGGGGTAGGAGCATCAAAGGTAAAGCTGAAATTTTCCCCGTCATATTCAATATTCTCAAGCTCAATATCATAAAAAAATCCAGACGATTCACTGATAGTGCCGGATAGCTTTCCCTCTAACTCTTCCACAGTCATATCAAGATAGAAATATTCTCCCTCTGCTTCAAGCTCGATCTCCCAATCCCCGGTTATCCTGCTGAGATCACCGGTTTGAAATGCAAATAAAGAAAAAGAGAAAATAAAAATTAAACAAACAACCTTAATACTTTTCTTTAATACTTTTCTTTGCAACTCTCATCATGCAAACCTCCTGCAAATGGTCTCCTTACCATAAAAAAAAAGGAGGGCGGAAGCCCTCCCCTGAGTAAAAATTTATAAATTGTGCCAGTAATAAAACTTATACCCTAAAACAATCCGGTAAATACTACATCTGCATGAAATAATTCCCGGGTTCTCCGCCTTGTTGCCCATGCTACCGTATCCTTTATATTCACATAAAACCAATAACTGTCAAAAAGGTCTAATTTCTTTATATAATACTGAGAGATGTCAGTAAAGTTATCTACAATGATTTTGCCGACCTGTTTTCCATCTTCTTCATCTATAACTACGATCTTGAAATTTCCGTCCTCTTCTTCCAATTTTCCATAGACTTTAGCTTTTTCTTTTTCTTCCCAGACGTTTTTCTTATCATAAGAAATATCCTTCAAGGCAGTAAATTCACTTCTGCCATGTAGATCTATATAATCTTCCAAAACAACCTCTTCGGTTCTGGTAAAGACATTCCGGTAAGTCCCGTTTTCTTCTTTCACTTCTATAGTATCTGCAATTAATACTGAAGTCCTTTCGGAGTCAATATGAGCTTCACCTTTAACCTCTTTCCCCTCAAGAGAGCTTATGTCGCCGGACTCCAAAGTTCCATGAATAATAATATCAAATCCCTGTACCTCAGGGACATAAACATATTTTCCATAGACAACCTTGATTGTCCCTTCAAACGGAACTTTACCCTCTTCTATTTTTGCGCCTTTTTCTGGCACTTCTTCTTCAGCCTTGCTACAGGCAAAAGTACCGGCTATCACTATCATGAAAGCCAGAAATGTAAGACCAAAAATGCGAGGTGTCGAATCCCATTTACTTTTTCTTTTAGCCATAACTCATACCTCCAAATCTTTAATAGTTCTCTTCATAATTGTACGGAAATTCACTCTAATTAATACTCCAGATTAAAGATATTTTATACCATCGAAAACAATAAAAGTAAAGAGGAAAATGAGCTATTTTTTTCTTACCTTTTTAGTAGAGCTTGAAGAGGAAGTGGATCTCCGGCTGGAAGACTGTTTTACTCTCGAACTGGACGACCCGCTGCTCCTTCTGGAAATAGAAGATCTTCCCGAGGAAGAGGAGCGACTGGAGGAGTATGACCTGCTGGGGGTGTTGGACCGGCTTGTACTTGAATAGCTGCGGGACGGAGACCTGTATTTAGAAGTATAAGACTTGCTGCTTGAATAATTACGGGACGGAGAGACTCGGCTGCTAGAGTAGGACCTGCTGGGGGTGTTGGCCCGACTTGTACTTGAATAGCTGCGGGACGGAGACCTGTATTTAGACGTATAAGATTTGCTGCTTGAATAATTACGGGAAGTAGAACTGTAACGGGTGGGAGAGCTGGAAGAACTGCTTCTGGAATCAGAATATGAGCTCCGGGAAGAATATTTTTTAATAGAGGAAGACCTGTTTTTTGTACCGGAGATACTGGAACTCGGCTTAGAAACCGGCAAAGAACTCCGGCTTCCATATGACTTGATCTCCCTTCCTGAACTCCTGCTTCTGGAAAAAGAAGAAGGTGGCTGTGTCTGTATTTTTCGCGCATTAGCAGTACCTTTTGAGGGATAGGTTTTTACTGAAGAACGGGCTTTTGATAATTCGGAGCCTGACGAACTTGCGCTATTACCTTTTGATACCTGTGAGCTTCTCGCTTTTGAAAAGCGGGTCTTTGAAATGCTCTTGTTAGAAACTCCCGAAGCAGATCTACTTGAGGATACAGAGCTTTTTCCGGCTTTAATTGAACCTCTTGAGATTTTACCAGAGCTTCTTATAGAAGTTTTTCCCGAGGGAAAGGCTTTGTCCACCCGGCGTATTTTTGACCTTTCCATTGCATTGACTGCAGCTGAATTGTTCAAACTGGATTTTCTTGCAGCAGCACTTATCTGTGGCTGGCGGGACGAAAGTGATACTTTGCCTAGGCGGCTGACCTGGTTTCTGCTTAAGGCGACCTTCGATATATGGCGTGCCTGCAGCTGATTCTTATGGACAACAACAAGCGCCCGGGAATGAGCCGGATAATTACCCCGGTTATAACGACCATAATAATGGTTGTTTATTATCACTCCAGGGTAGCCGTAGTAGCTTAAAGGGCTCCAGCCATAATAACCGCTTCCATGATACCAGTGGACCCATCCAGGACCCCAATGGCGAGTCGGGATCCAATGCCATCCGAGACCAAACCTCCAGTGCCATCTTCCATAATGAGACACACACCACCCCCAGGGTTCATAAGAAACCCAGGTTAGGCCTATTACAGGATACCATACCCAGCGACCATTGTAGTAAGGCTGCCAGGAGTTATAGGATACTCTGGGCACCCAGACATAACCATATGGCCTTTCATATGCCCACCTGCCGTAATAATCCAATTCAGCCTCATATTCATTAAGCTCTGAAGGAAGATGATTTCTGCCAACATAGCGGTTATGAAAAGCATCGCGTGAGCTGTTCCATTCAGTGAAGCTATCTTCCATACTGGCATAAAGAGCAGCAGGTTCAGAGATAAAATCCCCATTTGATATCATCAAGCTTTCTTCCCTATTCACCAAAAGGGAACCCGTCTCTGCGGCTGCTTCAGCTGTTCCTTCAAAAACCCTTATTTCCGTCTCATATCCTTCTTTGACATCAAAACAATATAGACCTTCTTCCAAAATATAAAACGAAGCATCCGGCGTATGAATTTCAAAATCCTTTTCTCTTTCCATAAAATTTACTCTGAGAAATATTCTGCCGGAAAGCAGATGCAGTCTGATCAGATCAAATCCTTCCTTGGGAAGTTCTGTTATATCTATCTGAGTATATCCGTCTATCCGTAAATAATTCTTATGACCTAAGTGAACCTCTGCCCGGCCTTCTTTTGTCCCCAGCTTATCTCCTGCAATTAATGCCAGGTTAACGACTCCTTCTTCATAACCAAGGTCTTCTGCCCTCTGGATAAATACATCCCCGTTCACATAACTCAAGCGGGCATAACTGTAACTAAAATAATCCGTCGAATTATCTGCTAAAGCAAAAGACCAACTTATTAACAAACAAACTAATAATCCAAGAAGCTTTCTCATGACTCCTCCTTCTTTCATTTCATTCATAACAAATGCAAAAACCATGCCATTTTACTCCCCCTGAGAAGCACAAGCGACCTGTCCTTAAATAAGGACAACTGATAGCAAAGATGAACTATTCACGAATCGAGCTTGCCGTAGATGCGATAAAAGCAGAAAATGAAAAAAAATAAAACCTTAAATGTTAGTCAAAAGAATTCTATCTAATGAAATTCTGATGTGGCTGAAGCGACATTGAAGATTTAGCCTTCTGATGAGGTTTTTCGAGGGAATCCGACCTAGTCGGACGTTGAGCATGTTTGACCCACGGACGGGGGGAGTTGCGCAGACGCCGAGAAAAATGAAGAAGAATGGCGTTAAAAATCTGAATCGAGCACAAGCCACACCCGATTTCCAAGCTGGTTATCAAAGCCCTAACTGCCCATAGTGAAAAAAAACCTGTTCTCCTTCCTTCCTTGGGCGGCTCGCTTCCTATTTATATGTTCAATGACCTCCTGCATGTCCCCATCATCGGTGTTCCTATTGCTAATCACGACAATAACCAACACCAGCCGGACGAAAATATCCGGATAGGACATCTTTGGACAGGGATCGAGACATTTGCATCCATCCTTATGCTGAACGAGGAGTAAAACCAGGAACGCCAGGGAAAATCAGTTGGCAGTTTGCATAAGGCAGTGGTTTTAACTATTTTCCATTTACCATTTTCTATTTACAGATTTTTAATAATAGAACAATGAAGCAATGAAACAATGGAGCAATAATCCTTTATATAGTTCAAGTCAACATCAGGGTTTGATGTGCCAACCCAAGTAACCCCTGAACAGGAACCCCAAAGGGACAGGCTTTTTCACAGTACCCGGCACAGTCTTTACATAAATCAGCTCTGCTTGAAGGAAGGGAAGCATATTTCTGCATCGCACTTTTTTCCCTCCCCTGAGTAGTAAAATAATAGTTATAACGCAAAGGTTTATATATCCACTTGAGAGAGCCTGCAATCACCCCATAAGAGCTCGTTTACCCCAGGAGATTGGAGGATTTAGAAAGCATTTTGTTTTAAGCCACATAACCGTAGTTTCATGTATTTTAAGCTGATTATTTAGACTATTTAAAGAACGATCGGCTGTAAGGAGGGGCTGAATTGGAAACAGTTTGGCCCCTTTTTTTATGGAGGGAAGGATAGAGAAGAATGAAAACTATAAAACAGGTTGAACTGTATGAATTAAATTTATTGAGAAATGGCAATTTAGACCTCTTGAAAATCATTGTGGGTGCTCCAATGGTTGTAAAAATTATTAGAGCTTTCATGGACGAGAGCAAAGAGATTCGTACTATAAAAATCCCATCCAGAAAACAATTAAAAAAAGCACAGTTTCGGGAGCATATCTATAATCAAGTTAAAGCAAAATTGGCTGGCAAATTAGACAAAACTTTTAGGGAGATCGGAGAGGCTAACCAGCAGCTTCCCGGCTGGAAAATGAAACAAATATATGAGCTGGAAAACGCGAAAAGAAAAAAACAGAAAAAATGGGGTAGGAAAGCTGTTGCAGCAAGGATGCTTGAGAAACGTATTGAAGTTGAAAATGAGTTTGAAGACTTGTACAAACATAAACCCAGACAGCGGTCAATAAAGAGCGCATTCAAATAAATTTAAAATATTTTTAACTTTTAGATAACAAAGAAGTTATAGCAAAAAGGGGACTCAAAATTTATAGGTTTTTATAAAAACTGTGCCTAAAACGCTATACATATTTAAGTGAGGCATAAAGGAGACAAAATGAAACAGCCACAAGTTTTTTTAGAATATCAGAAGCCAGGCCAGATCAATATTATCAAAGAAAATATCAATGAAAAGACTGGTGAAAAATCTTTGACAGTATCGGCAGTTTGGCAGGTTGCAGGAAAGATAAATAAAAATAGGAGATTATATCCCACAGCATTGCTAAAGCGGGAAGTGGAAAAAGTTGAAGCAAAGATAAAATCTGGTGAAACTGTTTGGGGAGCGCAAATGCATCCCAGAAAAGGGATCGAGGAAACGGGAGACATAAGCCATAAATGGAATTCAGTCTCTATAGATGAAAAAACGGGCATCTGTACAGGTCAGCTAACCGTCCTCCCGACTAGCTCTGGCCGCGATATTCAGGTTTTGCTCCAGGCGGGGAGATTGGGGATAAGTTCGAGGGGAAATGGAACGGTTGTAAAAAAGTCAAAAAAGGTAGAAGGAAAAGAGGAAGAATATCTAGAAGTCCAGCCCGACTATAGCTTGCAAACGCCTGGTGATTTCGTACCCTCACCTAGCGTGAGTTTGGCAGCTGCAACAGTAAATGAGGAGCTTCAGATATTGGAAAATAAACTTAATGATGTAGAAACTAAAGAGGAACATTTTACAGAATGGAATGAATCATTAAAAGTAGAGGCTTCTGGTGCTAGCCCTATAGAATGCGCTTGGGATTATGAAGTAAAAGCAGGCACATTTGAGGGAACATTTGATAAGTATAAAAATATAAAACGAGCAGAGAATTTCATGGACAAGATAGTCGAGATGTACGAAGAAGAAGTCAAGATTGGCAGCATGGAAAAAGGATCATTAGAGGAATATCTTAATGAATTTTATGATAACGAGCGGAAGGTAGAAACAGAACATCAGAAGGCATTAAAAGATAGGTTAGATGAAGAGCTGGCAAAGGACAAGTACAGCCTTTATAAGCCCCTTATTGAGGCAAAGCTTATGGATGAATCTGGCAAGGTTATTTTTGTTGAAACGGTTGAGGAAATATCAGCAAAAGTAGAGGAACTTCATAACGAATATTCGAAGATAACTGCCACCGTAGAAAAAGCAAAAATTGAAGCGTCTGGATTAAAAGAGAAAGGCCATATTGAGAATCCAGAAGATGAGGAAGAAAGGCAAAAGGACTTAAAGGAAAAGAATGCCCTCTTTCAAGAAGCCCGGAAAGCAGGATTTAAAGGAAACTTAGATGAGTGGCAGGAGATGGTCAATAAGGTTGCTGAGTAAGGCAGCAATACCTCTTTGTCTATAGAACGGCCTGCACGTAAGCCTGTGTAAGGCATAATTATTTGGAACTAAGGGGAGAGTAAGGGGATACATAGAGAGGGGGAAGCAAAAGGGGACAAATAGGAGGATTTTAAGCCAGCACCACAAAAAGGGACGGCTGGATTTCAAACATTAGTAGGAAACAGAATAATATGTTTACTCAAATACAGGGCTTTTTAGAGGCCCAGAAAAAACGGCTGTTAAAACTGGATGAAGCGGATGAATCAACTGGCTATTTAACTAAAAGAGAGTTCGAAGGCGGCGATTTTACAGCAATGGATAAGTCGGGACGGAAAATCGGTTTAATGGAAATGCTGTATTCAAACACTATAGAATGGATTATGGCAGCCGGGACGAAGAATCTATATCAGGAATTTCAGAAGTTATCAGCACCTGGAGTTTTGACCGAAGCTACATCAAGTTCATCAAACATCCAAACTTTTACGACAGCACTACTTCCAGCAGTGAGACGGATTTATAACAATTTGATCGCGAGGGACTTAATTTCGGTACAAAGTTTACCCGGGCCTGCAGGATATATTTATTGGATTGACCGACTTTTTGCAGACGCACATGGGACAATTTCTGCTGACGATCGTGTTGATCAGAATCAAGATGAAACCAGTTATGGCACAAGCTCAGAAGGCGGAGCAATTCGTGGAATCGACTTCAAAGTTAGCAGCAAAAAAGTTGAAACTATAAACAAAAAAGTCTTAGGAAATTGGTCACTGGAAGCTGAGCAGGATTTAAGAGCGCAGTGGCACATGGATTTGGAGGGCGAAATTTCAACCGCCCTGGCAGATGTTTTGGCTATGGAAATGGATAGGATGGTGATAAATGATTTATCAAATGGAGCTGGCGCAGGAAACGTAAACTGGAGCAAGAATCCCCCATCAGGCGACACAACTACCAGTGCAAAAAAAGATTATTATTCGACACTTTATTGGGCAATTTGCGAGGCTGGAAGTAAGGTCTATGCGGCAAAGAGAATGACCCCCACGTGGTTACTTTGCAACGCTGAAACTTTTTATTTACTGGAAAGATTAGAAAACTTTTCGGCGGAAGGAATTGAGAATCAAGAGGCTGCAGTTTCTCGCCGATTTGTGGGAACTTTGAACCGCAAATATCATTGCTACGTTGACCCGGATTTTACCGACAACCGTATTTTAGTTGGTATAAGGTCTCTTAATGATTGGCGTTATGCCATCGGGTACCTCGGAATTTATATTCCATTATTTTTAAGCCCAAAGTACACAGCAAGTAGCGACTTTTCTGCAATATATAAAGGTGCCCAAAGTAGGTTCGCACATGGTGTGATCCCGGATTCGAGCACAGAAACAAGTACTTCAGGCGTTGCGACTGTTACGATAACGAGCAGTTAAGGACAGAAATAAAGCTTCTCTTTAAGAAGTTTTCTCTTTTAATTCGGAGGGTAGTGGTTTTTAATTCTTTTCTTCCATTGCCCTCCACCAAATTTAAAAGGGGTTTATACTATAGAAATGCCGTGGAACAGGAAGTTTTTACCCTACTTGAGAGGCTGAGTTTTAAATGGATGTTGTTAGAGGATGATAAAAAGATGTCAGAAAAAATAAAGGAGGTCTTAAAGATGGAATTAACTAAAAGAATTCTAGACTGTTTGGAGAAAATAAAATGGCTGAAAAAAGATTAGCTGTAAAGATTAAAAGGGGGCGGCCAGCAATCCATGGTGGTTATAGTTTTCTGATTAAAGGTGAGCTGCCAGAAAATAAAGGGTATATTTTAGAATACTTGACGGCAGCAAGGCAAGGATTAATCCAAGATTTGGGCCCCAAAGAGGCAGATTTATCAACAGCTCAGATTATTTTGATAGACCGAATTACCAGCAAATTGGGAATAATCAGATGCATCGAGGAGCATATCAGAAAGGGCACCGTCCTGGCTGATAATGATCTTCAGCCTTCTTTGAAAGCCTCATATTTGAGTTATAATAATTCACTCAGAACAGACTTAGTGGCATTAGGGCTGAAGGTAGAAAAAAAAGAGAAAATAAAATATCTCGAAGACATGTAAAATGAATATTATTGAAGCACTGAATGATAAAAACCTTTTCAAAAACTACCTCACAAATTTGACGACATGGGGATCGTGGCAAGTCTATTTAAAAGCCTTGTTTGGGCTGCCGATGTCAAAGGAGGAAATAAAGATTTATAAGCATTGTACAGGTAATAAAAAGCCTCCGGAATCACCGAGTAAGACAAGTTATGTATTATCAGGAAGAAGGTCTGGTAAAAGCACTATATCAGCTCTAATATCTGTTTATTTAGCAGTCTCGCGGGATTGGTCAAAGGTATTATCACCGGGAGAGATGGGATTTGTATTTTTGATAGCTGAAAGCAGGGATCAGGCGATGATTCTCAAGCGGTATGTGTCGGGGATTATCAATTCTGCTCCAGGTCTCCGGAGTTTAGTAAAACGAGAGCTGGCCTGGGAGATTGAGTTAAATAATAGCATTACTATAGCGGTTAGGACAAAGAATTTCAGGACCTTGAGAGGCTTTACCGTCGTGGGGGCTGTGCTGGAGGAACTAGCGTTTTGGAGGTCTGAGGAAAGTGCAAATCCTGACGTTGAGGTGCTGACAGCCATTAAGCCAGCAATGCTGACAGTCAAGGACAGCATGCTGATAGGGATTAGCTCAGTTTATGCCAAACGTGGGCTGTTATACGATCAATATAAGCGATATTTTGGCAAGTCAAAAGGGCCTCTGGTGTGGAAAAGTACAACGCTGGATATGAATCCTATAGTAGATAAATCAGAGATTGAGGCGGGGTTGAAAACAGACCCAGCAAAATACAAGGCTGAATATCTGAGCGAGTTTCGAGGGGACATTGAAAATTATCTTGGTATTGAAGATATTGAGAAAATAATAGAAGCTGGCATAAATCAAAGAGGCTATAATTCGGCATTTAACTATATGGCACATTGTGATCCATCGGGGGGCCGGGTAGACAGCATGACTTTGGGAATATCTCATCCTGAGGGAGATAAAGTAGTTTTAGATAGGATTATTGAAAGGAAACCACCGTTTAGCCCGGAGGAAGTAGTTAGAGATTTTGCTGATCTTTTAAGGCAATATAGGGTTTCAACTATAAAAAGCGATCGTTATGCCGGGGCCTGGGTCGAGGAGGCTTTTAGAAGGCACAATATAATGGTTAAGTATAGTGAGTTATCAGCCAGCCAGATTTATGAAGCTTTTATCCCTATAGTGATGAATGAGAAGGCAATTTTATTGGATAACAGCAGGCTGAAGATGCAGCTTTCAAATCTGGAAAGGAAAACACGTGCTGGAGGTAAAGACGTTATAGATCATCCTTCAGGATCGCATGACGACATGGCTGTAGCTTGTGCAGGGGCATTATTATCAGCTCAAGGGGAGGCTCGTCCCAGTGACCTAGAATTGGCACTTAGACTGCCACACAAAGCCGGACAATCGGTTGCACACTTTTTGAGGCTTCAGAAGGAGGTAGGGGAGCAAAGGAAGCAGGCTAAAATAGTGGAAAAGAGGAAAAAGGAGCAGACGAGAAAGTTGAGTAAATCACAGCAAGATAGAATAGCCCGGGAGGAGGCATTTCATGAGAAGTGGAAAAATTCAACTAACAATGAGGCAATGTTGCGGGACTGGATGGAACAGGAATGTGGCCCACTTGGACGATTCATTGATTAAGGAGGAGTTTGTTTGGATATTGGTAGGAGATTCCCAATATTCCTAATTTTATTTGTGTATATATTTTCTAAGGTAATGTGGGAAGTTAGTTTTCTCTATTAGGCTGGCTTCCCTCTATTGCCACTTATTGGAGGATTTGAAATTCTAAGCTAGGATATAAAATATGCCGGGCAGGATCAAGAAATCAAAAATAATAAATAAGGGGGAGCACCATACCACCTTTGTACCTGCCCGGCAGCAAGTCAAAATATTTGGTGCTTCCCCATATTATATAGTAAAGGAGGGAAAGAGGAAAACGATGGAAAATAACTATAAAGGAGGGTTAAAATGAGTAAAGCAAAAAAGAGCAGCAATATCATCGAAAGGAATAATCTAAAGTTTCAAGGAAGGAAAACTTTTATTTGTTATGGAGTTCGGGGTGCTGAGTGTCTGGATAAGCAGATATACATGGATCTAGAAGATGCAACAGTTAGAACATTAATGGATATAAATCCACATGACAAAGAGAGAAGATACAACACAGAATCAGCTCGATGGAATAGTCAGGCCTATGCAATCTATTGTTTTATAAGAACTCTTCTTAAAA